>NZ_CP048833.1:6207230-6517592 GCF_012971725.1 Pseudomonas multiresinivorans
GCTTGCGGTACAGGGTGTTGCGGCTGATGCCCAGTTGCTGCGCGGCGCGGCTGACGTGCCAGCGCTGCGCTTCCAACACAGCCAGCAGTGCGTCGCGCTCGGCGGCGCCGAGGGTGTCGCTGCCCTCCTCGCTCACCGGTATCGCAACAACGGCGGGAGACGAAGTGCGGCGCAGGTCCGGTGGCAAGTCGGCCATCTGAACCCGCCCGCCATCGCACAACGCACAGAGCGTGCGCAGCACATTGCGCAGCTGGCGCACGTTGCCCGGCCAGGGAAAGTCCAGCAGGTGCCGGCGCACGTCGTCGTCCAGCCGCACCGCGCGGCCCTTGCTCTCCTCGGCCAGCAGGTGATCGAGCAACGCACCGCGGTCTTCGCGCTCGCGCAGCGGCGGCAATGCGACGACCAAACCGTTGAGGCGATAGTAGAGGTCTTCACGGAACTGACCGGCGGCCACCAGCGCTTCCAGGTCACGGTGGCTGGCGCTGATCAGGCGGATATCCACATCCTGCGGCTCACCGCCGATGGGCACCACCTGGCGCTCTTCCAGCACGCGCAGCAGGCGTGTCTGCAACGCCAGCGGCATGTCGCCGATCTCGTCGAGGAACAGCGTGCCGCCGTCGGCCTGCTGCAGCTTTCCGCGCATGCCTTCCTTGCGGGCGCCGGTGAAGCTGCCGCCGCGGTAGCCGAACAGTTCGCTCTCGATCAGCGTCTCAGGGATCGCCGCGCAGTTCAGCGCGACGAAAGCCTTGCCGGCACGCTCGCCGCCCAGGTGCACGGCGCGGGCGAAAGCTTCCTTGCCGGTGCCGGTCTCGCCCTGCAGCAACAGCGGCACGTCGTGGGCGTAGACCTTCAGCGCCCGGCGGAAATCATGGGCCAGTTGTGGATCGTCGATGCACAGCCCTTTCGCCAGCGGCACACGCGGCAGCACCGGCGCGGCGGCGATGGGACGCTGGCCGCGCAGCAGCGCATAGAGAGTGCGGCCTGCGTGGGTGCGCAGCGGCCAACTGGCATTGGGCTGCGGGTCCGCGCGGCTGAACAGGTCGTCCAGCCGGCAATCGAAGAATTGCTCCAGGGAGCGACCAATGAGGCTGTCGCGGCGGCTGCCGAGCAGGTTGATCGCGCTCTGGTTCGCCGCGCGGATTCGCCCGTCAGCGCCGAAGGCCAGCAGGCCTTCGCTGAACAGGCCGAGGCCGTCGGGTTGCAGGTGGAAGCGCAGCAGCCACTGGTCCTCGAAATGCCGCAGGAAGTAGCAGCTCTCGATGGCCTTGGCCGACAGGTTGACCAGCGCCATGGTGTGGAACTGGCTCTGCCGCGACACGTCGCGGCGCGCGGAGGAAACGTCGAGCACCGCCAGCAGTTCGCCCTGCGGGTCGAACACCGGGCTGGCCGAGCAGGTCAGCCCGGTGTGGCGGCTGCGGAAATGTTCGTCCTGGTGGATGGTCAGCGCCTGGCGTTCCACCAGGCAGGTACCGATGCCGTTGGTGCCCTCGCGCGCCTCGCTCCAGTCGGCGCCGAGCCACAGCCCGGCCTGCTCGAAAGTGCGGCGCTCGGCGGCTTCGCTCACGCAATTGAGAATGACGCCACGGGAGTCCGTGAGCAGCACCGCATGGCCGGCACCGGAGAGCTGCTGGTGCAGGCTGTTCATCTCGCCGCTGGCGATTTCCAGCACCTGGCGATGGTGCTCGCGGACTTCGAGCATGCGCGCATGTTCCAGCACCGTCGGCGCCATGGGTTGCGCCGGGTCGAGGTGGTACTGCTCCAGGCAGCGCATCCAGGAGCGGGCGATCGACGGGTCCGCACCGGGTGCTCCGGCGCGGGCCTTGCCCTCGGCCACGGTCATGACCTGGCGGGCGTGGCGGCTCAAATCGTTGGCGCGCATTCTTGTTGTTCTCCGCTTGGGGGACGGGGAGGCAGCCCCGGCTTCCGACGAAGTGTTGTCAGACAATTCGACAGAACGCAGGACAGCATCCCCCACGCGCCAACCCAATGCAACGCCTGTCCGACCGTCAGGTCACGACTGTCACGAATACGGGACAAAGTGTCACCCAGCCCTGTGCCAGGGGCGTTACAGGGCGATTTCCGGCGCCCGGCTCGATTCGCCGCAACCCAAGCGGCGCGCGGCTTTCACTGGCATGGCCCGGCCCTTGCTCTACGCTTGTTCAACGTCCTCCCCAACAAGCACAAGACCCAGGAGATCCGACCATGCGTTATGCCCATCCCGGTAGCGAAGGCGCCATCGTTTCGTTCAAGGCGC
Source organism: Pseudomonas multiresinivorans (assembly GCF_012971725.1). NCBI lineage: Bacteria > Pseudomonadati > Pseudomonadota > Gammaproteobacteria > Pseudomonadales > Pseudomonadaceae > Pseudomonas > Pseudomonas multiresinivorans. The sequence continues at coordinate 6,209,485 of NZ_CP048833.1, forward strand.
GCTACGGCAACTACATCGGCGGCGAGTTCGTCCCGCCGGTGAAGGGTCAGTACTTCACCAACACCTCGCCGGTGAATGGCCAGCCCATCGCCGAATTCCCCCGCTCTGACGCCTCCGACATCGACAAGGCGCTGGACGCCGCCCATGCCGCGGCCGACGCCTGGGGCCGCACCTCGGTGCAGGACCGCTCGCTGGTGCTGCTGAAGATCGCCGACCGTATCGAACAGAACCTGGAACTGCTGGCGGTCACCGAAACCTGGGACAACGGCAAGCCGGTGCGCGAAACCCTCAACGCCGACATCCCGCTGGCTGCTGACCACTTCCGCTACTTCGCCGGCTGCATCCGCGCCCAGGAAGGCAGCGCCGCCGAGATCAACGACAGCACCGTCGCGTACCACATCCACGAGCCGCTGGGCGTGGTCGGGCAGATCATCCCGTGGAACTTCCCGCTGCTGATGGCCGCGTGGAAACTCGCCCCGGCCCTGGCCGCCGGCAACTGCATCGTACTCAAGCCAGCCGAGCAGACCCCGCTGGGCATCTGCGTGCTGATGGAACTGATCGGCGACCTGCTGCCCAAGGGCGTGCTTAACGTCGTCCAGGGCTTCGGCAAGGAGGCCGGCGAGGCGCTGGCCACCAGCAAGCGCATCGCCAAGATCGCCTTCACCGGCTCGACCCCGGTGGGCTCGCACATCCTCAAGTGCGCCGCGGAGAACATCATCCCGTCCACCGTGGAACTGGGCGGCAAGAGCCCGAACATCTACTTCGAAGACATCATGCAGGCCGAGCCCACCTTCATCGAGAAGGCCGCCGAAGGCCTGGTGCTGGCCTTCTTCAACCAGGGCGAGGTGTGCACCTGCCCGTCCCGCGCGCTGGTGCAGGAGTCCATCTACCCGCAGTTCATGGACGTGGTGATGAAGAAGGTGAAGGCGATCAAGCGCGGCGACCCGCTGGATACCGACACCATGGTCGGCGCCCAGGCCTCGCAGCAGCAGTACGAGAAGATCCTCTCCTACCTCGACATCGCCCAGCAGGAAGGCGCGCAGATCCTGGTCGGCGGCTCGATCGAGAAGCTCGATGGCAACCTGTCCACCGGCTATTACATCCAGCCGACGCTGCTCAAGGGCAGCAACAAGATGCGCGTGTTCCAGGAGGAAATCTTCGGGCCGGTGGTCGGTGTGACCACCTTCAAGGACGAAGCCGAAGCACTGGCCATCGCCAATGACACCGAGTACGGCCTGGGCGCCGGCGTCTGGACCCGCGACATCAACCGCGCGTATCGCATGGGCCGCGGCATCAAGGCCGGTCGCGTGTGGACCAACTGCTACCACCTGTACCCGGCGCACGCCGCCTTCGGTGGCTACAAGAAATCCGGCGTGGGCCGCGAGACCCACAAGATGATGCTCGACCACTACCAGCAGACCAAGAACCTGCTGGTGAGCTACGACATCAACCCGCTGGGCTTCTTCTGATTGCGCGCTGCTGATTGACCCCGCCCGGCTCGCCGGGCGATCTCCCCGAATCGATCTTTGCGCGGCCCACGGGCCGCGCTTTTTTATGCCTGAAAAGCGCGCCGGACGAATGTTTTTCGTAGGAGCGGACTCCGTCCGCGATGTGCAACCGGCCGGCTCCGCGTGGTCGAGAATCGATCGCGGACAAAGTCCGCTCCTACGCAAGGTTCAAGCGCGAAGCGAAGCCTGTAGGAGCGAGCTTGCTCGCGAACCCGCCCGCCACCTGAGCCGCCAGACAATCCGTTCGCGAGCAAGAGCTAGGCGCCTCCCCTCGCTCCCACAGGGGATTTCAGCTTGCGTCGCTGCGCCACTGCCGCGGGCTCACGCCGAACCAGCGGCGGAAGGCGCGGGAGAAGGCGCTGGTCTCGGAGTAGCCGAGCAACGGCGCCAGCTCTGAAATCGGCCGTTGCGGCTGACGCAGGTAGTGCAGCGCCAGCTCGCGGCGGGTGTTTTCCACCAGTTGACTGAAGCTCAGCCCGGCCTCGCGCAGGCGGCGCTGCAAGCCCGCGGTGGTGAGTTCCAGCTGTTCGGCGATCAGTTCCAGAGAAGGCTCACCATCGGCCAGCGCCAGGCGAATCTGCGTACCGGCGTCTTCCACCAGATTGGGCGCGCCGCCCTGCTCGCCCAGGCGGCGGATCACGTCCTGCACCAGGAACAGCAGGTTGGCGTCGCGCTCGGGCATCTGCTGGCCATAGAGGTCACGCTTGGGAATCAGCATCGAGTTGCAGCCACGCTGGAACAGCACCGGCGCGTCGAACACCCGGCCATGTTCCTGCCAGCCCTCCGGCCGCGCGTGCTCGAAGCTCACCGCACGCGGCGCCCATTCGGGGCCGAGCGCATGGCGCATCAGGTTCAGCGCCATGCCCAAGGTCAGTTCGGCATCTTGGCGGCGGTCGAGGATTGCGCCGTGGCGGACCTGGTAGTCGAAGCGATAGCACTCGCCGCAATCCACCAGGCGGATCAGCGTGTCGTGCTGGTGATAGGGGAAGGCGGCGGCGAAGTTCTTCAGCGCGTCTTCCAGTGTCTCGGAACACAGCCCGACATAGCCCAGCAGGCCCAGCTCACGCGGGCGGAACTGCTCGCCGTAGCGCAGCCCGAAGTTGTCACAGCCCGACTGTCGCGCGGCTTCTTCCAGCACCTGGCAGTAATTGGTCAGCGCCAGGCTCAGGGTGGGATGCAGCAGGCGTTCCGGGTCGATGCCGGCGCGGCCGAAGACGCGATCGATGTCGCCTCCCTGGTCGCCGATGAAGCGGCCCAGGCCGCTGGCGGCAGCGGACAGCACGCCGATATTGCTGGCCAGGGGCAGGCTAAGGCCGGACGGAGAAAACAGAGGCTGGCTCATGTCGGTTACCGATCTTGTTTTGAGACGCGCAAGGCACATGGCTCCCGGAAAGAAGGGAACGAATAAACAAAGCAATTCCCGTGCCTCGCCATGCATTACCGATCAGCCGGACACGGCGCCACGCCTGGCCTGCAGCTGCCACAGCAGAGGGCAGATGCGAGGAATTGGGCACCAGAAACGGGCGCCGGGCGCCGTGTGGGGCAATGGGTAACAGCCAGTTGACTCTGCGCGGCGAAAGCCGGTTCCAGCGGTCAAGTCTTGCGCGGCGGTGCGCCACTACCATCGAGGCTCAGGTATCCGTCCACGCCCCTGCGGCCCGCCATCTGCGGCCTACCCCTTGCGGAGAGAGGAATAACAACAATGAGCGCATCACAACTCAAACCAACGCTGGGCACACTGCACCTCTGGGGGCTCGCCGTGGGCCTGGTGATCTCCGGCGAGTACTTTGGCTGGAGCTACGGCTGGGCCGCCGCCGGCACCCTGGGCTTCCTCGTCACCACGCTGATCGTCGCGGTGATGTACACCTGTTTCATCTTCAGTTACACCGAGCTGACCACCGCCATTCCCCATGCCGGCGGCCCCTTCGCCTACAGCCTGCGCGCCTTCGGCAAGACCGGCGGGATGGTCGCCGGCATCGCCACGCTGATCGAGTTCGTCTTTGCCCCGCCGGCCATCGCCATGGCCATCGGCGCGTACCTCAACGTGCAGTTCCCCGGTCTCGATCCGAAGTGGGCGGCCACCGGCGCCTACGTGATCTTCATGACCCTGAACATCCTCGGTGTCAGCATCGCCGCCACCTTCGAGCTGGTGGTGACGGTGCTGGCGGTAGCCGAGCTGCTGGTGTTCATGGGCGTGGTCGCGCCGGGCTTCAGCTTCAGCAACTTCGTGCTCAATGGCTGGGCCGGCTCGGACGTGTTCGACTCCACCGCCATGGCCGGCATCTTCGCCGCCATTCCGTTCGCCATCTGGTTCTTCCTCGCCATCGAGGGCGCGGCCATGGCCGCCGAGGAGGCGAAGGACCCGAAACGCACCATCCCGCGCGCCTACATCGCCGGCATCCTGACCCTGGTGACACTGGCCATCGGCGTGATGATCTTCGCCGGCGGCGTGGGCGACTGGCGCGCCCTGTCGAACATCAACGACCCGCTGCCGCAGGCGATGAAGGCCGTGGTGGGCAACAACTCCACCTGGATGCACATGCTGGTGTGGATCGGCCTGTTCGGCCTGGTGGCGAGCTTCCACGGCATCATCCTCGGTTACTCGCGGCAGTTCTTCGCCCTTGCCCGTGCCGGCTTCCTGCCCCGCGGCCTGGCCAAGCTGTCGCGCTTCCAGACTCCGCACCGAGCGATTCTTGCCGGCGGCGCGGTGGGTATCGCGGCGATCTTCAGCGACAGCCTGATCAGCCTGCAGGGCATGACCCTGACCGCGGCGATGATCACCATGAGCGTGTTCGGCGCCATCGTCATGTACATCATGAGCATGTTCAGCCTGTTCAAACTGCGCCGCAGCGAACCGGACCTGGAGCGCAGCTTCCGCGCACCGGGCTACCCGGTGGTGCCGGCCATCGCGCTGGTGCTGGCGCTGGTCTGCCTGGCCGCGATGCTCTGGTTCAACAGCGTCATCGCCTCGGTGTTCCTGGTGCTGATGATCGGTGGCTGCTCCATCTGCAGCATCGTCATCAGCCTGAATCGCGGCACCGACGCGTCGTTCGCCAGCCAGGGTTGAGAGAGGTCGGCATGTCCGGATTCGCCCACAGTATCGGTGGCCAGACCTGGCGCTTCGACAGCCTGCGCGAGGTGATGGCCAAGGCCAGCCCGGCGCGCTCCGGCGACCGCCTCGCCGGGGTCGCCGCCGGCAGCGATGCCGAGCGCGTCGCTGCGCAGATGGCGCTGGCCGACATCCCGCTCAAGCACTTCCTCGACGAAGCGCTGATCCCCTACGAGAGCGACGAGGTCACCCGGCTGATCATCGATACTCATGATCGTGAAGCCTTCGCCCCGGTCAGCCACCTCACGGTGGGTGGCCTGCGCGACTGGCTGCTCGGCGATGCCGCCGACGAAGCCAGCCTGCGTGCCCTGGCGCCGGGGCTGACGCCGGAGATGGCGGCGGCGGTGTCGAAGGTCATGCGCGTGCAGGACCTGGTGCTGGTCGCGCAGAAGATCCGTGTGGTCACCCGCTTCCGCAACACCATGGGCCTGCGCGGGCGCATGTCCACGCGGCTGCAACCCAACCACCCCACGGACGACCCGGCCGGCATCGCCGCCAGCGTGCTCGACGGCCTGCTCTACGGCAACGGCGACGCCATGCTCGGCATCAACCCGGCCACCGACAGCCTGCAATCGATCTGCACGCTGCTGGAGATGCTCGACGCGATCATCCGGCGCTACGAGATTCCCACCCAGTCCTGCGTGCTCACCCACGTCACCAGTTCGATCGAGGCGATCGACCGTGGCGCGCCGCTGGACCTGGTGTTCCAGTCCATCGCCGGCACCGAAGCGGCCAACGCCAGCTTCGGCGTCAGCCTGTCGATCCTGAAGGAAGGCTACGAGGCCGGGCTGTCGCAGAAGCGCGGCACCCTGGGCGACAACCTCATGTACTTCGAGACCGGCCAGGGCAGCGCGCTGTCCGCCAACGCCCACCACGGCGTCGACCAGCAGACCTGCGAAACCCGCGCCTACGCGGTGGCACGGCACTTCAAGCCGTTCCTGGTGAACACCGTGGTCGGCTTCATCGGCCCGGAGTACCTGTACAACGGCAAGCAGATCATCCGCGCCGGGCTAGAGGATCATTTCTGCGCCAAGCTGCTCGGCGTGCCCATGGGCTGCGACATCTGCTACACCAACCACGCCGAGGCCGACCAGGACGACATGGACATGCTCCTGACCCTGCTGGGCGTGGCCGGCATCAACTTCATCATGGGCATCCCCGGCTCCGACGACGTGATGCTCAACTACCAGACCACCTCCTTCCACGACGCGCTCTACGCGCGCCAGACGCTGGGTCTGAGGCCGGCGCCGGAGTTCGAGGCGTGGCTTGCGCGCATGGAAATCCTCCGCCAGCAGGACGGCCGCGTACACATGGCCAACCAGCTTCCCGGCGCCTTCCGCCACGCGCTTGCGCAACTGTCCTGAGGGCCGCTCGCCTGAGGAGTTTTCGATGAGCGACAGCTTCACCCCCAACCCCTGGCAGGAGCTGCGCCGGCTGACCTCCGCGCGCATCGCCCTGGGCCGTGCCGGCACCAGCCTGCCGACCGGCGCGCAGCTGGACTTCCAGTTCGCCCACGCCCAGGCGCGCGACGCCGTGCACCTGCCCTTCGACCGCGATGGCCTCGCCGCGCAACTGGCAGAACGCGGCCGCGAGACGTTGCTGCTGCACAGCGCCGCCGCCGACCGCGACACCTATCTGCAACGCCCCGACCTCGGCCGCCGGCTGAACGAAGATTCGGTAGATATCCTGCGCCGCCATGCCGACCGCCATCCGCAAGGCTACGACCTCGCTGTGGTGATCGCCGACGGGCTCTCCTCGCTGGCCGTGCAGCGCCACAGCCTGCCCTTCCTCGAACGCATGGAAGAACAGGCGCGCAACGAAGGCTGGAGCCTGTCGCCGATCGCACTGGTGCAACAGGGCCGCGTCGCCGTCGCCGATGAAGTGGCCGAGTTGCTGCGGGCGAAGATGGTGGTGATCCTGATCGGCGAGCGCCCCGGCCTGTCATCACCGGACAGCCTCGGCCTGTACTTCACCTGGGCGCCGAAGGTCGGCCTGAACGACGCCTACCGCAACTGCATCTCCAACGTCCGCCTGGAGGGTTTGAGCTACGGTCTGGCCACACACCGCCTGCTCTACCTGATGCGCGAGGCGTGCCGACGCCGGCTCTCGGGGGTAAACCTGAAGGACGAAGCGGAAGTTCCGGTTCTGGAAGGCGAAGAGACGCCGTCACGCGGCAACTTCCTCATCAGCGGCTGAGTACGCTGGTACGCTCTGAGACGCGCGACCACATGCCGCGCACTCGGGCGACGTCTTTAAGATTTGTCTTAAATCGCCCCTCCCGTTCGTCGCGATAAAAACCAAGCCATCACACACCGTGCCTCGGGCACGCAGGGAAGCGCCGACCCGCCGCGCTTCATATCGATGGCGAACAGATGGATTCAGCGAACACTCACCGGCTCATCATTCCGGCCACCGTCAGGCGCTCCCAGCACGGAGTCACCCTGATCGAGACCATGGTCACCATCGCGATCCTGGCGATCCTGCTGGGTATCGCAGTGCCCTCCTTCGACCTGCTGATCAACCGCAACCGCGCTCAGAGCGGCGGCAAGCAACTGATCGCCCTGCTGCAATATGCCCGCGCGCAGGCGCAGATCAGCCACCAGGAAATCAGCGTTACACCGCAAGCGAGTGGCGACTGGACTTCGATGCTGGTGGTGTCCCTGCGGCGTGGCGGCGACCTGGCTGGCAGCCAGGCCATCGAACTGCGGCGCGCCCAGCTGGACGACTCGGCCAAGGTGCAGGTCCAGACCAGCACCAGCGCCGCGCGAGTGGTCTTCGACGGCAACGGCATCGCCGAATCCGGCCTCGATTACCCGCTGGTCTTCACCCTCGTTTCCGGCAGCTACAGCAGCAAGGTCTGCCTGCAACGCAGCGGGGCGGTATGGGTATGCGAATGAGGCCGGTGCGCGGCGAACGGGGCTTCTACCTGATCGAGGTCATGGTCGCGGTGATGCTTACCAGCGTGGCGCTGCTGGGCATGCTGGCCCTGCAGGCGCGCAGCATCAGCTATGCCCACGACAGCCAGCAGCGGCAGAACGCGATCCTCCTCGCTGCCGATCTCGCCCGCAGCATGCAGGCCAATCGCGACGGGCTGGTCCGCAACGGCAAGCTCAGGGGCGATGCGGCATTCCTGGTGGCCAAGGGCAGCGCCTTCCCCAGCCTGGGCAGCGGCGAATCCTGCGTCACCAGCGGGCTCGGCGCGAGCGACAGGATCGGTCGCGAGCTGGCCTGCTGGACGGCTCAGGTACAACGCAGGCTCGTCACCGACGACGAACTGCTCAAGGATTCGACCTTCATCTGCGCCACCCGCGACGGCAAATCCTGCGCCAGCGGCTCCGAACAACCGCTGCTGCTGATCCAGCTCGCCTGGCACAGCCGCAACTGCCGCAGCGGCAGCCCGACCACTGCCGAGGACGCCGACTCTGCCTGCCTGAGCGCGGACGCTGACGGTGGCGTCGAGCGCTATCGACTGAGTTTCCAGCCATGAACGCCAGCACACAGAAAGGCCTGTCACTGATCGAGCTCATGGTGGCGCTGACACTCGGCACCCTGGTGCTGTTCACCGTGCTGCAGATCTACCTGTCAGGCAGCGACCACGCCGCCTTCAACAACGCTCAGCAACAGAACCAGAGCCGCGCGCGCTTCATCCTCGACCTGCTGCAGAACCAGGCCGGACATGCCGGCTACGTCGCCTGGCAACGCCAGGCCGTGGCGCAGGACGCCACGCAGTTCGACTTCATCCTCGATCGCGACGGCCCCTTCCCTTCGCTGACCGACAGCCGCACCGGCTGCAGCTTTGGCGCTGGCAAGGCCAGCAGTGTCGACGCCGACGGCAAGGGCCTGTGCCTGCGCTACCAGCGCTCGCAGCGCGCCGATGCGCAGTTCCTGCAGGATTGCAGCGGTGGCGCGCTATACAGCGATGCCGACAGCGGCACACCGCAGGTACTGGTGAGTCACCTGCACTTCTCAGCCGGCGAACTGCGCTGCAAGACCAACAACAGCGCTTCGGCCGGCGAGGTGGTGCTCGCCACGGGCATCCACGACCTGCGTTTCGTCGCCGCCTCGGTCAACCAGGTCCGTGTCGGCCTGGTCCTGACCTCGACCCGCCCGCTGCTGCCGGAGAACTGCACCTATCCCGACCCGCTCGGCGACCAGCAGAAAGACACCGGCACGCGCGGGCTGTGCAGTGCCTTCGCGCAGACGCTCTACCTGAGGAACCAGCCATGAACCGGCAACGCGGCCAGACCCTGCTGATCGCCCTGATCCTGCTGCTCGGCCTGAGCATCCTGACCCTGGGCAACCTGCGCAGCGGCCTGCTGCTGGACAACAGCCTCGCCGACGCCCGCGACTACCAGGCGGCGCTGGGCGGCGCCACCTCGGCCGTCAACGAGGCGCTGTACCGTAGCCGCCACAGCCCGAGCATGGCGGTGGGCACGCTCGACGACTGCATCGATACCGCGCAGGACCAGCAGCAGGTGCTGCTCTGCGACCGTCTCTGGCTGAACCCTTCCGACTCGGCCAGCAGCGCCCTCATCACAAAAGCCCGCACCTACCGCGGCAACGACCTCGCCAGCCCGGACGAGCTGGACGAGCTCAGCCGCGCGCCACGCTGGTACGTGGCCGCCCAGTGCGAAAGCCGCTCCTCCAGCGCCATGGCCGACTGCCTGGCCGGCAGCGGCACCTTGCTGCTGCAGGTGAACGCCCTCGCCACCGGCATCACCGACCAGGCCCAGGTACGCCTGCAGGAGTACGCCCGTGTGCAGCGCTGAAGCCCTCCTGCGCGGCGCACTGCTGGGTGCTGCCCTGTTCGTCGCCGCCAACGCGCTGGCGGCCACCCCGAGCCAGGCGCCGCTGTTCCTGGTCGAGGGCGTCTCGCCCAACCTGATCGTCACTCTCGACGACTCCGGCAGCATGACCAGCGCCTACACGCCCGACGGCATGAGCTCCTACACCATCGCCAACCGCTCCTCGTCGTACAACCCGATGTACTACAACCCGGCGATCACCTACGACGCGCCCTGGAAAGTCACCTTCAGCGGTGGGCGCCTCACCAGCGAGCGCTACACCACCAGTTTCGACAAGGCCTTCTACGACGGTTTCCTCACCATCCAGACCAACACGCTGGACCTGAACAGGAACACCGGCAACGGCTACAGCCAGAACGCCACCCAGGCGGTCAACAGCACCGATGCCTACCAGCGCTACGCCCACTACTACCAGTTCGACACCGCCTGCCCGCACGCGCGCAACGTGGCGACCAGCACCCTGAGTGCGGTGCAGAACTGTGCGGCCGACTCCTCCTACACCAGCGCCAACGCCTGCACGCGGACCTGCTTCACCCCCAAATGGGTGACCAGCACCGCCGAGCAGCAGAATTACGCCAACTGGTTTTCCTTCTACCGTACCCGCCAGCTCGCCACGCGCACCGCGGCGAACCTCGCCCTGTTCGATCTGCCCGAGCATATCCGGGCCACCTGGCAGGGCCTGAACAACTGCTACAGCGCCAGCTTCAACCTGAATTCCAGCGCCTGCGGCAACCAGACACTCGCGAGCTTCACCGGCCAGCACAAGGCCGACTTCTTCAACTTCTCCGCGCGCCTGGCAGCCAGTGGCGGCACGCCGCTGGGCACGGCGCAGAACCGGGTCAACAGCTACCTCTCCAGCACGACGGCGTACAACCCCTATGCCCGCGTGCCGGGCGCCACGCGCGACGTGAAGACCGAGTACGCCTGTCGCCCCACCTACCACCTGCTGATGACCGATGGCTTCGGCGACGGCTCCGGCGGCAGCAATGCCGACGGTACCGCGCGCACCCTGCCCGACGGCAAGGCCTTCGCCGGCACCGCGCCTTATTACGACAAGTGGTCCAACACCCTCGCCGACAACATTTTCCTCGGCTGGGCAACCGATGCGCGCACCGACCTGGACAACAAGGTCCCGCCGCGCTTTCGCGACGGCAACGATTACTGGAACCCGAAGAACGATCCGGCCACCTGGCAGCACGTCACCACCTATACCGTCGGCCTGGGGCTCGGCCCGTCGCTGAAGTACCTGCAATGGGGCGGCGATACCTACTCGGGCTCCTACCCGCAGTTGCTCGCCGGCAGCAAGAGCTGGCCGAACCCAAGCGGCAGCACCAGCATCGACGGCATGACAGTGACCGCCAACGAAGGCAAGGTGGCGGCGCTGTGGCACGGCGCGCTGAACTCCCGCGGCGAATTCTTCAGCGCCGACTCCACCAGCGAACTGGTGCAGGCCTTCCAGGCCATCGTCAGCAGCATCTCCACCAACCAGTTGGCGGTCGCCGCGGCAGGGGCCAGCTCGACCTCGCTGAGCACCGACACCTACCTGTACCGTGCCAGCTACCAGCCCACCGACTGGAGCGGCGACATCCTGCAATACCGTCTCGACGCCGACGGCAACGCCCAGGCCAACACCGCGCTGTCCTTCCGCAACCAGCTCGACCAGCGCTCCCCCGCCAGCCGCAGCCTCTACATCAACACGCGCCCTGATCGCCCGAGTGGAAACCTCCAGGCCTTTGCCTGGGGCAACCTCGCCACCTCCCAGCAGGACTTGCTGGACAGGGCGCCCGGCACCCAGACCCGCGACAACCTCGGCGCACGCCGCGTTGCCTGGCTGAGCGGCGAGCGCAGCGACGAAGACGCCACCTTCCGTGCACGCAACCACCTGCTCGGCGACATCATCTATTCCTCGCCGGTGGTCGTCGGTGCGCCCGCCAGTGTCACCTACTACCTGGAGAAGGCCGCCGGTGCCAGCGGCTACGACGCCTTCCGCCAGGACCACGCCGACCGCGAACGGCGCATCTACGTCGGCGCCAACGACGGCATGCTGCACGCCTTCGACGAGACCGGCCGGGAGCGCTGGGCGTTCATCCCCGCGGCAGTGGTCGACAAGCTCAACTACCTGCCGGCGAAGAACTACGCAGGACGCTCGGAAGAGGAAAACACCAACAACCTGCATCGCTTCTTCGTCGACGGCAGTGCCGTCACCCAGGACGCCTACTTCGACGGTGCCTGGCACAGCGTGCTGGTCATGGCCCCCGGACGGGGCGGGCGCGGCCTGTTCGCACTGGACATCACCGATCCGGACACTCCCAGGCTGCTCTGGGAACACAGCGCCAGCGCCGCCAGCCGCGACGGCAAGACCATCGACTTCGGCTACCTGCTGGAGCGCCCGGTCATCACCCACTCCGGCGGCGAGCCCTACGTGCTCACCGGCAATGGCTACGACGCGGGCAAGGGCTATTCGCTGTCGATCCGCCTGGCCGACGGCCGGATCGATGCCGCCAGCCACGCCACCGGCGGCGACGGTGAAGTCGCCAGCACGGTCGCCTGGACCCAGGCCGCCAGCCCCGGGGAACTCGCCCAGCGCTATTACGGCAGCCTTCAGGGCAACCTGTATCGCCAAGGCGGCATCGACACCAAGGCAAGCCTGCTGGCCAGCCTCGTCAGCGCACGGGGCCAGGCTGTGAGCGCGGCACCGGAAGTCACCCAGCATCCGCGCGGCGGGCAGTTGGTCCTGGCCGGCACGGGCAAGTATTTCGAAGGCAGCGACAAGGAAGGCCCGGCCACCGCGCAATCGCTCTATGGGTTCTGGGACCAGACCGACTACCTCGCCCACGTCGACGGCGCTGGCGATCCCGCCACCCTGACCCGACTGGGCGACCTGCAGAAGCAGACGCTCACCGAGGAAACCGTCAGCCACAGCGGCGGCAGCACCCTGGTCCGGCAACTGAGCAGCGCCAGCGTGAGCTGGGACAGCAGCGGTAAACGTGGCGTCGGCATCCGTGGCTGGTACTTCGATCTGGCCGACAGCGAGATGATCCTCGACCAGCCCTTCATGCTCGGCGACGTACTCTTCGTCACCGTCAGCAAGCCCAATGCCGACCCCTGCAGCGCCGGGATCACCTACTGGTTGCTGGCAGTCGACCCGAAGACCGGCGGCGCGCTGGACTTCAATGTCTTCGACCTGGCCGGCGACGGCTCCTTCAGCGAGCGTGCCAGCGGCATCCGGATCGACGGCCCGGTGACGCGCGTCGGCGGCAACCTCTACACCCCCGACGGCAGCCGTCTGCCCGTGCAGCTCTTCGACCCGGTCAACCAGGGCCGCTTCAACTGGCAGATCCTGAATTTCAACCTGCCCACGGGGTATCCCTGATGTCCGCACGCATGCTCGCAAGCCGCGCGCGAGGCTTCACGCTGATCGAGCTGATGGTGGTGGTCTGCATCCTCGCGCTGCTGGCCGGCATCGCCATCCCCAGCTATCGCCAGTACGTGCTGCGCGCCAATCGCAGCGAGGCCCAGACACTGCTGCGCGACGCCGCCGCGCAGCAGGAGCGCTACCTGGCGCAATACAGCAAGTACACCGATGCCGCGACCCGCCTGGCCTTCGGTTACCCGCTGGTCGATGGCAAACGCCTGTCGCCGCACCAGCTTTATGAACTGCAGGCCGAGTTCATCGGCGGCAACACCCGCAGCTACCGCCTGACCGCCCTGCGCCGGGGCGCCCAGGCCGGCGACAGCGAATGCGGCGACTTCACCCTCGACCACCAGGGCCAGCGCGGCACCAGCGCCGGCAGCGTGGATAGCTGCTGGCGCTGATCAAACGCTCGCTTGGATTGCGCTTTCCACAAATTCTGGTGCAGCATCGGACCAATGGCTATTCGCTGGCATAGCCCCTGCATTGCCATACCAGCCCATCCACCTCCCGCCGAGGCCCGCTTATGCGCATCGTGCAAGCCACGCTCGACCACCTCGATCTGCTCGCTCCGTTGTTCGTCAAATACCGCGAGTTCTACGGCATGCTCCCCTACCCCGAGTCCTCGCGGAAATTCCTCGAGAAGCGCCTGCGCCGCAAGGAATCGGTGATCTACCTGGCCCTGCCGGACGACGACGACAACAAGCTGCTGGGCTTCTGCCAGCTCTACCCGAGCTACTCCTCGCTCTCGCTCAAGCGCGTGTGGATCCTCAACGACATCTACGTCGCCGAAGAGGCACGCCGCCAGTTGGTGGCCGACCACCTGCTGCAGACCGCCCGGCAGATGGCCCGCGACACCCAGGCCGTGCGCATGCGCGTATCCACCAGCGTCAACAACGAAGTGGCGCAGAAGGTCTACGAGTCCATCGGTTTCCGCGAGGACAGCGAGTTCAAGAACTACATCCTGCCGATCAGCGACGACCTCAACTGAGGCCCGCAGCGGCCCGCTGGCGGCGGCGGGCCCGGCACACTAAAGTGCCATCATCGGAATTGCCGCGGCCTCCGCATGAAGGGATCCCATGCGTATTTCCCTGCTCGTTCTGCGTACCGCCTGCCTCTGCCTGGGCCTTTCGGGCGCCATCGCCCAGGCCCAGACGTTGCGTGTCGCCACCCTGGAATGGGCGCCCTACGTCGGTAGCGACCTGCCGGGCAACGGGCTGGCCAGCCGCATCCTCAACGAAGCCCTGGCGCTCAACGGCGACAAGGCCGAACTGGTATTCCTGCCCTGGCAGCGGGCGCTCAACGAAACCCGCGAGGGCCGCTTCGACGCGCTGATGCCGGCGTACCTGTCGCCCGACCGCAGCCAGGATTTCTACACCTCGATGCCGTTGCTGGACTCCCAGCTCGGCTTCTTCCGCCGTCGCGACCGCGCCCTGCCGATCAACCCCCGCGACCTCGACACCCTGCGCCCCTACCGCATCGGCGTGGTGCGCGGCTACGTCAACCAGGAGAGCTTCGACAGCGCCGACTTCCTCAACAAGGACGTGGTCAGCAGCGACTGGCAGAACCTGGAAAAACTCCTGCGCGGGCGCATCGACCTGGCCGTGGTGGACCGCTACACCGGCTACCAGTTGCTCAGCCAGAACGCCCCGGCGCTGCGCGAGCAGCTGGAGTTCGTCGACCCGCCGCTGGAGGTCAAGCCGCTCTACGTGCTGGTGCCGAAGAAGCGCGCTGAAGGCGAAGCCCTGGCCGCCAGCCTCGACCGCGGCCTGCGCACCCTGCGCCGCAGCGGGCGCCTGCAGCAGCTGATCGCCGAGGCACGCCTGGAAACCGCGATGAACACCCGTGAGGTCGCCGCACACCCGCTGGCCGAACAATTGCCAGCCGCCGGCGAGCAGCACGGAGCGGCATTGGCACCCAGGGCGGCGCCCGCCCTGTTGAGCTGGCAGGCGAGCCTGCTCTGACGCAGCGTCCAGCGCTCCCGCGGTATTTGTCACAAGGCGTTGCCGCGCTTGCAGCGACAGGATTTTCACGCAGAAGCTGTAATATCCTCCCGCGGGTCTCCGTCGCAGGATTCGACGGAGAGCGCCCCCGGCAGTCTGGTCGCGCCTTATAATGGTCGGCCCGGCCGTTCACCTCGTTGTCAAACAGGCTTCTCATGGAATTCAACCCGATCGACCTGATTCTCCACCTCGACAGCTACCTGTCGCTGGCGGTAGCCAACTATGGCACCTGGATCTACGCCATCCTCTTCCTGGTGATCTTCTGCGAGACCGGCCTGGTGGTGACGCCCTTCCTGCCAGGCGACTCGCTGCTCTTCATCGCCGGTGCCATCTGCGCCGCCGGCGGCATGGACCCCTGGCTGCTCGGCGGCCTGCTGCTGCTCGCGGCGATCAGCGGCGACAGCACCAACTACGTGATCGGCCGAACCCTGGGCAAGCGCCTGTTCAGCAACCCGAACTCGAAGGTCTTCCGCCGCGACTACCTGGACCAGACACACGCCTTCTACGAGCGCCACGGCGGCAAGACCGTGACCCTGGCGCGCTTCCTGCCCATCGTGCGTACCTTCGCGCCCTTCGTCGCCGGCATGGCCTACATGCCCTACGCGCGCTTCCTGTTCTTCAGCGTGGCCGGCAGCATCGCCTGGGTCGGCGGCCTGGTGACCCTGGGCTACTTCTTCGGCAACGTGCCCTTCATCAAGCAGAACCTCTCGGTGATGATCATCGCCATCATCGCCTTCTCCCTGGTACCCATGCTGATCGGCTTCATCCGCCACAAGATGCGCCCATCGGCCAAGGCCCAGCCAGGCGAGCACTGATCCGCCCATGTGGTCGTTCAGCGCCTGGCGCCGCCGGCGCTTCCTCGCCCGCTATCCGCTCGACGCCCAGCTCTGGGAGCAGGTGCGTCGGCATCTGCCGATTCTCGACGGCCTGAGCGAAGACGAACTGCGCCGGCTCGGTGAGCGGGCGCTGCTGTTCCTGCGCGACAAGCGCCTCTCGCCGCTGCCCGGCATCGAACTGGACGACTACCGCCGCCTGCTGCTGGCCGCCCAGGCCGAGCTGCCGCTGCTGCACCTGCCGGACCTGAACTGGTACAGCGGCTTCCATGAGCTGGTGCTCTACCCCGACGACTTCGTCAGCCCGCAGAAGCACCGCGACCCCGCTGGCGTCATGCACGAGTTCGACGACGAGCGCGCCGGCGAAACCTCTCTGCAGGGCCCGGTGATCCTCGCCTGGCCCGGCGTGGAGAGCGGCGGGGGCTGGGACGCCTACAACCTGGTGATCCACGAACTGGCGCACAAGCTCGATATGCTCAACGGCGACGCCAACGGCCTGCCGCCACTGCACCGCGACATGCGCGTCACCGACTGGGCCGCCGCCATGCAGGCCGCCTACGACGACATGAACCGCCAGCTCGACCGCGATCCGCAGGCGCACACCGCCATCGACCCGTACGCGGCCGAGAATCCTGCCGAGTTCTTCGCCGTCACCAGCGAGTACTTCTTTACCGCTCCGGACCTCCTTCAGGCGGCCTATCCCAAAGTCTATGAACAGCTTTCGCTGTTCTACCGGCAAGATCCGCTCTCGCGCCTGCACCGGCTGCAAGCCGAGCACCCCGAATATCAGGAAACTCGGGCGCACTAGGCGATGTCTGTGGCTTGGACACGGCAATCTGCCTATAATCCGCCGCACTTTTTCGGCCCGACCACTATCTGGAGTCGTCCATGAGCTACAGCAGCATCCCGGCTGGCAAAGACCTGCCGAACGACATTTACGTCGCCATCGAGATCCCGGCCAACCACGCGCCGATCAAGTACGAAATCGACAAGGACACCGACTGCCTGTTCGTCGACCGTTTCATGGCCACCCCGATGTTCTACCCGGCCAACTACGGCTTCATCCCGAACACCCTGGCCGACGACGGTGACCCCCTGGACGTGCTGGTCGTGACCCCGTATCCGGTCGCTCCGGGCTCCGTGATCCGCGCCCGTCCGGTTGGCGTGCTGAACATGAGCGACGAGGCCGGCGGCGACGCCAAGCTGATCGCCGTGCCGCACGACAAGCTGACCGTCCTGTACAAGGACGTGAAGGAATACACCGACCTGCCGGCCCTGCTGCTGGAGCAGATCAAGCACTTCTTCGAGAACTACAAAGATCTCGAGAAGGGCAAGTGGGTGAAGGTCGAAGGCTGGGGCGACGCCGCCCAGGCTCACGACTACATCACCAAGGCCGTCGCCGCCTTCCAGGCCAAGTGATGGTCGCGGGGTAGCCCCCGCCGCGAAGAAGCCCCGCCTCTGCGGGGCTTTTTTGTGACCGGGATTAGGCTTTTCGTCCCGACTTTGCTACCATGCGCGCCCCGCACGCAGCCCCCTGCGTTGCCACAGAATCAAGGCGGCCCGCCCTACCAGAAGTAAGGTTGGACCACCCCCTGAAAGCCGGCCACAAGCCGGCTTTTTTAATGCCTGAGAAAAAGCCTCCCGGCATGCCAGACCGCTCGCCGGCCAATGCGCCGCTGTCACGGGGCAGGCATAAGATCGAGCTATTCCCTCGCCGGTCGCACCGCCATGAAACGCCTCTCACCACTTCACGTTGCCCTGCTCATGGCAACGCCGCTGCTGACGTGCAACCCGGCATGGGCGCAGGCGCAAGACTGGCAACTGGCGAAGAACGAAGACGGCGTGCAGGTTTACCTTCGCGACGTGCCCGGCTCACGCTACAAGAGCTTCCGCGGCGTAACCCTGGTGAAGTCCGACGTCGCCACCCTCGGCCACCTGCAGGAGAACCTGCGCGTCTCCTGCGCCTGGCTCTACGCCTGCGCGCAGATGCGCCTGCTCAAGTACAGCGACGAGGCGATCTGGGTCTACCTCGACACCAAGCTCCCGTGGCCCGCCGCCCCACGTGACCTGGTGCTGAAGGTGAGCACCGAGGAAACCCCGGACGGCGGCATGATCCGCCACCTGCAGGCCGCGCCGGACTATCTCCCACCGGTGAAGGACCGCATTCGCGTACCCAATGTCTCCGGCACCTGGCAGATGGTCCCCAAAGGCCCGAAGCTCACCGAAGTCACCTACGAAATGCGCGGCGAACCCGGCGGCAGCGTGCCGTCCTGGCTGGCGAACCAGTTCGTGGTCGATGCTCCTTTCGAGTCGCTGCGCATGCTCAAGGTGGTGGCGGAGCACCAGGGCGTCCGCGACGGCGGCTACTAGAAACCGGTCCGAAAGCGCCGCCGGCAACGCTTGTGCAGCCGCCGGCGGCCTGACCGAAGATTTGCCCGCAAAGCCCGTCTCTGCTAGTGTCGCGAGGTTTCCGAATACCCCCGCCGAGATGTCCGCATGGCCCGCAAGAAAGCTTCCCTCGACTTCGAACAGTCCCTCGCCGAGCTGCAAACGCTGGTGGAGCGCCTGGAAAGCGGCGAGTTGTCGCTGGAGGACTCGCTGGGCGCCTTCGAGCAGGGCATCCGCCTGACCCGCGATTGCCAGGCGGCGCTGACCCAGGCGGAGCAGAAGGTACAGATTCTGCTGGAACGCGATGGCGAACTGAGCGAAGCGCCCTTCGATCCGGAAGGCGAAGACGCATGATCGCCGGGTACCAGGCGCGCTGTACGGCGCGTGTCGATGCTGCGCTGGAAAAACTCTTCGTCGCACCCCGTGAAGAACTCACCCGCATCTACGCCGCCATGCGCTACAGCGTGGTCAACGGTGGCAAGCGCGTGCGCCCGCTGCTGGCCTACGCGGCCTGCGAAGCACTGGGCGGCGAAGCCGAGCGCGCGGACGGCGCTGCCTGCGCGGTGGAGCTGATCCACGCCTATTCCCTGGTGCACGACGATCTGCCGGCGATGGACGACGACGACCTGCGTCGCGGCCAGCCGACCACCCACATTGCCTATGACGAGGCCTGCGCGATTCTCGCCGGCGACGGTCTACAGGCACTGGCATTCGAGGTGATCGGTAACGCTCAGCTCAATCCGCAGGATGCGCAGACTCGTCTGGACATGCTGATGATCCTCGCCCGCGCCGCCGGTTCTGCCGGGATGGTCGGCGGGCAGGCGATCGACCTGGAGTCCGTGGGCCGCAAGATCGACCAGGCGGCGCTGGAAACCATGCACCGGCACAAGACCGGCGCGCTGATCGAAGCCAGCGTGCAGCTCGGCGCCCTGGCCAGCGGTCGCGCCAATGCCGCGGCACTGGAAGCCCTGCGCCGCTACGCCGAGGCCGTGGGCCTGGCGTTCCAGGTGCAGGACGACATCCTCGACGTGGAAAGCGACACCGCCACCCTCGGCAAGACCCAGGGCAAGGACCAGGCCCACGACAAGCCGACCTACCCCGCGCTGCTCGGCCTCGACGAAGCCAAGGCCTACGCCCTCGCCCTGCGCGACCAGGCGCTGGCGGCGCTGGAAGGCTTTGGCGATAGCGCCGAACCGCTGCGCGCCCTCGCCCGCTATATCGTCGAACGCCGCAACTGATTCCCCGGCACGCACATTGCGTGTGCAAATCCCGTGATTCATCCATTGCGATGACCGCTCGCCGGTGCTTCACTGCATCGCAGGGATTTCGTATACCATATCCGACAACAGCCACCTGACCGGACTGCATCGTGCCGCTACGCAACGCCCCCAACCTGGGTATTGTCCCCTCCGCCTCGGAGACCATCGCCAAGCACCTGCGCGAGGCGATCATTTCCGGCCAGATGGCAGAGCACGAACCGATCCGCCAGGACGATATCGCGCAGATCTTCAACGTCAGCAAGATCCCCGTGCGCGAGGCGCTCAAGCGCCTGGAGGCCGAGGGTCTGGTGGAATTCCAGCGCAACAAGGGCGCACTGGTGACGAAGATTTCCGAACCGGAACTGGCGCAGATGTTCGAGGTGCGCGTCGTCCTCGAAGCCCAGGCGATCCGTCTGGCAGTGCCGAACATGACCGCCGAGACGTTCGCGCGCGCCGAGCGCATCTGTGCCGAGTTCGTCGGCGAGGACGATGTCGGCCGCTGGGCGGAGCTGAACTGGGAACTGCATGCCTGCCTCTATGAACCGGCGCAGCGCCCCTATCTGGTCGGCCTGATCCGCTCGATCCACGACAAGCTCGAACGCTACCTGCGCATGCAGATGAGCCTGTCCTCCGGCAAGGAGCGCGCGGATCACGAGCACCACGACATCCTCGACGCCTGCCGCGCCGGCGATGGTGAGCTGGCCGCGCGCTTGCTGGAAGAACACATCAACGGCGTCTGCCGCACGCTCTACGAACACCTGCCGAACCGGCCGACGCCGAGCTGAGCGAATGTCACCGCTGTGCCGATTTCATCATCGGCCCGGCGGAAAACCCTCAAGCCCCGATTCCCGCCCCGCGCCACCCTAGGGTCTACAACAAGACACCCCAGGGGGCAGCATGAAACGCATCCAGGTTCTCGATTCCCACACCGGCGGCGAACCCACGCGCCTGGTGCTAGACGGCTTTCCCGATCTGGGCAAGGGCAGCATGGCCGAGCGCCGCGCGCTGCTGGCCAGGGAGCACGACAGCTGGCGTGCCGCGACTGTGCTGGAGCCGCGCGGCAGCGATGTGCTGGTCGGCGCGCTGCTCTGCGAGCCGGTGGACCCGAGCGCCTGCGCCGGGGTGATCTTCTTCAACAACACCGGTTACCTGGGCATGTGCGGCCACGGCACCATCGGCCTGGTCGTCTCGCTGGCGCACCTGGGGCGCATCGGCCCCGGCACGCACAAGATCGAGACGCCGGTGGGCACCGTCGAAGCAACCCTGCACGATGACCGCTCGGTGAGCGTGCGCAACGTCCCCTCCTATCGCTACCGCAAGCAGGTGCCGGTGCAAGTGCCCGGCCACGGGCTGGTACACGGCGATATCGCCTGGGGCGGCAACTGGTTCTTCCTGATCGCCGATCACGGCCTGCGCGTGGCCGGCGACAACCTGGACGAGCTGACCGCCTACACCGTCGCCGTGCAGAAGGCACTGGAAGACCAGGGCATCCGCGGCGAAGACGGCGGCCTGATCGATCACATCGAGCTGTTCGCCGACGACCCCGAAGCGGACAGCCGCAACTACGTGCTCTGCCCCGGCAAGGCCTACGACCGCTCGCCCTGCGGCACCGGCACCAGCGCCAAGCTGGCGTGCCTGGCCGCTGACGGCAAGCTCGCGGCCGGCCAGCCCTGGCGCCAGGCCAGCGTGATCGGCAGCCAGTTCGAAGGCCGCTTCGAGTGGGTCGGCGAGCCTGCCGAGGGGCGCATCATCCCGACCATCCGCGGTCGCGCCAACATCAGCGCCGAGGCCACCCTGCTGCTGGAAGAGGACGACCCGTTCGCCTGGGGCATCCGTTCGTGAGCGATGCGGACATCATTGTCATCGGCGCCGGCATAATCGGCGCCGCCTGCGCCCACGCCCTCGCCCGCCGCGGCCTGGACGTGCTGGTGCTGGATGCGCGCCTGCCCGGCGCCACCGCCGTCGGCATGGGTCACCTGCTGGTGCTCGACGACAATGCTGCCGAACTCGCGCTGAGCAACTACTCGCTGCAACGCTGGCGCGAGTGGGGCCACGACATGCCCGCCGAATGCGCCTACCGCAGCAACGGCACTATGTGGCTGGCGGCCAATGACGAAGAGATGGCCGAAGCCGAACGCAAGTTCGCCGTGCTGCGCGAGCACGGCGTCGCCGCAAGACTGCTGAACAGCGCGGAGCTGCAGCAGGAGGAACCCGAGCTGCGCAGCGACCTGCACGGCGGGCTGGAGATCACCGCTGACGGCATTCTCTACGCCCCGCGCGCCGCCGCCTGGCTGCTGGAGTCGGCGCTGAAACCGATCCGCCAGCGCCAGGCCAAGGTGGTGGAAATCGACGAACCCCGCGTGCGCCTGGACGACGGCCAGTGGTTGAGCGCCAAGGCCATCGTCCTGGCCAATGGCATCCAGGCCACGCAGCTCTGCGCCGACCTGCCCATCGAACCGAAAAAAGGTCATCTGCTGATCACCGACCGCTACCCCGGCAAGGTGCGCCGCACGTTGGTGGAGCTGGGCTACGTGACCAGCGCGCACAACGCCAGCGGGCCTTCGGTGGCCTGCAACATCCAGCCGCGCCCCACCGGCCAGTTGTTCATCGGCGCCTCGCGACAGTTCGGCACCACCGACCCGCAGGTGGAAGGCTGGATGCTGGCGAAGATGCTGCGCCGCGCCGTGGACTACATGCCCGGCCTGGCCAACCTCAACGTGATCCGCAGCTGGGCCGGCTTCCGCGCCGCCAGCCCGGACGGCATGCCGCTGGTGGGCGAACATCCGCAGCGCCCCGGCCTGTGGCTCGCTGTCGGCCACGAAGGCCTGGGCGTAACCACCGCGCCGGGCACCGCCGACCTACTCGCTGCGCAGCTGTGCAATGAGCCTTTGCCGCTGCCGGCCGAACCCTATTCCCCGCGCCGTTTCCTCGGAGCAAACGCCCATGCCTGACCTGACTCTTGACGGCCGCCCGCTACGTGTCGTCGCCGGCACCACGGTGGCCGCCGCGCTCGCCCAGGGCGGCGACGGCAGCACGCGCACCTCGGTCAGCGGCCAACGCCGCGCGCCGCTGTGCGGCATGGGCGTCTGCCAGGAGTGCCGGGTGACCATCGATGGTCAACGCCGCCTGGCCTGCCAGACACTGTGCCGCGAGGGCATGCAGGTGGAGACGCGCCCATGAGCGATGCGGCCGATATCGTCATCATCGGCGCCGGGCCGGCTGGAATGTCCGCTGCCCTCGCCGCCGCGCCCAGCGGCGCCAGCATCGTCATCCTCGACGACAACCCGCTGCCCGGCGGGCAGATCTGGCGCGACGGGCCCAATGCGCACCTGCCGCGCGCCGCTCTGGAGCTGCGCGAAAAGGTCGCCGCCTGCGCCAACATCAGGACTCACAGCGCCACCCGCGTGGTGGCCCTGGCCGGCGAACGTGGCCTGCTGCTGGAAGACTTCGAGCGTGGCTGGCGGCTGGATTACCGCAAGCTGATCCTCTGCACCGGTGCCCGCGAACTGCTGCTGCCCTTCCCCGGCTGGACGCTGCCCGGCGTCACCGGTGCAGGCGGACTGCAGGCACTGGTGAAAGGCGGCGTATCGGTGGATGGCCAGCGCGTGGTGATCGCCGGCAGCGGCCCGCTGCTGCTCGCCAGCGCCGCGACCGCCCGCGCCAACGGAGCGAAGATCCAGCGCATCGCCGAACAGGCATCCTGGGCAGCCGTGGCCAGCTTTGCCCTGAAGCTGCCGCGCTGGCCGAACAAGCTGCTGCAGTCGTTCGGCCTGTACGACCCGGCCTACCGTGCCGACAGCCATATCGTCGCCGCACTGGGGACAGATCACCTGGAAAGCGTGCGAGTCAGCCAGGGTGGCAAGCTGAAGGAAATCGAATGCGACCGGCTGGCCTGCGGCTTCGGCCTGATCCCCAATGTGCAGCTCGGCCAGGCGCTCGGTTGCACGGTGGACGACGGCGCGATCCGCGTCGACGCCTGGCAGGCAAGCAGCCGCGACGGAATCTACGCCGCGGGCGAATGCACCGGCTTCGGCGGCTCGGAGAAAGCCCTGGTGGAAGGCCGCATCGCCGGCCACGCCGCCGTGGGAGAACACGACCGTGCCCGTGGACTCTGGTCGCAGCGCCAGCGCTGGCAGGGCTTCGCCGACGCACTGAAAAAGGACTTTTCCCTCGACCCGCGTCTCAACCAGCTCGCCCAGCCGGACACGCTCGTCTGCCGCTGCGAAGACGTGCCCTATTCGGCTCTGGCCGGCAAGCCGGACTGGACCGCCGCCAAGCTCGCCAGCCGCTGCGGCATGGGGGCCTGCCAGGGCCGCGTGTGCGGCGCAGCAGCCAAGCAACTGTTCGGCTGGCAACCGCCGGCGCCGCGCCCGCCGTTCAGTCCGGCGCGGGTAGACACCTTGCTGCAACTCGCCGACGACTGAGGCCGCAGATGGCGGATAACGCTTGAGGCGTTATCCGCCCTGCGTCGGCCTCACGCATCGCACCCGCAGGGCGGATAAAGCGGCACGCTTTATCCGCCGCCTTTGCCCCGCCGATTGATTCGCCAGAGGCATTGCGCGCCCTTCGAGTTGACAGCGCCTCGCCATCTCGCCACCTTGCAGCGTACCTTCCGCCATGTTCCGACAGCCGACTCGCCTCCCGATGCACGACCTGATTCCCCAGGGCACTCGCGACCTGGACAGCCTGCTGCAGACCCTTGCGCAGATTTCCCCGCTGCTCGATGCCATGCCCGGCGTGGTGTTCTTCATCAAGGACACCGCCGCGCGCTATGTGCTGGTCAACCAGACGCTGGCGCGGCGCTGCGGTGTGAAGGATGCCCGCGAGCTGCTCGGACGCACCGCCGAGGATGTCTTCCCGTCGCGCTTCGGCCCGATCTACACCGAGCAGGATCGCCGCGTGCTGGAAACCGGCGGCCAGCTCAGCGACCAGTTGGAGCTGCACCTCTACCCCGGCCGGCTGCCGGGCTGGTGCCTGACCCACAAGCTGGCACTGCACGATGCGGGCGGTGTGGTGATCGGCATGGCGGGGATTTCCAGCGACCTGCAGGCGGCACAGTCCACGCACCCCGCGTACCAGCGCCTGGCGGCAGTGGACGCCTATATCCGTGAGCACTTCGACAAACCGATCAATCTCGCCGAGCTGACCGAGCTGGCCGGGCTTTCCGTCGCCCAACTGGAGCGCCACTGCAAGCGCATCTTCCAGCTCACCCCGCGGCAGATGATCCACAAGGCACGCCTGGGCGCGGCGACGCGCCTGCTCGCCGAGGACCTGCCGATCACCGAGATCGCCCTGCGCTGCGGCTACACCGACCACAGCGCTTTCAGCCGGCAGTTCCGCGCGCTGACCGGGCTGTCGCCGACGCAGTATCGCGAGTCGCAAACCTCGCCTAACTGAACACTTCCCTCCGCGTAGGGCGCATAACGCCTACGGCGTTGTCCGCCGCCAGCCAAGGCACGAATGCGCAAACGGCGGATAAAGCGTGCCGCTTTATTTGCCCTACGGGACTGAACGTCCTGAAAGTTTGTGCGTGGGCGGTTCGCGAGCAAGCTCGCTCCTACGAATAGCAAGCGCTGGCCTGCCTGTAGGAGCGAGGGGGACGCCCAGTTCTTGCTCGCGAACGCTCTTCAGCCCCAACCAGCGTGCGCCCCGTGAGTGCTCCCATAAGGGGCAGCGGAACACGCTCCTGCTTCATTTGGTAACAGCGCCGGGAACTCTCCTACAACCCAGGCGGAAGACTCCCAACACTTGATCCCACCAATACCGGGCCTCGCGACCGATCGGTCATGCCGGCGTCATTTCTGGCACATGCCTTGCTCTAAGAAATATCGTATACGAAATCCATAATACAAAAATCGCTGCACAACACTGACTCAGAGAGGCCCCCATGAAATTCACCCGAATTGCTCTAGCCCTCACCGCTGTGTTCCTCGCCGGCCAGGCCCAGGCCGACAAGCTCGACGACATCATCGAATCCGGCAAGCTGCGCTGCGCCGTGACCCTGGACTTCCCGCCGATGGGTTCGCGCGATGCGCAGAACAACCCGGTCGGCTTCGACGTGGACTACTGCAACGACCTGGCGAAAGTGCTGGGTGTTACCGCCGAAGTGGTCGAGACGCCCTTCCCGGATCGTATTCCCGCGCTGGTGTCCGGCCGCGCCGACGTGATCGTCGCTTCCACTTCCGACACCCTGGAGCGCGCCAAGACGGTCGCCATGACCATCCCCTACTTCGCCTTCCAGATGGTGGTGCTGACCCGCGAGGACACCGGCATCACCAAGTACGAGGACATCAAGGACCGCCCGGTGGGCAACACCAGCGGCACCTATGAAGCCATCGCGCTGGAGAAGGACGTGAAGAAATGGGGCGGCAAGGGCTCCTTCCGCGCCTACCAGAGCCAGAACGACACCATCCTCGCCGTCGCCCAGGGCCACATCGACGCCACCGTGGTGACCAACACCGTCGCCGCCTCCACCCTGAAATCCGGCAAGTACAAGGGCCTGAAGGTCGTCGGCAACGCGCCCTACGTGATCGACTACGTATCGCTGGCCGCCGCGCGCAACGAGTACGGCCTGATCCACTACCTCAACCTCTTCGTCAACCAGCAGGTCCGCACCGGCCGTTACGCCGAGCTGTACGAGAAGTGGGTCGGCGGCACCCCGGTCGACCTCACCGTTCCCCACGTGTACTACTGACGGCGGGCGCAACATGTCTTCGATGCAGGCTTCACGGGTGCGGGATTCACGCCTTACAGGGCGGGTCCTGATGGGGGGTAGCGCCGAAGGGGCGCTACTCCATGCCGACACCGGGCTGAGCTTCTGGGGTGGCGTCGAGCCCTTCAGCGGCGAGGTCATCGACCGCCACCATCCGCTCTCCGGCAGCTTCCTGCCTGGCCGGGTGCTGGCGATTCCCAGCGGACGCGGCTCCTGTACCGGCAGCAGCGTGATGCTGGAAATACTGCTCAACGGCCACGCGCCGGCAGCGCTGCTGCTGGCCGAGCCGGACGAAATCCTCACCCTCGGCGTGCTGGTGGCGCAGGCGTTGTTCGGCCGCTCCATCCCGGTGCTGTGCCTGGGGCGCGAGGGTTTCGAGCAGTTGTCCACGGGCGGCTGGGCCCGTGTCGAAGACGGACAGGTAACACTCACCGCCGAGCGCCCTGCCGATGGCTGGCAGGGCGTGATGGCCAGCGACGCCGGCCCATTGCCGGAAGGCCTGGCGCTCAGCGCCGGCGACCATGAACTGCTCGACGGCCAGCACGGCAAGGCCGCCCAGGCCGCCATGCAGATCGTCCTGCGCATGGCTGCACTGCAAGGCGCGAAGGACCTGTTGGACATTGCTCAGGCGCACATCGACGGCTGCATTTATACCGGCCCCGCCAGCCTGCGCTTCGCCCGCCAGCTGGCGGACTGGGGCGGCAAGGTGCGGGTGCCGACCACCCTCAATTCTATCTCCGTGGACCATCGCCGCTGGCGCGAGCTGGGCGTCGACAAGGCCTTCGGCGAGCCCGCCGCGGCGCTGGGCGATGCCTACATGGAGATGGGCGCACAGATGAGCTACACCTGCGCGCCCTACCTGCTGGACAGCAAGCCAAGCCTCGGCGAACAGGTGGTCTGGGCCGAGTCCAACGCCGTGGTGTACGCCAACAGCGTGCTCGGCGCGCGCACCCTGAAATACCCGGATTACCTAGATATCTGCATCGCCCTCACCGGCCGCGCACCGAACGTCGGCAGCCACCGCGACGAAGGCCGGCTGGCGACGCTGCGGATCGATGTCGAGCTGCCGGCCGACCACGACGAATCGATCTTCCCGCTGCTCGGCTACCACATCGGCGAGCTGTGCGGCACGCGCATCCCGGTGGTCGACGGCCTGCAGCCGCTGGCGCCGGACAGCGACGCGCTGAAAGCCTTCGGCGCGGCCTTCGCCACCACCTCCGCCGCGCCGATGTTCCACATCGTCGGCGTCACCCCGGAAGCGCCGGACGTCGCTACCGCACTGGGCGGCAAAGCCCCGCTGCAACACCTGCGCGTCACCCCGGCGGACCTGATCGCCTCCTGGCGCGAGCTGGACCACGCGGCAGAACCCACCGTGCAACTGGTGTCCCTGGGCAACCCGCATTTCTCCGCCAGCGAGTGTACCGAGCTGGCCAGGCTGGTCGCCGGGCGCCGCAAGCATCCGGGCGTCGCGCTGGTAGTCGCCCTCGGCCGCGCCGTGCAGGAAAAGGCCCGCGCCGCCGGTGACGTGAAGGTGCTGGAAGACTTCGGCGCGCAACTGCTCAACGACACCTGCTGGTGCATGATCGGCGAGCCGGTGATCCCGCCGTCCTGCACCACGCTGATCACCAATTCGGCGAAGTACGCCCACTACGGTCCTGGCCTGGCCGGGCGCCAGGTGCATTTCGGCAGCCTCGCCGCGTGCGTCGAGGCAGCCTGCAGCGGGCGCGGTGACGGTGGCGTGCCGCGCTGGCTGAGCGAGGGGGTGCGCTGATGTTCAACTACAGCTTCCACTGGCGCTCCGCCTTCAAGGCCCTGCCGGACATGCTCGGCGGCGCCTGGGTAACCCTCGAAACCGCTGCGTTGTCGATGATCCTCGGTGTGCTCATCGCGCTACTGTTGACCGTCATGCGGCAGATGAAGAACCCGCTGCTCAAGGGTTTCGCCGACACCTGGGTATCCATCGCGCGCAATACCCCGTCGCTGTTCCAGATCTACATCCTGTACTTCGGCCTGGGCTCCTTCGACCTGCACGTCAGCTCCTGGGTGGCGCTGCTGGCGGGGATCACCTTCAACAACGCCGGCTACCTCGCGGAGAACTTCCGTGGCGGCCTCAAGGCCGTGCCGGACACCCAGATGCGCGCCGCGCGCTCGCTGGGCATGAGCGCCTTCCAGGCGTACCGGATGATCATCGTTCCGCAGCTGCTGCGCATCGTCTATTACCCGCTGACGAACCAGATGGTCTGGGCGGTGCTGATGACGTCGCTGGGCGTGGTGGTGGGCCTGAACAACGACCTCACCGGCGTGACCCAGGACTTCAACGTGCGCACCTTCCGCACCTTCGAGTACTTCGCCCTGGCCGCGGTGCTCTATTACATCATCGCCAAGGTCATCGTGGCGGTCGCCCGCCTGTTGAGCTGGCGGCTGTTCCGCTACTAGGAGAAGCACGCATGTTTTCCACGAGCTTCACCGTCAACGACCTGATGTTCCTGCTGCAAGGGGCCTGGGTCACCGTCAAGCTGACCGTCGGCGCCATGCTCATCGGCACCCTCGCTGGCGTCGTGCTGGGCTGGCTGCGCGCCACCCTGCCACGCGCCACGATGCCGGTCGGCTGGTTCCTCGACATCTTCCGCAGCGTGCCGCTGCTGATCCAGTTCGTGCTGTTCAACTCGCTGAAAAGCATCGTCGGCCTGAACTGGAGCGCCTTCACCGTCGGCTGTCTGGTACTGGGCGTCTACGCGGCGGCGTTCTGCACCGAGATCATCCGCAGCGGCATCCTCGCCGTCGGCCCGAACATCCGCCGCGCCAGCCGCTCGCTGGGCCTCAGCTACTGGCAGGACCTGCGCTACATCGTGCTGCCGCTGGCCGCGCGGGTGGCCTTCCCCGGCTGGCTGAACCTGGTGCTGGGGGTGATGAAGGACACCGCGCTGGTCATGTGGATCGGCATCGTCGAACTTCTCCGCGCCTCGCAGACCATCGTGACGCGCATCCAGGAACCCCTGCTGGTGCTGTGCGTCGCCGGGGTCATCTATTACCTCATGAGTTGGGTCGTGGCGCGCCTCGGCGCCCGGCTGGAACAAAGGTGGCAGGAAAATGATTGAAATCGACAACGTGCACAAAGCCTACGGCGATCTGGAAGTGGTCAAGGGCGTGAGCCTGACCGTGAAGAAGGGCGAGGTGGTCTCGATCATCGGCGGCTCCGGCTCGGGCAAGTCCACCCTGCTGATGTGCATCAACGGCCTGGAGCCGATCCAGCGCGGCAAGATCCGCGTCGACGGCATCGAGGTCCACGCCAAGACCACCGACCTGAACAAGCTGCGGCAGAAGATCGGCATCGTCTTCCAGCAGTGGAACGCCTTCCCGCACCTGACCGTGCTGGAGAACGTCATGCTCGCCCCGCGCAAGGTGCTCGGCCTGTCCAAGGAAGAGGCCGAGGCGATGGCGGTGAAGCAGCTCAAGCACGTCGGCCTGGGCGACAAGCTCAAGGTGTTCCCGCAGAAGCTCTCGGGCGGGCAGCAGCAGCGCATGGCGATCGCCCGCGCGCTGGCCATGTCGCCGGACTACATGCTGTTCGACGAAGCCACCTCGGCACTCGACCCGCAACTGGTGGGCGAGGTGCTCGACACCATGCGCCTGCTCGCCGAAGAGGGCATGACCATGGTCCTGGTGACCCACGAAATCCGCTTCGCCCGCGATGTGTCCGACCGCGTGGCGTTCTTCCGCGAGGGGCTAGTGCATGAGATCGGCACGCCGGACCAGGTGATCGTCAATCCACAGCGGGCGGAGACGGCGGAGTTTCTGAGGTCGGTGAACTAGAGACAAGAGCCCCTCTCCCTAACCCTCTCCCTGAAGGGAGAGGGGACTGGATCGGAGCAGGTTGATGCCTCTGTGTCAGCCGGCACAGATGGCTCCCTCTCCCTTCAGGGAGAGGGCTGGGGAGAGGGAAACGGGCTGCTACAGAACCAGGAGACACACATGCGTTCGAGCAAGATCATCCACGTGGTCAGCTGCCACGCCGAAGGCGAGGTCGGCGACGTCATCGTCGGCGGCGTCGCCCCGCCGCCGGGCGACACCGTGTGGGCGCAGTCGCGCTTCATCGCCAGCGACAACACCCTGCGCAACTTCGTCCTCAATGAGCCGCGCGGTGGCGTGTTCCGCCACGTGAACCTGCTGGTGCCGCCGAAGGACCCGCGGGCGCAGATGGCCTGGATCATCATGGAGCCGGCGGACGTGCCGCCCATGTCCGGCTCCAACTCGCTGTGCGTCAGCACCGTGCTGCTCGACAGCGGCATCCTGCCGATGCAGGAGCCGCAGACGCGCCTGACCCTGGAAGCGCCGGGCGGCCTGATCGAGGTCGTGGCCGACTGCAAGGACGGCAAGGTGCAGCGCGTGGAAGTACGCAACCTGCCCTCCTTCGCCGACAAGCTCGATGCCTGGATCGAAGTGGAGGGCCTCGGTTCGCTGCAGGTGGACACCGCCTACGGCGGCGACAGCTTCGTCCTCGCCGACGCCCATGCCCTGGGCTTCACCCTGCACGCCTCGGAGGCCGCCGACCTGGTCGCCACCGGCCTGAAGATTACCCAGGCGGCGAATCAGCAACTGGGCTTCAAGCACCCGGAAAACCACGACTGGGCGCACATCTCCTTCTGCCAGCTGACCGCGCCTGTCGAAAGAAAAGAGGGCGTTTTGCACGGCCGCAACGCCGTGGTCATCCGCCCCGGCAAGATCGACCGCTCACCCTGCGGCACCGGCTGCTCGGCGCGCATGGCGGTACTGCATGCCAAGGGCCAGCTGAAGGACGGCGAGCGCTTCGTCGGCCACTCGATCATCGATTCCCAGTTCCATTGCCGCATCGACGGGCTCACCAGCGTCGGCGACAAGCCAGCCATCCATCCGTGCATTTCTGGCCGAGCCTGGATCACCGGCACCCACCAGCACCTGCTCGACCCGAGCGATCCCTGGCCTGAGGGTTATCGGCTCTCGGACACCTGGCCCAACGGTTACTGATTTCCCCTTTCAACCCTGATTCGCCGCGTAGCGGCACCCGACGACGAAATGCTGCGGGATTTCCTTCAGACGTTTCGTATACGAAATACGACAATTGGAGAAAAACATGAGCAAGAAGGTCAATTGGAGTGGCGTGTTCCCCGCGGTGACCACTCAGTTCAACGACGATTACTCGGTCAACCTGGAAGCCACCCACAAGGTGATCTCCAACCTCGTGCGCGACGGCGTCTCGGGCCTGGTGGTGTGCGGCAGCGTCGGCGAGAACACCTCGCTGTCCATCGAGGAGAAGATGGCCGTCACCGAAGTCGCCAAGGACGCCTCCGGCGGCCGCGTGCCGGTGATCTGCGGCATCGCCGAGTTCACCAGCCACGGCGCCTCGCAGGTGGCCAAGGCGGTGCAGAAGGTCGGCGTCGACGGCATCATGGTGATGCCCGCCCTGGTCTACTCCTCCAAGCCGCATGAAACCGCCGCGCACTTCCGCAGCGTGGCCACCAGCACCGACCTGCCGGTGATGGTTTACAACAACCCGCCGATCTACAAGAACGACGTCACCCCGGACATCCTCATCTCCCTGGCCGACTGCGAGAACATCGTCTGCTTCAAGGACAGCTCCGGTGACACCCGCCGCTTCATCGACGTGCGCAATGAAGTGGGCAACCGCTTCATCCTCTTCGCCGGCCTCGACGACGTGGTGCTGGAAAGCATCGCCGTGGGCGCCGAGGGCTGGATTTCCGGGATGTCCAACGTCTTCCCGCAGGAAGGCGAAACCATCTTCCGCCTGTGCAAGGCCGGCCGTTACGAAGAAGCCATGCCGATCTACGAATGGCTGATGCCGATCCTCCACCTCGACGCCCGCCCGGACCTGGTGCAATGCATCAAGCTCTGCGAAGAGATCGCCGGCCGCGGCACCGCCCTCACCCGCCCGCCGCGCCTGGCGCTGCAAGGCGCGGATCGCGAGCACGTGGAGACGATCATGGCCAAGGCGCTGGCGAATCGGCCGAAGCTGCCGGACGTGGGGCTCTGAGTCACGACCGGAAGAAAGAGAGATCGTCCGTGCGAACTGAAACTCCATGGTTCACCGGCACGCTCCTTGCCCTCTCCCTAGCCCTCTCCCTGAAGGGAGAGGGGACTGGTTCGGCGTGAAGGGGCAGAGCGTGGTCCACCTGACGCCTTTCCCGCAGGAGTACACGACAGCCCGAGCCACTCGGATACTCCCTCTCCCTTCAGGGAGAGGGCTGGGGGAGAGGGGCTCTTCGCCGCACCGAAATCCAGCACCCGAGAGCCCGCCCATGACCGCCCAGAACTTCATCGCCGGCCAACGCATCGGCACCGGCACCACCCGCCTGCAGAGCCTCGACGCCAGCACCGGCGAAGCCCTGCCTCGCGAATTCCTCCAGGCCACCGAAGCCGAAGTCGACGCCGCCGCCCGCGCCGCCGAAGCTGCCTTCCCGGCCTACAGCGCGCTGTCGCCGGAGCGCCGCGCGCAGTTCCTCGACGCCATCGCCGGCGAACTGGAAGCCCTCGGCGACGATTTCATCGCCATCGTTTGTCGCGAAACAGCCCTGCCCGCCGCACGCATCCAGGGCGAACGTGGCCGCACCGCCAACCAGATGCGCCTGTTCGCCAAGGTGCTGCGCCGTGGCGACTTCCTCGGCGCGCGCATCGACCGCGCACTGCCCGAACGCCAGCCGCTGCCCCGCCCGGACCTGCGCCAGTACCGCACCGGCGTCGGCCCGGTGGCGGTGTTCGGCGCCAGCAACTTCCCGCTGGCCTTCTCCACCGCCGGTGGTGACACCGCCGCCGCATTGGCCGCCGGTTGCCCGGTGGTGGTAAAGGCCCACAGCGGCCACATGGCGACTGCCGAACTCGTCGGTGAAGCCATCGTCCGCGCAGCCGAATCCACCGGCATGCCGGCCGGCGTGTTCAACATGATCTACGGCGCCGGCGTCGGCGAGCCGCTGGTCAAACACCCGGCGATCCAGGCGGTCGGCTTCACCGGCTCGCTCAAGGGCGGTCGCGCACTGTGCGACCTGTCTGCCGCGCGCCCGCAGCCAATCCCGGTGTTCGCCGAGATGAGCAGCATCAACCCGGTGCTGGTGCTGCCCGCCGCCCTGGAAGCGCGGGGCGAGAAAATCGCCCGCGAGCTGGTGGATTCCGTGGTCATGGGTTGCGGCCAGTTCTGCACCAATCCCGGCCTGGTGATCGGTATCGCTTCGCCGGCCTTCAGCCTGTTCACCGCCAACCTGATCGCCGAAATCGGCCAGCGCCCGGCACAGACCATGCTCAACGCCGGCACCCTGAAAAGCTACGAGAAGGGCATCGCCAAGCTGCTCACCCACCCCGGCCTGCGCCACCTCGCCGGGCATCCGCAGGAAGGTTCGCAAGCATTCCCACAACTGTTCCAGGCCAAGGCCAGCCTGCTGCTGGAAGGCGAGGAACTGCTGCAGGAAGAAGTCTTCGGCCCGACTACCATCGTCGTCGAAGTGGCTGACGAGGCCGAACTACGCCGCGCGCTGGACGGCCTGCACGGCCAGCTCACCGCCACGCTGATCGCCGAGCCGGACGACCTCTCGCGCTTCGCCGCCCTGGTGCCGGTGCTGGAGCGCAAGGCCGGGCGCCTGCTGATCAACGGCTACCCGACCGGCGTGGAAGTCTGCGACGCCATGGTCCATGGCGGTCCCTACCCGGCGACCTCCGATGCGCGCGGCACCTCGGTGGGCAGCCTGGCCATCGACCGCTTCCTGCGCCCGGTTTGCTACCAGAACTACCCGGATGCGCTGCTGCCGGATGCACTGAAGGACGCCAACCCGCTGGGCATCGCACGGCTGGTGGATGGTGAGACGACGCGGGACTCTGTCTCCCGCTGAGGGTTCGTCGGTGCGGGAGTGAACTGTCGGCCAGTCCCGCGCCGATGCTCAGCCCCGGCCTTGCGCCGGGGCTTTTTTATGCGAAGAGGTATGGCGCCCTGCGCGTGATCGCGGGCAGGGCGCCATACCTGGACAATCCTGTGCTGGCTCAAGCCCTCTCCCCCGCCCTCTCCCTGAAGGGAGAGGGAGTTTGCCTGTGCCGGCTGACATCGCGGTTCCAACCTGCACCATAGTGTCCCCTCTCCCTTCAGGGAGAGGGTTAGGGAGAGGGAAATCCCAGGCACGGACTTTCAGACGAAGGCAGTTGCTCCTACTGGTGGACGGCCTTATTCCAGCAGCGCGCGCAAATCGGCATACAGCGAATCACTGATCTCCACGCCCTCTTTCAGGCTGCGCTCGCGTGCCGTGAAACGCCGCTGGGACGGCAGGCGCGCGCCCATGTCGACGATGGACTCGAACAGGGTTTCAGCCCGCGCCAGGTGCTGCGGCGCTTCGGCACCGAGGAAGCGCGCCGGGTCGATGGCGATCAGCAATTCGCCGTGGTACGGCGAGGACTTCGTACCCTCGTCGAACACCGTGGACTCGGCACTGGTCAGGTCGCCGATCAGCGGGCCGGCGATCAGTTCGACCATGGTCGCCAGCGCCGAGCCCTTGTGCCCGCCAAAGGTGAGCATAGCGCCGTCTAGCACGGCGCTTGCGTCAGTACTGGGGTTGCCCTGCACATCGATCCCCCACCCCAGCGGAATCGACTTGCCCTCGCGCTCGTGCAGCTGGATTTCACCGCGCGCCACGACCGTCGTGGCGAAGTCGAAGACATAGGGGTTCTGCCCGGCGCGCGGCCAGCCGAAGGCGATGGGATTGGTGCCGAACAATGGCCGCGTCCCACCGGCCGGCGCCACGTAAGCCTGGGCCGGCGTAACGGCCAGGGCTACCAGGCCGTGGGCGACTATCTGCTCGATCTCCACCCACAGCGCCGAAAAGTGCACGCAATGGTTGACCGCCATTGCGGCAATACCCTGGCTGCGCGCCTTTTCGACCAGCTTCGGCAGGCCGAGATCGAAGGCGCATTGCGAGAAGCCGCCCTTGGCGTCCACCCGCACCAGCGCCGGAGCCGGTTCCGACAACTCCGGCACGGCGTCCAGCGACACCTTGCCGGCGCGCGCCGTGTGGATACAGCCCAGCAGCCGCCACACGCCGTGGGAGGTGCAACCATCGCGCTCGCCGGCCAGCACGGTCTCGGTCACACCCTGCACGTGGGGCTCGCTGAAACCGTGGCGACGCAGGATCGCCTCGGACAATTCGCGCAGTTCTTCCAGGCTCAGTCGGGTCACGCCATCCTCCTCGATTGCTACAAAAGGCTGCGGCAAACCGCCGCCGGTCGGTCATCGTGCCTACAGTGGCGCCTGGCGCCGGGGCTGGCTTGCCTGCAATCGGCAGGGGCGACGACGATTTCAGCACAGCCGGCGGCCAAATCCCGACCATCCGGTCGTCCAAAGGATTGGCCCCACGTTGCTTGGGCCAATCCGGAGCATCAGGTAAACTTCCGCATCTTTGCCTCTCATAACGATCAGCCTGATGCCCACGACGTTCCACGAGATTCCCCGCGAGCGCCCCGCCACGCCTCTGCTCGACCGCGCCAGCACGCCGGTCGAGCTGCGCCGGCTGGGGGAAGCGGAGCTGCTGACCCTCGCTGACGAACTGCGCCAGTACCTGCTGTACAGCGTCGGCCAGACCGGCGGCCATTTCGGCGCAGGCCTGGGCGTCATCGAGCTGACGGTCGCCCTGCACTACGTCTTCGACACCCCGGACGACCGCCTGGTGTGGGACGTCGGCCACCAGGCCTACCCGCACAAGATCCTCACCGGTCGTCGCGAGCGCATGGGCAGCCTTCGCCAGAAGGACGGCCTGGCCGCCTTCCCGCGCCGCTCGGAGAGC
This sequence comes from Pseudomonas multiresinivorans, assembly GCF_012971725.1. Lineage (NCBI taxonomy): Bacteria > Pseudomonadati > Pseudomonadota > Gammaproteobacteria > Pseudomonadales > Pseudomonadaceae > Pseudomonas > Pseudomonas multiresinivorans. Next base: position 6,245,320 of record NZ_CP048833.1, read on the forward strand.
GAGTACGACACCTTCGGCGTCGGCCACTCCAGCACCTCCATCAGCGCCGCCCTGGGCATGGCCATTGCCGCGCGCATGCAGGGCTCCAACCGCAAGTCGGTGGCAGTGATCGGTGACGGCGCGCTGACCGCCGGCATGGCCTTCGAGGCGCTCAACCACGCGTCGGAAGTGAAGGCCGACATGCTGGTGATCCTCAACGACAACGACATGTCGATCTCCAACAATGTCGGCGGCCTGTCCAACTACCTGGCCAAGATTCTCTCCAGCCGCACCTACAGCAGCATGCGCGAAGGCAGCAAGAAGGTGCTCTCGCGCCTGCCCGGCGCCTGGGAGATCGCCCGCCGCACCGAGGAATACGCCAAGGGCATGCTGGTCCCCGGCACGCTTTTCGAAGAGCTGGGCTGGAACTACATCGGCCCTATCGACGGCCACGACCTGCCGACCCTGATCGCCACCCTGCGCAACATGCGTGACCTCAAGGGCCCGCAGTTCCTCCACGTGGTGACCAAGAAGGGCAAGGGCTTCGGCCCGGCCGAGATCGACCCGATCGGCTACCACGCCATCACCAAGCTCGAACCCGAGGGCGCCCCCGCCCACGCCGTGCCGAAGAAGGCCGGCGGGCCGAAGTACTCCAGCGTGTTCGGCCAGTGGCTGTGCGACATGGCTGCCCAGGACCCGCGCCTGGTCGGCATCACCCCGGCGATGAAGGAAGGCTCCGACCTGGTGGCCTTCGCCGACAAGTTCCCGGATCGTTACTTCGACGTCGCCATCGCCGAACAGCACGCCGTGACCCTGGCGGCCGGCATGGCCTGCGATGGCGCCAAGCCGGTGGTGGCGATCTACTCCACCTTCCTGCAGCGCGGCTACGACCAGTTGATCCACGACGTCGCGGTGCAGAACCTCGACGTGCTGTTCGCCATCGACCGCGCCGGCCTGGTGGGCGAAGACGGCCCGACCCACGCCGGCAGCTTCGACCTCTCCTACCTGCGCTGCATCCCCGGCATGCTGGTGATGACCCCCAGCGACGAGAACGAGCTGCGCAAGCTGCTCACCACCGGCCACCACTTCGAAGGCCCGGCGGCAGTGCGCTACCCGCGCGGCACCGGCCCGAACGCCGCCATCGAAGCCGAACTGGCTCCGGTGGAAATCGGCAAGGGCGTGGTTCGCCGCGAAGGCAAGGCCGGCAAGGTCGCCTTCCTGGTGTTCGGCGTGCAACTGGCCGAGGCACTGAAAGTGGCCGAACAGTTCGACGCCACGGTCGCCGACATGCGCTTCGTCAAGCCGCTGGACGAGGAACTGGTGCGCCAACTGGCCGCCAGCCACGACCTGCTGGTGACCATCGAGGAGAACTCGGTGATGGGTGGCGCCGGCGCCGCCGTCAGCGAATTCCTCGCCCGCGAGAATATCCAGCAGCCGATCCTGCACCTGGGCCTGCCGGACTACTACGTCGAGCATGCCAAGCCTGCGCAGATGCTCGCCGAGTGCGGTCTGGACGCCGCCGGTATCGAAGCCGCGGTGAAGGCGCGCCTGGAAGCCCTCGGCAATCGCTGAGACCGATCGGCGCATCCCTCCCCGGGAGTATTGCCAGTGACGGGCGCACCGACTAAGGTGCGCCCGTTTTCGTTCGAGGTAACGGGAAGCAGGTGAAAGACCTGCGCTGCCCCCGCAACGGTAACCGACGCACTCCCCAAGGGAGCGCAGCATCGCCATGAGCCACTGCACGAATGTGGGAAGGCGGCGATGTGACGTCGGCAGCCCGGAGACCGCCCTCGACACGCCCCGACAGGTGTTGCGGAGGGCCGCACCGTCAAGTGCGGCCTGCCGCCCTTGCCACGCCCTCCTCGAAAGTCATCCGCCCGCTTTTGAGGACGCTCCATGAAACTGACCCGACTCGCCCTGGCCACCAGCCTGCTGCCCGGCCTGGCGTTCGCCGCCGACGACATCTACCGGCTCTCCGACCAGGTGATCACCTCCGCGCGCCAGGCCCAGCCGCGCGCCGAAGCCACCTCGGCCAACAGCGTGTTCACCCGCGCCGACATCGAACGCCTGCAGGTACGCAGCGTCCCCGCCCTGCTGGCTCGCGTGCCCGGCGTGCAGATGGGCAGCTCCGGCGGCGTAGTCTCGTACTCCGTGCGCGGCACCAGCACCGCGCAGACCCTGGTGCTGGTGGACGGCCAGCGCATCGCCTCGGCCAGCAGCGGCATTGCCCGCCTGGACTACCTGAGCATCGACAGCATCGAGCGCGTCGAAGTGACCCGCGGCCCGCGCTCCGCGCTGTACGGCGCCGACGCCATCGGTGGCGTCATCCAGATCTTCACCCGCCGCGGCGAAGCCGGCCTGCACCCGGAAGTGCGCCTGGCCGCCGGCAACCACGGCACCTTCGAGCGCAGCCTGAGCCTGTCCGGCGGCAACGAGCAGACCCGCTACAACCTCGGCAGCAGCCTGGACGAGAGCCAGGGCTGGGACCGCACCAGCGACAACGTCGGCGCCGACAACGACCACGACGCCCAGCGCAACAAGGCCGTGCACCTGAACCTGGACCATCGTTTCAGCGAGGATTGGAAGGCCGGCCTGAACCTCAACGACCAGCGCGGCAAGAACGAATACGACGACGCCTACAACTTCGAGCCGGGCTCGCCCCGCGACGAGTTCCGCGTCAGCAGCTACAGCGCCTATCTCGACGGCCAGATCACCAACATGTGGAACAGTCGCCTGGAGCTGGGCCGCAGCTTCGACCGCAACAAGGCCGTGGGCGCCGCCGATAGCTGGAACAATGGCACGCTGGAAACCACCCGCCACTCGGCGAGCTGGATCAACCGACTGCAACTGGACGAGGCCAATCAACTGGCCCTGGGCGCCGACTGGTACGAAGACAAGGTCGACGGCAGCACCGACTTCGCCGAGGACCAGCGCAGCAACCGTGCCTTCTTCGCCCAGCACAGTTTAAAGGGCGACAACTTCGGCACCGAGCTGGGCATCCGCCACGACAACAACCAGGCCTACGGCAGCCAGAACAGCTGGAACGCCGCCTTCAGCCTGCCGGTCGGCGACAGCCAGACCTGGATCGCCAGCTACGGCGAAGGCTTCCGCGCACCGACCTTCAGCGACCTCTACTACCCCGGCGCGAGCAACCCGGACCTGAAGGCCGAGACCTCGAAGACCTATGAGCTGCAATGGCGCGGTGACTTCTCCGGCACGCACCTGGAAGCCTCGCTGTACCGCACCGAGATCGACGACCTGATCGCCTGGGACAGCAACAGCAACCAGCCGGAGAACATCAACAAGGCGCGCATCAATGGCTTCGAGGCCAGCGTTGCCCGCGAAGTACTGGGCTGGCAGGCCGCGCTCGGCCTGAGCCTGATCGACCCGCGCGACCGCGACACCGGCCACACCCTGCCCTACCGTGCGCGGCGCACCCTGAGCCTGGACCTGGACCGCCAGTTCGGCGCCTTCGGCGTCGGCGGCACCTGGCGCGCGGTCAGCCAGCGCTACGACGACGCGGCCAACACCCGCGAACTCTCCGGCTACGGCGTGCTCGACCTGCGCACCAGTTGGCTGGCCAGCGACGAAGTCCGCTTCGACCTGAAGCTGGATAACGCCCTGGACCGCGACTACACCCTCGGCGACTACCTGCGGCCGACCAGCCCGATGGACTTCATGGGCGAAGCCCGCCCTTACCGCGAACCGGGCCGCACCGCCCTGCTGGCGGTGACCTGGACGCCGGAGCTGTAAGGCTCCGCATGGCGCGGGATTTTCGGGAAGCACTCCGAGGCCTCGCGCGCGCGTAGGAGCGGATTCATCCGCGATGATCTGGCGTGGTGGGATGCCGATCGCGGACGGAGTCCGCTCCTACGCGCGGGAGGACGCGCACTCAGGGGGTACGGCGCAGGAGCCTGTTCGCGAGCAAGCTCGCTCCTACAGGGTACGGCGCACGTGAGAGTTGGCGGCGCGCCGAGCCGCTCTTCGTAGGAGCGAGGGGGGCGCCTGGCCCTTGCTCGTGAACCAGCACGGCAGCGGGCTAAACCAGCATGCCCGCCCTCCGCCCCGGTTTCGTAGGGTGCATAACCTGGAACAGGTTATCCGCCTCCCGTGCCATCGGCGGATAACGCTGACGCGTTATTCGCCCTACGAAGCTGTAGGAGCGAGCTTGCTCGCGAACCCGCATTGCAGCGGACTACACCAGTACCCCCGCCATCCGCCCGAGCTCCGCACAGTCCTGCGCATGCCAGTCGGTCAGCTCCGGCCAGGGGTTCTCTTGCAGATGGTCTGGCAGGTTGACCAGCGCACTCTGGGCACCAGCAGCCCGCGCGCAATCGAGATCAAAGCGGTAGTCGCCGACCATCAGCATCTTCTGCGGCGCCACGTCCCAGCGCGCCGCAAGACGCAGCAGGCCATCCGGGCTGGGCTTGGGATCGGCCTCGCCACGCCCGAGAACATCCTCGGTCAGGAAGCAGTCACCGATACCGATGGCCGCCAGGGTAATCAGCGCCAGCTCATGGGCATTGCGCGTCAGGATGCCCAGGCGGTAACCCGCAGCATGCAGCGCACGCACCAGTTCCACCGCACCCGGCGCGGCTTTGGACGCTATCGCCAGCTCTCGTTCATGCTCCAGCAGCCAGGCATGCTTGGCCGCCGCCTCATCCTCCGGCAGCGCGGCCAGGTGGGTGAGGATGTCGTGCTCCTGGGGAATCCCCAGCGCGCGCTTGATCGCCGGGAAATCGTGCACCGCCAGGGTCAGGGTGCCGTCCATGTCGAACACCCAATGACGGATATCCCCAAGCCTCATGCCCAGTCCTCGCGGCGGCGGATCAGGCCTTCCTGGGTCGAGGAAGCGACCAACTGGCCGTCACGGTTGAAGATGCTGCCGCGCACGAAGCCACGGCCATTGCCGGCCCAGGGGCTGTCGATCGCATAGAGCAGCCACTCGTCCGCGCGCAGGTCGCGGTGGAACCACACGGAATGGTCGATGGTGGCGACCTGCATGTCCTTCTGCCACACCGAGCGGCCGTGGGGCAGCAGCGAGGTGGTGAGGAAGCCGAAGTCCGAGGCGTAGGCAAGGATGTACTTGTGCAGCGCCGGCACGTCCGGCAGCTTGCCGTCGGCGCGCAGCCAGAGGTACTTGATCGGCTCGCCGACCTCCGGGTCGTAAGGGTCGTTCTCGGTCACCGGGCGGATTTCGATGGGTTTGGGGTAGAGCAGCTTGTCGCGGATGCGCTCGGGGAACTGCGCGGCACTGCGCTTCTTGAGTTCCTGATCGGTCGGCAGATTCTCCGGGCCGACCACGTCGGGCATGGTGATCTGGTGCTCGAAGCCTCCCTCGTCGGTCTGGAACGAAGTGCTCAGGGCGAAGATCGGCTGGCCCTTCTGGATCGCGGTGACGCGGCGGGTGCTGAAGGTGCCGCCGTCGCGCACGCGGTCAACCTGGTAGACGACCGGCTTGCTGGCGTCGCCCGGGCGCAGGAAGTAGCCGTGCATCGAGTGCACATGGCGCTCCGGCTCGACGGTCTGGCTGGCCGCCGACAGCGCCTGGCCGAGCACCTGTCCGCCGTAGAGCTGGCGGAACCCGAGGTCCTGGCTCGTGCCGCGGAACAGGTTCTCTTCGATCTGTTCCAGGCTCAGCAGAGCCACCAGGTTGTCCAGGATCTGGGTCATGCGCGTTGTTTCCTCAATTGCGGTCTTGCTGAAGTGGGAGTCGGCGTGGCGACGGATAGGCGGGAAGGCTGGTGAGCCGTTCATCCCAGACCGCGCCGCCAATGGTGAAATGATAGAGGCTGACCGGGCAGTCCGGCCCACCTTCCAGCAGTTGGTGTACTGCCGGATCGAAATAGCAGCCGATGCCGGTGCCCGACAGGCCCGCCGCTTCGGCTTCCAGGTAGAGCAGTTGGCCGATCTGCCCGGCTTCCCAGTACAGGCGCGGATAAGTCCAGGCGCCCTCGGTCAGCGCGGCATCGAGGTCGGCGAGCATGGCGAAGGCGACGCAACCGTCGCTGGCGATGTCCTGCCCGCAGGACAGGAACGCCGACAGCCCGCGTGCATCGCCGGACAACAGGCGATACAGCGGCACACCGCTCTCCGCCACCGGCTGCCACAGGTAGTCGTCGCGTAGCCCAACCGCCTCGCGGCCACTGCGACCCAGCCAGTACAGGCCCGGCTCCAGGCCCTGGACGCGGTGGACGAACAGCAGCAGGTCGATACGCGGCGGCTCGCCGGTACAGCCGAAGGGTACCGGCGAGCGCTCGGGCATCAGGCGACGCAGCCAGGCATATAGCAGCTCGGCGTGAATACCGCTGCGGCCGTCCATGGATTGCGCGCTGCGCCGACGATGCAGAATCGGGCGCAATGGCAGGCCGGGGTTATCCACAGCTGGATCGGCGTTCGCGACGCTCCATTGGCCGGCGGGCAACGCGGGCGCGCGGCACAGCGGGTGCACGCGCTCCAGCTCCGGCCAGTGGCGATAGTCGCGGGACAGGCGATTGGGCGTGCCATCCAGCGGCAACTCGGCAAGGCCCTTGAGCAGGGTATCGGGCAATGGGAATTCGGCCGGCTGCGCCGGGCCGATCCATAGCAGTGCGTCGGCGAACTCATGCTCGCTGAAGCCTTCACGGTCGAGACCGATCAGCGCATCCAGCCGTGATTCGGCAATACCGCGCAACAGGCGCACCTCCCAACCCTGGATCGCCGCGGCGATGCCCAGGCAGGCCAGCGCGTGGCCGAGGTCATGATTGCAGTAGCGGTAGGCACGCTCGCCGTACTTCCAGGCCTCGCGCCAGGGAATGCTCGCCAGCGCCAGCAGGAAACCACCCGCCGGCAGCGCATCGTCCAATTGCTTGGCCAGCGGCGCCGGCAACTCCGCACGCACCTCCAGCACATGGTCATCGGCGCTGTAGTGAGTCAGCAGCGCAGCGTTATCCACAGCCCCGGCAGGCAGCAGCAGGTAGGCTTCGGTCGGGTGCAGGTTGCCGCTGGAGGGATTTACCCGCAGCGCCCAGCGATTGCCGCCGGCCTCCTTCCACGCCGAGATCGCCAGGCTGTCGTAGAGCAGCTGCGGAACGGCGGCAAGGTTCAGTGGTGCCGGTTGGCCGATGGGGCCGGCGAAGACGCCGTCATACCCCGGCGATTCTTCCTGCGGCCGGTGCAGCAGTTCGATGCAGCGCGCCCCCGCATAGCGGCGGAAGGCGGCCGGCTGGGTCGCCCAGTCGAGCTGGCCGGGGCCGGGGGCGAAGCGCTCCGGGCGATGGCTGCTCAGTTCGTGGTAGGCGCGCACGCCGTCTTCCGGCTTCATGGGCGGCGAATCCGGTACAGGACATGGGGGCGTAAGGCGTGGCCTTCCGGCAGGCGCGGGTGCTCGAAGTCGCCGGCTTCATCGCGGACCATCCCCAGGCGCTGCATCAAGCCCTGGGACGGCAGATTGGCCGGCACGGTGAAGGCCACCACTTCCTCCAGCTGCAACTGCTCGAAAGCGAAATCCAGCGCGGCGCGGGCCGCCTCCAGCGCATAGCCTTGGCGCCAGTAGGCGACGTTGAAGCGCCAGCCGATCTCCACTGCGGGCGTGAAGGCCGCCTCGAAGGACACCCGCGCCAGCCCGAGCACGCCGATGAACGTGCCATCCTCGCGGCGCTCGACTATCCAATGGCCGAAGCCATGCTCGTCGAAATGCTGGAGGATACGCGCGGCCAGCAGGTCGCTCTCCTCGCGGCTCATGCAGGCGGGGAAGTGGCGCATCACCTGTGCGTCGGCGTTCAACGCGGCGAAGGGCACAAGGTCCTCGGTGCGCCAGGGGCGCAGCAGCAGGCGCTCGGTAGTCAGGCTCGGGATATCCATGGTCGGCATCACGCGTCGGCAAAGATGACCATGATACCCGCCCACGGACCTGTAGGCGGCAATCCGTCAGACCAGGCGCAATCGATTCAGCAACGAGCGCCATCATCTGGTATTTTTCTCCTACCTTCGCTGTCGGTCACTGCCTTGACCGTGCTCACGCAGACAGCCGCGCCGCCACGGCGCACCTCAAAAAGACCAAGGAACCCCAATGACGACCTCCACCACCGGACTGCACCGCAGTACGGCCCTGGTGCTTTTCGCCCTTGCTGTCGGCGGCTTCGCCATCGGCACCACCGAATTCGCCACCATGAGCCTGCTGCCCTACTTCGCCCCGGCGCTGGGCATCGATGCTCCCACCGCCGGCCACGTGATCAGCGCCTACGCCCTGGGCGTGGTCGTCGGCGCGCCGCTGCTGGCGGTGCTCGGCGCGCGCCTGCCGCGTCGTACCCTGCTGGTACTGCTGATGGCGCTGTTCGCCGTCGGCAACGGCCTCAGCGCCCTGGCGCCGACCTACCACTGGATGCTGCTGTTCCGCTTCATCAGCGGCCTGCCCCACGGCGCCTACTTCGGCATCGCCGCGCTGGTCGCCGCCTCCATCGTGCCGCCGCACCGGCGCACCGTGGCGGTCGGGCGGATGTTCCTCGGGCTCACCGTCGCCACCATCATCGGCGTGCCGCTGGCCAACTGGCTGAGCCAGGCCGTGGGCTGGCGCTGGAGCTTCGCCCTGGTCGCCGCGCTGGGCGTGCTGACCATGATCTGCGTGCGCCTGCTCGCGCCCTACTCGCCGGCCGAGCCGGACTCCAGCCCGCTGCGCGAGCTGGGCGCGCTCAAGCGCGGCCAGGTCTGGCTGACCCTGGGCATCGGCGCCATCGGCTTCGGCGGCCTGTTCGCGGTGTACACCTACCTGGCCGACATCCTTGGCGCTGTCACCCACGTCTCACCGAGCATCGTGCCGCTGGTGATGGCGGTGTTCGGCATCGGCATGACCCTGGGCAACCTGTTCATCCCGGTACTCGCCGACCGCGCCGTGATGCCCACCGCCGGTGGCCTGCTGGTGTGGAGTGCGGTGGTGCTGGCGATCTTCCCGTTCACCGCCGGGAACATCTGGACCATCTCGATCTGCGTGTTCTTCGTCGGCTTCGGCGGCGCTCTGGGCACCGTGCTGCAGACCCGCCTGATGGACGTCGCCGAAGACGCCCAGGGCCTGGCCGCGGCGCTGAACCATTCGGCGTTCAACTTCGCCAACGCACTGGGCCCGTACCTCGGCGGCCTGGCCCTGGCGGCCGGCTACGGCTGGACTTCGCCGGGCTGGGTCGGCAGCCTGCTGGCCATCGGCGGCTTCGTGCTGTGGTCGGTCTCGGTGGCCACCAGCCGCAGCGCCCAGCGCAACGCAGCAGTCTCCAACGAGGGCTGATGCGAAAAAGGGCCGGCGCAATGCCGGCCCTTTCGTAGGCGCTCAACCTCAGCGTACCCTGACGCCATGCCGCTGCCCCTGGTCTACCACGACGACTACAGTCCGCCCTTCCCGGACAATCACCGCTTCCCCATGGAGAAGTTCCGCCTGCTGCGCGACCACCTGGTGGACAGCGCCCTGGTGAGCGACGCCGAGCTGCTGCGTCCGGAACTCTGCCCTGTGGATATCCTCGCCCTGGCCCACGATCGCGATTACATCGAGCGCTATTGCAGCGGCGCGATGGAGCGCGAAGAACTGCGCCGCCTCGGCTTGCCCTGGAGCGAAGCGCTGGCCCGGCGCACGGTGCGTGCGGTGGGCGGCTCGCTGCTGACGGCCGAACTGGCGCTCGAACATGGGCTGGCCTGCCATCTCGCCGGCGGCACGCACCACGCGCACCATGACCACGCCTCGGGCTTCTGCATCTTCAACGATCTTGCAGTGATCAGCCTCTACCTGCTGGAAAGCGGCAAGGCCAACCGCGTGCTGATCTTCGACTGCGACGTGCACCAGGGCGACGGCACTGCACGCATTCTGGAGAACGTGCCGGACGCGGTGACCGTGTCATTGCACTGCGAGAAGAATTTCCCCGCGCGCAAGGCGCAGAGCGACTGGGACATTCCCCTGCCGCTGCACCTGGGCGATGTGGACTACCTGAAGGTGGTGGAGGAAGCGCTGGACTACCTGCTGCCGCTGTACCAGCCGGACATCGTGCTCTACGACGCCGGCGTGGACGTGCACAAGGACGACGCCCTGGGCTATCTGCAGCTCACCGATGCGGGATTGGCCGCGCGGGACGAGCACGTCCTCCGCCGCTGCCTGGCCAGCGATATTCCGGTGGTCGGCGTGATCGGCGGGGGCTACGACAAGGACCGCCACGCGCTGGCCCGGCGCCACGGCATCCTGCACCACAGCGCTGCACGGGTAGCGCGCGAGCTTCAGTTGGCCCGGTAGCGCGAGTTGTTGGTGTCCATGCGCGAGGGCAGGCGCTGCTGTTCCCAACGCGCCAGCTCGTGGGCCGAGAAGCCCAGCAACGCGCCGGCGCGCTGGCGGCAATCCTCACCGTAGTGCTTCTCGCAGAAGCGCATCACCTGTTCGGGCACATGGTGCTGCAGCAGCTCCTGGGCGCGCAGCGGCCCCGCGAACTGCAGGTAGCGCGGCAACAGGCGGCTCCAGTTGGTGAACACATAGAGGTTGTGCAGCGCGACCTGTATCGACAGCAACTCGAGCACACGCTGCTCGAACTTCACTTTCGAACCCTGCAGGTTCTTGTTCAGGCGCACCACCATGTGGGCCACTGCCTCGTTGAGCAGCGTGCGAATTTCCTCGCTAGGGAGTGCGCGGATAACGATGTCGAGGCCATTCACGCGCACACGAGTGTCGCTGCCCTCCACCCAAAGGTGGGCCTCATGAGAGCGAAGGTAATCACGAACTTTCATCGACCATCGGACCAAGGTTGCAAGAGGCCCGCATGCTGACGGATTCACAAAAGCGCCAACATCGGCGGAATCTCGATCCGCTGTCAGAATTATCGTAACCCCTACCATCTGGGGATCAGGGCGCGCTGTACGATACTGGCCCCTCCTCGGAATTTGCCGCGGTCGGCGTTTTCCACCATGGCTGTGGAACGGCCTGTGGATAAGCTGCGGGAAAGCGCTCGACGCCCCCGGCTGCGCAGGCTCCGGGAAAACTGGGCAAAAAATGAGCAACCGGCGCGCAGTGCTGCTGCGCTAGAATTGCGCCTTTTCCCGCACTCTTCGCCTGGCCTTCTGCATGACCGATTCCCGCCCGCTCGCCTCCCGTACCGCCATCATCATCGGCGGCGGCCCCACTGGCCTGATGGCGGCCGAAGTCCTGTCCAGCGCCGGGGTGAAGGTGGAACTGTTCGACGCCATGCCCTCGGTCGGACGCAAGTTCCTGCTGGCCGGCGTGGGCGGCATGAACATCACCCATTCCGAGGCCCGCGAGCCGTTCCTGTCGCGCTACGGGAAGCGTGCGCAGACCCTGGCGCCGCTGATCGACGCCTTCGACAACCAGGCGCTGTGCGCGTGGATCCATGGCCTGGGCATCGAGACCTTCGTCGGCACCTCCGGCCGCGTGTTCCCCACCGACATGAAGGCCGCACCGCTGCTGCGGGCCTGGCTCAAGCGCCTGCGCGAAGCCGGCGTGGTCATCCACACCCGCCACCGCTGGATGGGCTGGGACGCCAACGGCGCGCTGCTGATCGAAGGGCCGGAAGGCCAGCGCAGCGTGACGGCCGACGCCACCGTGCTCGCCCTTGGCGGCGGCAGTTGGCAACGCCTGGGCTCGGACGGTGCCTGGGTGCCGCTGCTGGCCGAGCGTGCTGTGGATATCTCGCCGCTGCGCCCGTCCAACTGTGGCTTTGAGGTGGAAGGCTGGAGCGAATTCTTCCGCGACAAGTTCGCCGGCGCACCGGTCAAGCCGGTGGCCCTCTCGCTGCCCGGCGGCACGCCGCGCCAGGGCGAGTTCGTGGTCACCGCCGGCGGTATCGAAGGCAGCCTGGTCTATGCCCTGTCTTCCGCTATCCGCGAGCGCATCGAGCAGACCGGCAGCGCCACGGTGCACCTGGACCTGCTGCCCAACCGCAGCCTGGAGCAGGTTGCCAAGGCCGTGGCGCAACCGCGCGGCTCCAAGTCCATGGCCAATCATCTGCGCGGCCGCCTGGGCCTGGACGGCGTGCGTGCCGGGCTGTTGCGGGAGTTGTCCACAGCCGCCGACTATGCCGACCCGCAGCGCCTCGCCGCCCTGATCAAGGCGCTACCGCTGACCGTGGTGCGCCCCCGCCCGCTGGACGAGGCTATCAGCAGCGCCGGTGGCGTGACCTTCGAGGCGCTGGACGAGCACCTGATGCTCAAGGCGCTGCCGGGCGTGTTCTGCGCCGGCGAAATGCTCGACTGGGAAGCGCCCACCGGCGGTTACCTGCTCACCGCCTGCTTCGCCAGCGGCCGCGCGGCCGGAGCCGGCGCGTCAAAGTGGCTCGATACGCAAGGCTGAGCGCTGCACTTTATGGAACCATGGTGCTAAATTCTCGACTCCCACCCAGGAGTCGCCTGCATGTCGCTGACCTTCCGCCGCGCCCGCCCCGATGATGTCGCCGCCATCCCGCTTATCTACAGCTCCGGCCCCGACGCCTTCGACTATGCCTTCGCCCGCCCCGGCCGCAACAGCGCGCAGGATTTCCTGCGTTACGCCTTCGTCCAGGGCGGCGGGCAGTTCGGCTGGCGCCAGCACTGGGTCGGCGAACAGGACGGGCAGGTCGTGGCTGCCGGCACCGTGTTCGGCGGCGAGGTGACGCTGGGCTACATGCTCGCGGCCACGCGGCAGATTCTCGGCTATTTCGGGCTGGGCGCGCCCGGCGTCATCCGCCGCGGCCTGCAACTGGAAAGAATCATCTGCCCACCGCCGCGCAGGACACTGTACCTCGCCCACCTGGGCGTCACCTCGGACCTTCGTGGCGAGGGGCTGGGCAGCCAGTTGATCGAGCACTTCCTGCAGATCGGCCGCAGCAACGGCCTGCCCATGGCTGCACTGGACGTCTCGGTGGCCAATCCCAAGGCCCAGGCGCTCTATGAGCGTTTCGGCTTCGAGGTGCAGGTGGAGCGCGTCTCGACGCTGCCGGGCGTCTCCAGCCATCGCTACATGCAGCGCAAGCTCTGAGTTAGACTCGCGGCCAGCCGCCCGCCAGAGACGGCTTGATCCCGCAGAGAACACCGTCGAAAAGCCTGCTCACGAATTACCAGGAAGGTTGCCCATGAGCACTGCCAGCGTTGAACTGAAAGTCTTCGTCCCCGCCCGCGATTTCGCACTCTCCCAGCAGTTCTACAAGGACCTGGGCTTCAACTCGCCGTGGACCTCCGAGGAGCTCGCCTACTTCCACCATGGCGACCATTGCGCCTTCCTGCTGCAGAACTACTACGTCAAGGAATTCGCCGAGAACCTGATGTTGCACCTTCTGGTGGAAGACGCCGACGCCTGGTACACGAAGGTCCTCGACTCCGGCCTCGCCGAGCGCTATGGCGTGCGCCTGGGTGCGCCGGAAGACCAGCCGTGGAAGATGCGCGACTTCACCCTGCACGACCCGAGCGGCGTGCTCTGGCGGATCGGGCATAACCTCGATTGATACGCTGGTAACAGCCGGAGCCTTGCTTCGCCTGTGGGAGCGAGCTTGCTCGCGAATGGAACCTCAGGCCACACCGCATTCCCGGCCAACCTTTGTTCGCGAGCAAGCTCGCTCCTACAGTGATGCCGCTACTTCAGGTACCAGCCCCAGGGCTGGTCGGAGATGTACTCGGTCACCTGCTTCACCTCCAGGTAATTCTCCAGCCCCCAAACGCCCAGCTCGCGGCCGATGCCGCTTTGCTTCATGCCGCCCCAAGGCGCCTGGGTGAAGGTAGGTTGCGAGCAGTTGACCCAGACGATCCCCGCCCGCAGCCCGTCCGCCACTCGCGCGGCGCGCTGCGGATCGCCCGACATCACCGCGCCGGCCAGGCCGAAGCGGCTGTCGTTGGCCAGGCGCAGGGCCTCAGCCTCGGTCTTGAAGCGCTTTACGCAGAGTACCGGGCCGAAGATTTCCTCGCGCCAGATCAGCGCGTCCTCGGCCGGTTCGTCGAAGATTGCCGGCTCGATGAACCAGCCCTGCTCCAGCCCCGCCGGACGCTTGCCGCCGGTGAGCAGGCGAGCGCCACCGGCGCGGCCCTTGTCGACGGATCCGAGCACCTTCTCGTGCTGCCCCTGGCTGACCAGCGGGCCGAGCAGCACGCCCGGTTGCAGGCCGTTGCCGATGGTGATGGCGCGGGTCGCTTCCACCAGCCGCTCGATCAGGCGCGGGGCGATGCCTTCCTGCACCAGCAGGCGCGAGGTGGCGCTGCACACCTGCCCCTGGTTCCAGAAGATGCCGAAGAGAATCCATTCCACCGCCGCCTCGACATCGCTGTCATCGAAGACGATGAAGGCCGACTTGCCGCCCAGCTCCAGGCTGACGTTCTTGATGTCCTGCGCCGCCGCCGACATGATCCGCGAGCCGGTCGGCACGCTGCCGGTGAAGGCCAGCTTGTCCACGCCCGGATGCTGGCTCAGCGGCCCGCCGGCCTCCGCGCCCAGCCCCGGCAGCACGTTCAGCACGCCTGCCGGCAGCCCGATGGCATCTGCGGCGGCAGCCAGCTCCAGGGCGCTCAGTGGCGTCAGCTCGGACGGTTTGAGCACGCAGGTGGCACCCGCTGCCAAAGCCGGCGCCACCTTCCATGCCGCCATCAGCAGCGGGTAGTTCCAGGGGATGATCTGCCCCGCCACGCCCACCGGTTCCTGCCGGATACGGCAGCGGAAGCGTTCGTCGGGCAGTGGCAGAGTCTGGTCCTGGCGCTCGTCCAGCTCCCGCGCCAGCTCGGCGTAATAGCGGAAGCAGCCGATGGCGTCGGCCACGTCCCACTGCGCCTCGGGCAGTGGCTTGCCGTTGTCGCGCACTTCCAGTTCGGCCAACGAGTCCTGGTTGCGTTCCAGCTCGCCGGCCAGCGCTTCCAGCCATTCGGCGCGCTCGCTGCCGCGGCTCTGCCCCCAGCCACGATTGAACGCGGTGCGCGCCGCGCGCACCGCGTGGTCGACGTCTTCCTCGGTGGCCGCCGGCACTTCGCGCAGCGGCTGGCCGGTGGCGGGGTCGTAGCTGGTGAAGCGGCCGCCCAGGTCCGGCCTGACCCACTGCCCGTTGATGTAGAGCTGGTCGCGCATCCTCGAGTCTCCTTGAAGTCGGCCCTCAGGCGGCCTGAACGCCGGTGCGGCGGTTCTGCAGGTAACGGGAGGTGAACAGCAGCGCCAGCGAGGCGCAGATGATCACCGTGGAGATCGCGTTGATCTCCGGCGTGATGCCGCGGCGGATCGACGAGAAGATGTAGATCGGCAACGTGGTTTCCGAGCCGGCGACGAAGAAGGCGATGATGAAATCGTCGAAGCTGAAGGTGAAGGCCAGCAGGAAGCCGGCGAGGATCGCCGGGGCGATCTGCGGCAGGGTCACCCGCCAGAAGGTGTCCAGCGGCGGCGCGTAGAGGTCGGCGGAGGCTTCCAGCAGCGACTTGTCCATCGCCTCGACGCGGGTGCGGACGATCACCATCACCAGCGCCATGGTGAACAGCGAGTGCGCCGCGACCACGGTGCCGAAGCCCATGTTGAGTTTCGGCAGGCCGATATCCAGCAGCGCCAGCAGCGGGTTCACCACGTCGAACAGGGTGATGAAGGCGATCAGCGTGGCAATGCCGATGACGATGCCCGGCACGATGATCGCGCAGTAGGTCAGCGCGTCGAACAGCAGGCGCACGCGCTTGCCGACGCGCTGCAGGCCGAACACCGCGAGGGTGCCGAACAGCGTGGCGATCAGCGCCGAGCAGAAGGCGATCAGCGCGCTGTTGCCCAGCGCTTCCATGATGAACGGGTTGCCGAAGGCGCGGCCGAACCACTGCACCGAGCAGCACTGGAAGCTCAGCCCGCTGCGCCCGGCGTTGAAGGCGAAGAGCATGATCAGCGCGATGGGCGCGTAGAGGAACAGGTAGACCGAGGTGGAGTAACTGCGCAGCCACATGTCAGAGCACCCCGTCGTTGCGTGAGCCGCCGTAGCGCGCCACGAGTTTCAGGTAGACGCCGATGATCACCAGCATCATCGCCACCAGGGTCATCGCCACCGCGCTGCCGAACGGCCAGTTGCGCGATTGCAGGAACAGGTCGACCAGCGCGTTGCCGACGAAGAACACCTTGCCGCCGCCGAGGATCGCCGGGATCAGGAACTCGCCCATGAGCAGGATGAACACCAGCATCACCCCGGTGATCACCCCCGGCGCGGACAGCGGCAGGGTCACCCGGCGGAAGGTCTCGAAGGCGCTGGCGCCGAGGTCGCCGGAGGCTTCCAGCAGGCGCTTGTCGAGCTTCTCCAGAGTCACGTAGATGGGAAACACCATCAGCGGAAGGTAGCCGTAGACGATACCGATCAGTACCGCGTAGGCCGTGTTGATCAGCCGCACATCGGCGATGCCGAAGCTCTCCAGCAGCGCGGGAATGCCGCGACCGCTGAGGATGAAGATCCAGGCGTAGGTGCGGATCAGGAAGCTGGTCCAGAACGGCACGATGACCAGCGTGAGCAGCAGCGACTTGTTGCGCCGCACCTTCACCGCCAGGAAGTAGGCCAGCGGGTAGGCCGCCAGCAGGCAGGCCAGGGTACCCAACGGCGCCAGGGTCAGGGTGTTCCAGAAGGCCTGGGCTCGGGAACCGAGGTTCAGGTAGTTCTCCAGCGTCAGGCCGCCACCGTAGCCTCCCACGGCGCTGCGCTCGCCGAAGCTGAAGACCAGGATGATCACCAGCGGCATCAGCAGCAGTAGCAGGAACCACAGGGTGGACGGCAGGAGCAGCAGGAGCGTGACGCGCCGGCCGAGGCTTTTCGCGCGCGAGGCCGTGGGCGTCGCCTGGGTCTGCGGCAACGGGGCGCTGACAGCGATGTTCATGTTCGATTCCCTACGCATGGAGTTACGCAGTTCCCCTGTAGGAGCGCGCTTGCTCGCGAAAGAATTCACCGGCAGCTCGGGAGCTGGGCGGTTCGCGAGCAAGCTCGCTCCTACAGGGAGACCTTCCTCAGGCGGCCTTGAACCGCGCCATCAGTTCGGCGCGCGCCGGGCTGGTGAGGGTCGCCGCGGCGCCGAACTCCAGCGGCGACAGGCGCTCGGCCGCCGGGTACATGATCGGGTCGTCGAGCATCTCCTTGGAGAGCAGCGCATCGACGCGCTTGTCGCCGCTCGGGTAGCCGTGGGAGAGCACCTCCAGCTTGTTGTGTTGCGGATCGAGCAGGTAATTGATGAACGCGTAGGCCGCGTCACGGTGCTCGGCGCTCTTGGGAATGGCGAAGAAGTCACTCCAGATTTCGCCGCCTTCCTTGCCCAGCACGAAGGTCATGTCCGGGTTGTCGCGGTGCAGCTGCGAGGCGTCGCCGGTCCAGGCCATGGCCATCCAGGCGTCGCCGTTGCGCAGCGAGGGCTGGATGTCGGAGTTGATCGCGAACAGGTGCGGCTTGGCCTGGATCAGCAGCTTCTCGGCCTCGGCCAGTTCCTTCGGGTCCAGCGAATTGAAGCTGTAGCCGTAATACTTGAGTGCATTGCCGATGGCGGTGAGCTGGTAGTCGTGGACGATGGTGCGGCCCGAGGCGCTGGTCAGGGTCAGGTCCCAGAACTGCTTCCAGGAGTCCGGGCTGCCCTTGACCTTGCTGGCGTCGTAGACGATGCCGGTGGTGCCCCAGTTCTTCGGCACCGCGTAGACCTTGCCGTCCACCGTGCCCTGGGCCATGAAGCGTTCCTCGAAGGCCTTGGGGTCGAAGTTGGGGATGCGCGAGAGGTCCAGTGGTTCGATCAGCCCGAGCTGCACGTAGGTGCTGATGGTGTAGTTGGTCGGCACGAAGACGTCCCAGCCGCTGCCGCCGGCCTGCAGCTTGGCGAGCATCTCCTCGTTGGAGCCGAACACGTTCATCTGCACCCGCGCACCGGTGGCCTTGGCGAAGGCGTCGAAGTTCTCCTGGCTGTGGTAGTTCGGCCAGGTGGCCAGGGCCAGGCGGTCGCCGATGTTGCTGCCCTCGGCAGCGTAAGCCTTGCCGCTCAGCAGACCGGGAGTGTTGGCGGCGACCACGGCCATCGCCAGGCCGAGACCGGTCTTGCCGAGAAAGTCGCGCCGCGTGATGGAGCCGTTTTCCCAGCTGCGCATCGTCTTGATGAAGCTCTTCTTGTCCATCTTCACTCCCCGCCTGTCTGCTGATTGTCGTTATGGTTGGATCGTCGGGCTGTGCCCGGTTCAAAGAGCCATGGCCAGGCCGCTGGCCTGGTTCCAGCCGACCTGCACCGGCGCGCCGTGCTCGAAGGCCTCAACCTCGCCGCCGGCCTTGCGCGGCACGCGCACGCAGACGATGCCGAAGGCGTCGGTGCGAACGCGGTATTCGGTGAGATTGCCCAGGTAGATGCGGTCCTCGACGCGGCCCTTCAGGCGCACCTCGCGCTGCAACTCCGAATCCGCAGCGGCGATGCCCACCAACTCGGGGCGCACGGCGATGCAACCCTCGGCCTGGGGTGAGAGCGAGGGGCCAGTGGGTGTCGGCGGGCTGCTCAGTTCCAACCCGGCCGGCGTGCCCAGCACCACGCGGCCGGAATCGAGGCGGCGAACGGTGCCGGCGAACAGGTTGGACTCGCCGATGAAGTCGGCCACGTAGCGGCTCGCCGGGGTCTCGTAGAGCGCCTCGGGAGTGGCGGTCTGGATGATCAGGCCGTCCTTCATGATGCTGATGCTGTCGCTCATCGACAGCGCTTCTTCCTGGTCATGGGTGACCAGCACGAAGGTGATGCCGACCTCGCGCTGCAGCCGCAGCAGCTCGGACTGCATCTCCTTGCGCAGCTTGCGGTCCAGCGCCGCCAGCGGCTCGTCGAGCAGCAGCACGGTGGGCTTGTTCACCAGGGCGCGGGCCAGCGCCACGCGCTGCTGCTGGCCGCCGGAAAGCTCGTGGGGCTTGCGCGTGCCGAAACCGGAGAGGCGCACCATCTCCAGCGCCTCATCGGCCATGCGGCGCTGCTGCGCGCGGTCCGGGCGCGGCGTGCGGTAGCGCAGGCCGTAGGCGATGTTTTCGGCCACCGTCAGGTGCGGGAACAGTGCGTAATGCTGGAACACCATGTTCACCGCGCGCTGGTGCGCCGGCACCCCGGCCACCGCCTGGCCGGCCAGCAGGACCTCGCCTTCGCTGGGCTGCTCGAAGCCGGCGATCATCCGCAGGGTGGTGGTCTTGCCGCAGCCGGAGCTGCCGAGGAAGGAGTGGAAAGCGCCGCGCTTCACCTTGAAGCTCAGCCCGTTGACCGCCGGCACGCTGCCGTAGCGCTTGACCACGTTACGGAACTCGATATCGACATCCTGACCGCTTTCCATCACCGCGCTCCCACCTTGTTCTTGTTGGTGGTCACGCTAGCAATGGGGCTTTCGGGGTGTATATATCCCTCGGGGGATAGATGGCGGGATTGGTTCTCCCGGCGCGTGATCGCGGGATGTGCATCCCTGTAGGAGCGAGCTTGCTCGCGAACCGCCCAGCGCCGGAGTTATCGGGGAGCCCGTTCGCGAGCAAGCTCGCTCCTACGAAGAGCCGTGCACTTATCCCACCGCAAGCATCCCACCCGCCGCATCGCGCCCGGCCAGCTCGCGGATGAACAGCCCGAGCAGTTCCGACTGGCTGCCGATGCCGAGCTTGGCGTAAAGGTTCTTGCGATGGATCTTCACCGTGCCGGGGCTGATATCCAGCTGCTCGGCCACCGAGGCGCTGGAGTGGCCGCGCAGCAGCAGCTGGACGATCTCCTGCTCGCGGGGCGTGAGCAGCTGGGCGCCGAACTGGTCGAAGGCCTCGCGGATCTGGTAGTCCAGGTCCTGTGCCGGGCGCGGTTGCGCGCGGCGCAGTTCCCAGGCCTCGCGCACCACCTGCTCGACCACCGGCCGCGCGCACTCAAGCAACTGCATCTCGTCGCGGCTGTAGGCCAGGCTGGAAGTCTTGCGCATCAGCGAAAGCACGGCGGTGGCACCGTCGGCCAGGTCGACGAAGAAGGCGATCTCCTCGGTCAGGCCGGTCTGCTGATAGTAGGTCTGGTAGTACTCGCCCACGTAGAAGTGGTCCGGCGCGAACTGCCGCAGACGCCACAGCCCCGGCGCCTGGTGGCGGGTGCAGGCGAGGTAGAAGGGATCGAGCAGGTAGGGGCCGACCTGGTAGTCCTCGACGTAGACGTGGCGGATGTCGGCCGGGAAGGTGTCGAACAGGTCCAGTGGGCGGTGGTTGCCTTCGTAGACGAAGAGCACGAAGTTATCCACCGCACAGACCTGCTGCAGCCACTGGCTGAGGCCGAGCAGGCGCGGGCGACCGGCGGCCAGCGGGAGCAGATGGGCGACTCCGCCGGTCCAGGCTTTGAGTTCCTTGTGGCGCATGGGCTGTCGTTCTTGTTGTGTGCGCGATGGGCACACTATAGGCGTTCGGGATTCCACACGGAAATGCAGCTTTTGCGCCACACCGCGCAAGACCCCGCCACGCCTGGAGACAGCCCCGACTCAGCCCTCGGCGACGCACCGCGATGAAGCAGGCGCGCGCCTTATCGGCTCAGGGGCGGCGAGCGCCCTTGCCGCCGGGCTTTCCGGAAGGCTTGCCAGCGGCGGGCTTGCCACCGGCCGGCTTCCCTCCCAGGCCAAAGCCCGGCGCCTTGCGCACTGCCTTGACCTGCGGCTTGTCGTCCAGGAGCGAGCCCAGGTGGACCTTGCCCGGCTTGCCTTCGGGCACCTTGGGTTGCTTGGGCTTCTTCGGCTTTTTCGTTATCTGGCCGCCAGGGGCGGTGACGGGCACCCGGTGTTCCGCCTCGAAGCCATCTTCTTCCTGGCGCTGCAGGGTCTGGCCGATCAGCGTCTCGATGGCCGCCAGCTGCTGAACTTCGTCGGCACAGACCAGCGAGATCGCCTGCCCGCTGGCGCCGGCGCGACCGGTACGGCCGATGCGGTGCACGTAGTCTTCGGGGACGATGGGCAGGTCGAAGTTGACCACCAGCGGCATTTCCTCGATATCCAGGCCGCGGGCGGCGACGTCAGTGGCAATCAGGAAGTCCACTTCGCCAGCCTTGAACCGCGCCAGCGCGCGCAAGCGCGACGGCTGCGGCTTGTCACCGTGGATCGAGTCGGCGCGGATGCCTTCTTTCTGCAACAGGCCAACCAGCTCGTCGACGCCCTTACGGGTCTTGGCGAACACCAGCGCCTGGCGCCAACCCTGCTCGCGCATCAGGTGCAGGAACAGTTCGGCCTTGCGCTTCTTGTCCACGGTGACCAGGTGCTGCTTCACCGTCTTCGCCGCCGTGTTGCGCGGCGCCACGTCGATGGTCAGCGGGTCGCGCAGCAGCTCGCGAGCCATCTGGCGGATGGCGTCGGAGAAGGTCGCGGAGAACAGCAGGGTCTGCCGGCGCCTGGGTAGCGCGGCGAAGACCTCGTCCAGCTCGCGGGCAAAGCCCAGGTCGAGCATGCGGTCGGCTTCGTCCAGCACCAGCGCCTGCAGCTGGGTGAATTTCAGGGCGTTCTGCCGGTACAGGTCGAGCAGGCGGCCGGGGGTGGCCACCAGCACGTCGACGCCCTTGCGCAGCTTCATCATCTGCGGGTTGATGCTGACCCCGCCATAGGCCACGGCCGTGCGCAGCGGCACATGCTGGCCGTAGGCGCGGAAGCTCTCGTGGACCTGCTCGGCCAGTTCACGGGTCGGCACCAGCACCAGCGCGCGAATGGAGTTGGCCCCCACCTGCGGGCCTTCCTGCAGCAGCTTCTGCAACAGCGGCAAGGCGAAACCGGCGGTCTTGCCGGTACCGGTCTGCGCGGCGGCGAGCAGGTCGCGGCCCTTGAGCACGGCCGGAATGGCCTGGGCCTGCACCGCCGTCGGGTTCTGGTAGCCGAGCCCGTCGAGGGCGCGCAGGAGGGGATCGATCAGGCCGAGGTTGGCGAAGGTCATGGAGCGCTCGCAATACGAATTCGGAATGGGCGGCATTGTAGCCGCAAGGCTCAGGAACGCAGCAGCAGCGCGCCTTCGATGGGCACGTAGCGGCTGGCCGCACGGATCAGCGCCTGGGCGGTGAGGCCCGGCACGCCGTAGGCGGTGGCATCGGTGCCGCCGGCGCGGACGCGGTCCAGGAGCAGGTCGAAGTCACCGTCGCCGGAAGCCAGCACGACTTCGTCCACGTTCGGCGCGGCGTCGAGGATATCGATGGTGATGCCCACGTCCCAGTCGCCCTTGGCCGAGCCGTCGGCGCGCTGGATGTAGGGCTTGAGCTTCACGGTGAAGCCGAGCTTGCGCAGGATCTGCTGGAACTGCTGCTGCTTCGCATCGCCCCGGTCGATGGCATAGGCGTAGGCCTGGACGATGTTGCCCTGGGCACTCAGCTCGGCCCACAGGGCGGCGTAGTTGAAGTGGCAGCCGTAGGCCTGACGCACGGTGTAGTAGAGGTTCTGCACGTCGGCGAACAGGGCGATGGTCTTCAACTATGACTCCGGGACTCGAACAGCGGGGGCGCATTATCGGCACAGCGGCGCGCCCCCGCCAGTCCCGGCGGGCGGGCGGCTCAGCTGAACATGTCGCCGTCGTCGCCACCGAAGAAGCCGGAGTCGTCGCCGAAGCTGCCGCCGTCGTCGTAGTTGGCGTCACTGAAATTGCTGTCGGCGTAGCGGTCGCCGCCGCCAAAGGAGTCGTCCGTCCGCGAGTCGTCGAAGTTCGAAGGCTCCGGCTGCACCGGCTGTTCCTGGATCACTTCGACGATTTCCTGCGGCTGGTTGTGGTGGAACATGCTGGTCAGCAGGTCCGCCACCATCACCCCGCCGGCCACGCCCGCGGCGGTCTGCAGCGCACCGCGCATGAAGCCACCGCCCTGGGGTGCGGCTTGCGCCGGCTGTGCGGGGCGGAAGTCGTTGGGATTGCCGGCCGCAGGATTATTGGCGTACGCCGCATTGCCGCCAGGCTGCGAGAAACGTGTCTGGCCCCAGCCGTCCGGGCGCTGCTGCGGTTGCGCCGCGCGCTGCTCCTGGCTCTGGCCGCCGCCGAACAGCCCGGCGAGGAAGCCGCCGCTGCTCGGGCGCTGCTCCTGAGCCCTGGCCTGCTGCGCTTCGAGTTCCTTGACGCGCTGGTCCAGGCGCTTGATCGCCGCTTCCTGGATCAGCATCGCCTGGGCCATGTAGTACGGCGCGGCCGGCTGTTGCACCAGGTGCCTGTTGATCTGCGCCTCGGCGTCGGCGTCGCGGGGCGCGGTCTGCGACTCGGCGTCACGCAGGCGGGTGAACAGACCATCGATCAGGGATTGCTCTTCGGAATTCATGGCAGGCCTCGAGTGAGCGGGTGGTTCAAAACGGATCGCTGTAGCGAAACATTGGATCGGGTCGGAAAAAAACAAGTTCCGGTCACAGAATTCTTGCGCCTTCTATCTGAGGGTTTGCTTAAGTTAGAGTCGAAGCCCTCGGACAGTATCGGGTTACTGATGAATCCCCTTTCCATCCTCCGCGACACCTGGTTCTTCTTCTCCCGTCATCTGGGCACCCTGGTGCCGCTGTGTCTGCCGTGGATCGTCATCGAGACGCTGGTGCAGCAACAGATCAACGTCGCCGCCGGCTCGCAGAACTTCGCCCCGTGGGGCATGGCCGCGGGCTTGGTGTTCTACCCGATCTACACCGCCAGCCTGATCCTCTACATGATCGACGCGGGCGAAGGTGTAGAGCGCAGCGTGCGCGAACTGTGGAGCGCAGCGTTGCGCCTGTGGCCGGCTTTCGCCCTGCTCTCGGCGATCTCCTCGCTGCTGATCGTGATCGGCCTGTACCTGATGGTACTGCCGGGCATCTTCGTGATGATCAAGCTGGCCTTCGCCGAATTCCTCCTGGCGCAGCGCGGCCGCGCGCCAATCGACGCGATGCGCGAGAGCTTCAGCCTGACCACCGGGCATTTCTTCCTGCTGCTGATCACCTCGCTGGCCATCCTCGCACCGGTGTGGATCGCCGAAGGCTGGATCACCGAGGCCGGCAAGGATGCGCCGGTACTCAGCGTCGCGCTGCACTCGCTGAGCGGGTTTTTCCAGCTGCTGCTGACGGTGGCCGCGTACCGCATCTTCATCCTGCTTGGCCGCGAGGCCGCCTAAGCGGCAGCAAGTCGCAACAAATACCCCGGCACGTCGCGGGCCGGGGTTCTACGCTGGAGTTTCCTTTCCCCGAGTATGGAGACTCGCCGTGAGCGACTTCCCGCCCAGCTGCCTTTCGCACATTTCCATCGGCACCAACGACTACCCGCGCGCCAAGGCGTTCTATGACGCCGTGCTGCCGACCCTGGGCTGCCAACAGATCATGGAGCACCCCGGAGCCGTGGCCTACGGCCGCGCCTTCCCGGAGTTCTGGCTGCAGACGCCGATCGACGGGCGCCCGGCCAGCGTCGGCAACGGCACGCACTTCGGCTTCATGGCCAACTCCCGCGAGGAAGTGGACGCCTTCTATCGCGCCGCGATAGCCGCCGGCGCCACCGACGAAGGCGCCCCCGGCCCGCGCCCGCTCTATGGCGATCCGTACTACGGCTGCTTCATCCGCGACCTGGACGGGCACAAGATCGAGGCGTCGTTCTGGGACATGGCATTGGCGGACGGCTCGTTCGACTCGCACTCACATTGAGCGTAGGAGCGGACTCTGTCCGCGATTGGCCTGGCGCGAGGTGCGATCGATCGCGGACGAAGTCCGCTCCTACCCACCGAGCAGGCACCCCTCGCCGGGCAGGCAAGGAGCCTTGTAGGAGCGAGCTTGCTCGCGAACCCGCTCCACTTTGGCGTCGTCGATAAATCCGTTCGCGAGCAAGCTCGCTCCTACAGGCACGGTTTTCTGAGCGTAGGGCGGACTCTGTCCCCGATTGGCCTCGGCGTGAAGTGAAACCGATCGCGGACGAAGTCCGCTCCTACCCACCGAGCAGGCACCCCTCGCAGGGCAGGCAAGGAGCCTTGTAGGAGCGAGCTTGCTCGCGAACCCGCCCCACTTTGGCGTCGTCGATGAATCCGTTCGTGAGCAGGCTCGCTCCTGCGAAAAGCTAGTACCCCGGCCTGAGCCCCGACATCTTCGGCACCAGGAGCTTCTCGAACAGCCGTGGGAAGAAGCGCGCCAGCAGCCTCGCCCGCCAGTTGACGTTGGACAGCACCAGCAACCGCCGGCGGCGCAACGCGCCCTGATAGATCGCCTCGGCCACATCGCGTGGCGAGGCGACTTCCGCGCCCAACACCACCGCCGGCTGGCGGATTACCGAACCGTCGCCCACCAGGGCGTTCTTGCGCAGGTCGGTGGCAGTGAAGCCCGGGCAAGCCAGGGTGACCGCCACGCCGGTGCCGTCCAGCTCCATGCGCAACGTGTCGAACAGGCCGTGCAGCGCATGCTTGCTGGCGTTGTAGGCGCTGCGGTAGAGCAGCGGCGCGAAGCCGGTCAACGAACTGAGCACGACGATCTGCCCATGCCGCGCCAGCAGGCTGGGCAAGGCCGCCTGGGTGCAGTGAAGTGCGCCGTAGAAATTCACCGCCATTACCCGGCGAAAGACTGCCAGTTCGGTCTCGATGAACAGGCTGCGGTGGGTGATGCCGGCGTTGTTCACCAGCACGTCGATGCCGCCGAAGCGCTCGATCGCCAGTGCCACCGAGCGCTGCACCGCCTCGGCGTCGGCGATGTCGCAGCGCAGGCCGAGGGCTTCGACATTCAGGTGTTCGCGCAGGTGCTGCACCAGGCTGTCCAGCGCCGCCTGGTCGAGGTCGAGGATCACCGGGTGGGCCCCAGCCCGGGCGAAGCGCAGCACCAGGGCGCGGCCGATGCCGGAACAGCCGCCGCTGACCAGCACCACCTTGCGTCGGTAGACGGGATGGGAGAAGAGCTTGCTCGACATGGCAGCCTCCCGGAGCGCGCAGGGTGCGAAACGGCATCTTGCGAACTACGTCGCACAAGGTTTCAGGATAATTCCCACACTAAACACAGAGATGAAATACGAAGTCACAGCCACTATCCTCTGGTCCCAACAAGCATAGCCCCTGGTCACCCATGAGCCTCTCGCTTCGCCGTCGCGCCCTGTTCCTGCTGTTCATCGTCCTGCTGCTCGCCCTCACCGCTGCCGCCTGGCTGCTGGCCTGGCACCCTGCCGAACGCGAGAGCATCGCCGCCCAGTGCCGCACCCCCGCGCCGCAACTGCAGCCGGGCCAGGCGCTGAAGGTGATGACCTGGAACGTCCAGTACCTGGCCGGCAAGCGCTACATCTTCTGGGACGACCTGCCCGACACCACCGGCCCGGACGACAGCCCCAGCCCCGAAGACATCGCCTACAGCCTCGACGAGGTGGTCCGGGTGATCCGCGACGAGGCTCCGGACATCGTCCTGCTGCAGGAGGTGGACGACGGCGCCGCCGCCACCGGCAAGCAGGACCAGCAGGCGCTGATCGGCGATCGCCTGGCCGACCTCTACCCCTGCTCCAGCGCCGCCTTCGACTGGAAGGCACGCTTCGATCCCAATCCCCATGTGTTCGGTAGCGCCGGACGCAAGCTGGTGACCTTCAGCCGTTTCCAGATCGCCAGCAGCGAGCGCATCGCCCTGCCGCAGCGTTCATCCATCCCGCTGCTGCACCTGTTCGCCCCGCAACCGGCGCTGTTGCAGAGCGACCTGCCGATCCGCGGCGGTGGCCAGCTCAGCGTGATCAACACGCGCCTGGAACGCCCCGACGGCGACGACACCCCGCAGCGCCAGGTGGAAGCCATCGAGGCCCAGATGAACTCCCTGCAGGCCGCGGGCCGCCCCTGGCTACTGGGCGGCGATCTGGGCCTGCTGCCGCTGGGCCAGTATCCCTACCTGCCGGAAGTGCTGCGCGCGCCCTACCGCGCCAACAGCGAGCTGAACCTGCTGGCGGCGCGCTTCCCGGTGATCCCGGCGGTGGAAGAGTCCAGTGGCGCCGACCAGGAGAACTGGTACACACATTTCCCCAACGATCCGCGCGTGCACAAGCCAGACCGCACCCTCGACTACCTGTTCCACAGTCCCAGCCTGAACCGCCTGGAGGCCGGCGTACGCGGCCACGACACCCTGCGCATCTCCAATCACCTGCCGCTTTCCGCGCGTTTCCTGCTGCCCCACTGAGCGCTTCGGCACAACGCCGCCGGTGGAAGCTGGACAAGTGCGAGGCGGCGGTCGCATGCTCGGCCCGCTTCGAACAAAAACGATAACGAGCACCCAGGCCATCCATGCATTTGCGCCGTCTCGCCGGGCTGATCCTCGCCCTCCTCTGCCTCAACGCCCTGGCCGTCGACCGGCCCACGCTGGCCGACCGCCTGCCGCATCCACTGCCGGCGCTGACGGTGGGCTACTACGAATTCCCGCCCTACACCTATACCGCCCCGGATGGCAGCACCCGCGGCAGCGGTGCCGAGATGGTCCGGCGCATCCTGCTCAAGGCCGGCTACCGCGCCGACTTCCGCCCACTGCCCAGCGCCCGCCTGTACCTCGGCTTGCAGGACGGCAGCGTGCAGCTCTGGGCCGGCGCACCCGGCAAGCAGGAGCTGGCCGGCAGCACGCTGGAGTGCGAGCGCGTGCTGGGCCACGTCGAGCTGAACCTCTACCGCATGCCCTCGCGGCCCTCGCCCGAAGTGCCCGGCGGCCTGACCGGCAGCCGGGTCATCCTCATCAGCGGCTACAGCTACTGGCGACCGATCACCGACCTGCTCGCCGACCCGAAGCTGAAGCTGGAACTGCACCGCACCAGCACCCACACCGCGGCGCTGCAGATGCTCGAACGCGGCCGCGGCGACTACCTGATCGACTACCAGACGCCGGTAGAACAGGCGCGCCGGGAGCTGAATATGGCGCCACTGGCCTTCGACAACCTGTACAGCGTGCCGACCAAGCTGATCGTCTCGCGCCACGCGCCCGACGCAGAAGGCCTGCGCGCACAGCTGGACCATGCCTACGACGAATTGCAGGCGGCAGGTTACGAGATGAAATTGCCCTGACCGGGAAGACCGCTATCGCGTAGGAGCGGACTCTGTCCGCGATCGGCTCCGCTTCGCACAGAAACATCGCGGATGAATCCGCTCCTACAAGAGCAGGAGCCCTTGCGCGAATTTCAGGTCTTGCGCGGCTTCGCCCGCGCCGTCGGCTCGGCAATCAGCGGGTCATCCGGCCAGTAGTGCTTGGGATAGCGCCCCTTGAGGTCCTTCTTCACCTCGGCGTAAGTGCTACGCCAGAAGTTGGCCAGGTCCTGGGTCACCTGCACCGGCCGCTGTGCCGGAGAGAGCAGGTGCAACTTGACCGCCACCCGGCCCTGGGCGATGCGCGGCGTATCGGCGAGGCCGAACAGCTCCTGCAGGCGCACGGCAAGCACCGGCGGGAATTCGCTGTAGTCCAGGCGGATGTTCGAGCCGGACGGCACCTGCAACGTGCGCGGCGCCAGTTCATCCAGGCGTTGCGGCAATGGCCAGGGCAGCTGCGCATGGAGAATCCCGCTCAACTCCAGGTTGCCGAAATGCGAGAGCCGCGAAACCTTGCCCAGGTAAGGCAGCAGCCAATTCTCCAGCGAGCCCAGCAAGGCGGCGTCGCTGACGTCCGGCCACTCGCTTTCGCCCTTGCCCTCCAGGTCCAGCCGCCGCAGCAGCGCGATGCGTGCCTGCCACTGGCGCAGCTCCGGCGTCCACGGCAGCAGCTCCAGGCCCTTGCGGCGCACCAGCCCGAGCAGTGCGCGGCTGCGGGCTTCGGCGTCCAGATTGGGCAGCGCCTCGGTAGACAAGACCAACTCGCCGACCTTGCGCTGTCGCTCGGCGCGCAATACGCCTTCGCGCTCGTCCCAGTCCAGTTCATCGTGAACGCTGACCTGTTCGGCGAGAGTCGACTCGAATAGCGCCGGCTCCAGCGCCGCCGCCAGGTAGATGCGCTCCTCGCGCTGGCCCTGGCGGCTGCCAAGGTCGGCGATCACCAGCCAGGCTTCCTTCATCAGCGCATCCGGCTCGCCGAACAACGCGGCGCGACCATTGGCCAGGCGGTACTCGCCGCTACCGGCGCGGCGCTGGCGGGCGATACGGTCCGGGTAGGCGAAGGCCAGCAGGCCGCCGAGCCAGCGCGGATGATCGGGATCGGCAACCGGTTCACGGGCAGGACCCCGCAGGTAACCCTTGAACTGCCGCGCCAGTTGGCGAACGCGCTGCACCGCACCGCGGCTGGCGCGCGGGCCATTCTGTTCGCCGGCCAGCAGGGCGATGCGGTGATGCAGGTCGGCGTCGTTGCCGCGCAGGATGTCGCGCTCGCCCAGCAGTGCGGCCAGATCACAGGCCAATTGCCCCAGTCCCAAAGCGTGGCCGCGCAGCAGCAGGTGGGCGATTCGCGGGTGCGCCGGCACCTCGGCCATGGCCTGGCCGTGGGGCGTGAGGCTGCCGCCACCGGCGCGGGAGCCCAGCGCGCCGAGGCGCTCCAGCAGGTCCTGGGCCTGTGCATAAGCGGCGGCGGGCGGCAGGTCGAGCCAGGCCAGTTCCTGCGGAGCCACGCCCCAGCGCGCCAGTTGCAGCGCGAGGCCGGCGAGATCGGCCTGGAGGATTTCCGCCGCGCCATAGGCCGGCAGTTGATCGTGTTGCGCCTCGGACCACAGGCGATAACAGGCGCCCGGTTCCAGTCGCCCGGCACGGCCAGCGCGCTGGGTGGCGGAGGCGCGGGAAATGCGCTGGGTGTCCAGGCGGGTCATGCCGCTGCCCGGATCGAAGCGCGGCACCCGCGCCAGCCCGGCATCCACGACGACGCGCACGCCGTCGATGGTCAGGCTGGTCTCGGCGATATTCGTGGCCAGCACCACCTTGCGCTTGCCTGCCGGTGCGGGCTCGATGGCGGCGCGCTGGGCGTCCAGATCAAGTTCGCCATGCAACGGGCAGATGAGTACTTCGGGGCGACCGGCCAGTGCATCACCCAATTGTTCGGCGACGCGGCGAATCTCCGCCTGGCCGGGCAGGAACACCAGCAGGCTGCCGGGTTCATCCGCCAGCGCCTGCTGCACGGTCTGCACCACGCGCGGCTCGATGAATTCGCCGGCCTGCCAGGGGCGGCCCCATCGGATGTCCACCGGGAACATGCGGCCCTCGCTGCGCACCACCGGGGCGTCGTCCAGCAACGCGGACAAGCGCTCGCCTTCCAGGGTCGCCGACATCACCAGCACCTTGAGCGGCGGCTCGTCGCGCAGCAGCGCGCGGCCGTTGAGGGTCAGCGCCAGGGCCAGATCAGCGTCAAGGGAGCGCTCGTGGAATTCGTCGAAGATCACCAGGCCCACGCCTTCCAGCGCCGGGTCATCCTGGAGGCGGCGCGCCAGGATGCCTTCGGTAACCACCTCGATGCGCGTCTTCGGGCCGACCCTGCTGTCCAGGCGAATGCGGTAACCGACGGTCTCGCCGACTTTCTCGCCCAGCTCACTGGCCAGCCGCTCGGCAGCAGCGCGGGCAGCCAGGCGGCGTGGTTCCAGCATCAGGATCGACTGCCCGGCCAGCCACGCCTCGCCCAGCAGCGCCAGCGGCACGCGGGTGGTCTTGCCGGCGCCGGGCGGCGCTTCCAGCACCACCTCGTGGCGCGCAGCCAGGGCCTGGCGCAAGTCAGGAAGGACGCTGTCGATGGGTAGGGCGATCATGCCGGCTCCTGGAATTTCATGGGGCAGTAACCCGGTTTTCGCGGGGGCGGCGATTATAGCGGGCGAACCGCGATGCCAACTCGGCAGTCATAGAAGCAACGAGAACGCCGCATAGTGCGAATCTGCCAGCAGCGACAGCGAGCTCGTTGATATAGTTGTCCGCATCATCCTCCTGGAGGTTTTCCATGCGTCTTGCCACCCGTGTGTCCTGCGCCGTTCTGAGCGCCGCCCTGTTCAGCCAGCTGACCGCCTGCGGCACCCTGTTCTATCCCGACCGCCGCGGCCAGATCGACGGCCGCATCGACCCGGCCATCGTCGCCTTCGACGCCATCGGCCTGTTGTTCTACATCATCCCGGGGCTGATCGCCTTCGGCGTAGACTTCGCTACCGGCGCGATCTATCTGCCCGATGCGAAGTACTCCGTCGCGCCGGAAAAGCTCAAGGATGCCGTGGGTGAAGACGGCACCGTGGACAAGGCTAAACTCAAGACGATCCTCGAGCGTGAAACCGGCCGCAGCCTGCCCCTGGACGACCCGCGTCTGATCCAGCGCAGCGGCGGCCTCCAACAACTCGCCAGCCTGGGCCTGCGCCCGGAGGCCTGATATGCACGGCGCTCTCGCTTCACACCTTCAGCAACTCCTGGCGTACCACCAGTGGGCCTACGAACGCATCCTGGAGGCCGTCGCGCCCCTGGATGAAGAGGCCTACCGCGCGCCGCGCGGGCTGTTCTTCGACAGCCTGCACGGCACCCTCAACCACCTCGCGGTGGTCGATCGCATCTGGTTCGCCCGTGTGCAGCGCGAGCCCTGGCAGTTCGAGCGGCTCGACGCCGAGGCCGCGCCTGATCGCGCCGGCCTCGCCGCCTTCCTCAATGACGGTGTCGGCGCCTGGCGCCTGTGGCTGAGCAAGCAGAGCGACGCCACCCTCGGTACCCAGCTGGATTACCGCAACATGGCCGGGCAGGAACACCGCCAGAGCCTGGCGAACATCGTCCAGCACCTGGTCAACCACGGCACCCACCACCGCGGGCAGATGAGCGCGGCGATCACCGCGCTGGGCCACAAGGCGCCGCTGCTGGACTACATCTACTTCCTGCCCAACCGCCTGGACACCTGATGCTCAAGCACGCCAGCCACGCCCACCTCATGCGGCTGGCGACCTTTGCGTCGCTCGGCGTCGCCACCACCCTGATCGTCGCCAAGGCCATCGCCTGGTGGCTCAGTGGCTCGGTCAGCCTGCTGGCCGGCCTCACCGACTCGCTGCTCGACGGCGCCGCGTCCTTCCTCAACCTGCTGGCGGTGCACTACGCCATCCGCCCCGCGGACGACGACCACCGCTACGGCCACGGCAAGGCGGAATCCCTGTCGGGGCTGGCGCAGGCGCTGTTCATCGCGGTCAGCGCCGTGCTGGTCGGCGCCCAGGCCATCGACCGCCTGCAACACCCCGAACCGGTGGAAGCCGCCGGCTGGGGCATCGCGGTGATGATCCTGTCGCTGGCGCTCACCGCCGGCCTGCTGATGGTGCAGGGCTACGTGGTGAGGATCACCGGTTCCAACGCCATCCGCGCCGACTCCCTGCACTACCGCTCCGACCTGCTGCTCAACAGCAGCATCCTGGTCGCCCTGGTGCTGGCGAACTTCGGCTGGCAGCAGATGGACGCCATCTTCGGCCTGGGCATCGCCTTCTACATCCTATGGAGTTCGTTCCAGATCGCCCGCGAATCGGTTGCCGTGCTGATGGATGAGGAACTGCCGCCGGACGTCAGCACGCGCATGCTCGAACTGGTACGCGAGGTGCCCGGCGTGCTCGGCGCCCACGACCTGCGCACGCGGATTTCCGGGACGCACTGGTTCGTCCAGCTGCACCTGGAGCTGCCCGGCGAGCTGTCGCTGTCCAAGGCGCATCACCTGTGCGACGAGGCAGTGCTGGCGATCCACAAGGAATTCCCGCGGGCCGAAGTGCTGGTGCACGCCGACCCGCAGGAAGTGGTGGGCAAAGAGACGATCAGTTAGAGAGCATCAGTTGACGCTGTAGCCGCGCCCGCTCAGGCAGGCGCCGAGTGCACGGCGGTAGTTGTCGGCGACGTAGGCCGGTGGCGCATAGCTGGCCGAGGCAGGGTCGAAGCCACTTTGTTGCACGGCCCAGCCGTGGCATTCGTAGCGGTCACGGGCCTGCTGGTCCGGTCCCTGGTTATACATCGGATAGGCAATCACGTCGTAAGGCGAAGACTGAGCAACGGCCACCGGTTGCTGCTGGGGCGGCGCCACCACTTCGTAGTCCTGCGAGCTGGCCTGCCACAGGTAGTAGGTACCGGCGGCCAGGAAGTAGCCAATACTGCCGATCCACACCTGCTCGGCATAGGACGGCAGGTAGCGTACGCGCACGCCGTAGGGCGGCGTCACTACCACGTAGCGCGCGCCATAAGGGCGATACCAGTAGCCATCGTTGAAGTAATAGTCGCTGCCACGATAGGGCACACGGTAATGCCCCGACGGCATGTTGCTGGTGACGTAGCCCGGCCGCCAGTAGGACGGATGCGGGCCCCAGTTGCCGTGGTTGGGCGGCGGACGCCCCTGCCAGCCGCTCGCCGGCGGGTGTACCTCGTGGGAGCCGAACTTGCCGTTGTTGTCGCGATCGGCCGGCGGGCGGCTCTGCCATTGGTTATCGCCATACCCCGGAGGCCGGCCCTGCCCCTGCCATTGGTTGCCGTTACCGCCGTTGTGGCCATTGTTGCCGTTCTGGCCCGGCGGTCGACCGTGCCACTGGCCATCGCTATTGCCGTTGTTGCCCGGGGGCCGACCCTGCCACTGGCCAGCGTTGTTGCCGTTGCTGCCCGGCGGATGACCCTGCCACTGGCCAGCGTTGTTGCCGTTGCTGCCCGGCGGATGACCTTGCCACTGACCGCCGTTATTGCCGTGATTGCCCGGGGGACGTCCTTGCCACTGACCATTGTTGCCGCCGCCGGGTGGACGCCCCTGCCAGCCGCCGCCAGAGTTGCCGGGAACCTCGTGGGAGCCGAATTTGCCTCCGCCTGAACTGCTGGAACTGCCGGAGCCACCCGACGGCCGCCCCTGGCCACCGCCCTGACTCTGCGGCTGCCCCTGTCCACTCTGCACTTCCGCGCCGCCAAAGCCGGCAGCCGTGACAGTCTGCACTGCCAGCGCCAGCGAAAGCACAGCAAACGAGGCGCACTGCCAGATGCCCGACTTCATGAATTCCTCACTTCGGCTCCTGCCGAAAACAGTGATGCGACATTGCCATAGACCACGGCGCAAAGCCCGCATTGCAAGGCGTTGGGTAAAGTCAGGGTAAAGATGACGGGCAAATCGCGGGCAAGAAAAAAGGGAGGCTCGTCAGCCTCCCTTTGTGGAATCTCGTCCTGCTCGTCGCTGTTGGCGCCGGCTCACCTCGCTCCGCCTTCTGGGCAGTGCGTAGCCCGGTGGCCGGCGCGATCCTGTGGGGTCGGCGGGCCGCGAAGCGCCTGATTGGGCGGATCGCTGGGGGACGTTATGTCCGGGCTGTGAATCTGGAAGAAATAGTACGGCGACAGAGCGGATAAATGATTGCTAAGATTGCTCATACAGGCACCACCTGAGCAACAAACAGCTAAAAATTACGCCAAAAGCGCAATTCATTTAACTTCCGAGGCTTTCATGGACAAGCTGGACCGCTACGACCTGCGAATTCTTGCCGAACTGCAACGCGACGCACGCATCTCCAACCAGGAGCTGGCCGAACGCATCGGCCTGTCGCCCTCCCCCTGCTCGCGGCGGGTCAAGCAGCTCGAGGACGATGGCTACATCGTCCGCCAGGTCGCCCTGCTGGACAGCAAGAAGCTCGGCCTGAGCCTCACCGCCTTCGTGCTGATCGGCATGGACCGGCACACCCCGGAGCGTTTCGAGCACTTCCAGCAGATCATCGGCAAGTGCCCCGAGGTGCTGGAATGCAGCCTGGTGACCGGGATGGACGCGGATTACCAGCTCAAGGTGATGGTGCCGGACATGGAGCACTACCAGCACTTTCTGCTCGGCACCGTGACCCGCATCGAAGGGGTGACCAGCGTGCGCTCGAGCTTCGTGCTGCGCAACGTACTGGCCAGCACCGAATTACCGCTGGACCACCTGCGTATCTGATCGTCTTTCTGTAGGACCGAGGGGGGCGCCTAGCCCTTGCTCGCGAACGGAGCCTGCCGGGCACGCCGGTGCCGTGCGGTTCGCGAGCAAGCTCGCTCCTACAACTTGTGCCCCTGCGACACAGCAGCGCACCCCGCCTCCCGCCGAACGAAATCGATACCGGAGATTTCCCCGCCAGCCGGGCCGCGGCGCGAACTTTCGCGGCATTGCGTCCGTCGCGCAGGAGGAACTGTTCAATTTATGAACGGCTCTGAACGACAAAGCACCGCATGCGTATAATGCGCGCCTTCTCCACCACCACCCTCAGTCCCGGCGCCCCACGAGACACATCCGTACCGGGCAGGAGCAGCAATGAACGAAAGTTTCGAAGACTGGATGATGTATGGCCTGGTGACCGGCCTGATCCTGTTCATGGCCTTCATCGTCTGGGACCTCGCCAAGAAGTCCAAGGCCGGCCGCATGGGCACCATGGTGCTGTTCTTCGCACTGGGCCTGGGCGTACTCGGCTTCCTGATCAAGTCCGTGGTCGTCGCCGGACTCGAAGGCGGCTTCTGACGCCCGCCTCGCCCCGGACTGTCAGAGTTCGGGGCTGACTTCCCGCCACTCTCCCGGCTGCAGCCCATCCAGCTGCCACGGCCCGATGCGCACGCGCACCAGGCGCAGCGTGGGCAGGCCGACTGCCGCCGTCATCCGCCGTACCTGGCGGTTTCGACCCTCGCGGATCACCAACTCCAGCCACGCCGTGGGCACCGACTTGCGGAAGCGCACCGGCGGGTCGCGCTCCCACAACTGCGGTTCTTCCAGCCGCCGGGCCTCGGCCGGCAAGGTCGGGCCGTCGTTGAGCTGCACGCCCTTGCGCAGTTGTTCCAGTTGCTCGTCGCTCGGCTCGCCTTCCACCTGCACCCAGTACGTTTTCGGCAGCTTGTGCTTCGGGTCGGCGATCCGCGCCTGCAGGCGGCCGTCGTTGGTCAGCAGCAACAGGCCTTCGCTGTCGCGGTCCAGGCGCCCGGCCGGATAGACGCCCGGCACATCGACAAAATCCTTCAGCGTTGCGCGGCCGTCGCTGTCGTTGAACTGCGTCAGCACGTCGAACGGCTTGTTCAGCAGGATGAGCTTCGGTTGCGCCGGCGGCGCCTTGGCCACGCGACGGGGCGCAGGACGAGGAGCGGGACGGCGATTGGCGGGGCGCGGAGGACGGGGCATGGCGAAAAGACTGGTAACCGAGGTTGGGGGGTACGGCGAATGCCCGGCATGCTAGGTTGTGCCGAGTACTCATCGCAAGAGCACGCACGAGCATGCCCATGAGCCACCCCACCTGGCTGATCACCTTGCAGAATCTCAGCGGCCGCCTCGGCGCCCGCTATCGCGGCCCGCAGACCGCGCATTTCGACGGCACCCGCTTTCATAACCTCGACCGCCAACCGCACAACGGCCTGCGCGCCTTCCTCAAATGGCAACGCGAACGCGGCCGCAAGCAGGAGTGGATTGCCCAGCCCGGCCCCAACGCCCGCCCGGAGACGCCGGCCCGCGTCGAAGGCGACGAACTGCGCGTCACCTACATCAACCACGCCACCCTGCTGATCCAGCATCGCGGCCTGAACATCCTCACCGATCCGCTCTGGTGCCAGCGCACCAGCCCGTTCAGCTTCGTCGGCCCCAAGCGCGTGCACCCGCCGGGCCTGGCGCTGGACGAGCTGCCGCCGATCAACCTGATTCTGGTCAGCCACAACCACTACGACCACCTGGATATCCACAGCCTGCGCGAGCTGGCCCGGCGCTTCCCGTCCGCAAAAGTGGTGACCGGCCTGGGCAACGGCGAGCTGATCCGCGCCTGCGGCTTCACTGACATCGACGAGCTGGACTGGTGGCAGAGCCTGCCGATGCCCGAGGGCATGCTGCTCACCGGCGTGCCGGCGCAACACTGGTCGGCGCGCTCGCGGCGCGATACCAACCGCACGCTGTGGATGGGCTTCGTGCTGGAATCGCCGGATGGCCCGTTGCTGTTCCCCGGCGATACCGGCCTGGGCGAGGAGTTCGGCCTGATGCACGAGCGCTTCGGTCCCATGCGCTTCGCTGCCCTGCCCATCGGCGCCTACGAGCCGCGCTGGTTCATGCGCCACCACCACATGAACCCGGATGACGCGGTGCAGGCACACCAGCATCTCGACTCGCAGTGCAGCATGGCGATCCATTTCGGCACCTTCCGCCTGAGCGACGAAGGGCAGTTCACGCCGGTCAGCGACCTGGCCAAGTCCCTGGAGCAGCGCGGCGTGGCCGCGGAGCGTTTCCGGGCGCCAAAGCCGGGAGAGCAGTGGCTGGTGCCGCCGATGCCGGATGTCTCCTTGTAGGAGCGAGCTTGCTCGCGAATGCGCTTCCCGGCAGCTGTGGTGCTGGGCGATTCGCGAGCAAGCTCGCTCCTACAGAAAGCCGGGCGTAACGCCCCCCACGAAAGCGCGCGGCGGTTGCCTCTGGGCAGGAGCGGACTCCGTCCGCGATAGGTTGGCACCCGTGCCAGTGTCTCAAAAAGTCGCCAGCAGCTCGCTCCCACGAAGAGCAGTCTCAGTTCTCGCGAACCCGCTTGCTGCAGCAATTGCGATAGCGCTTGCCGCTGTTGCACGGGCACGGCTTGTCGCCGCTGCCGCCCAGCTCCAGCCAGCTTTCCAGCCGTTGGCGCATGGACTCGCGAACCTCCCGGCGCTCGTCATCCATCTGCGGTTTGCTCAACTCGCGGCTGAGCCAGAGGTAGTCCTCCAGCAGCTCGTCACGCTCCAGCGCATGCAGCTGTTCGGCCAGCGGTACACCTTCGTAACGGCGCTTCGGGTCGGGCAGGAAGGCGATGGCCTCGCCGCCCGGCAGCACGTTCCACAGGCGGCCCTGGGCATCGCGCCAGCAGGCGCTGAAGCCGGCACGCAAGGCCAGGCCCGGCCACTCCTCCAGGCACCAGCCGTCTACCCGTTCCCCACCGAGGCCTTCCACCGCCTTGCCCACGGAGAACCAGGGTTCACCGGCGATGCTGTCAGGCAGCGGAAGCGGCGCGGCGACTTCGGGCGTGCCGTTTTCCACCAGGCGGCGGGCGAAGCGGCGCAAGGGGTTGGTCAGGTGCGAGGGGGCGCGGAAGGGCATGCAATCACCAGCAGAAGAGGTCGGCAAAGGTCCGACCGGAGGGTCGCGCCACGGTTCCCCGTGGCGCGGGAGGCGAGCATTCTAGGCCCGCCTCGGGCTGCGTCAACGCGGGCGGTTCAGTAGCTGCGCGTGGAGATGGGCTTGGCCTCGGCGCCCAACTCGCGCAGCAGATCATCGAGCAACGACGAAGCCCCGAAGCGCAGATGCTCCGGGGTGATCCAGCCAGCGCCGAAACGCTCCTCCACCAGCGCCCGGTAGCCCTGCGCATCGGCCAGCGTGCGCAGCCCGCCGGAGACTTTCAGGCCGACCTTGCCACCCTCTTCCTCGATGGTTTCAAGCATCACCCGCACGGCATCCGGCGTGGCATTCACCGCCGTCTTGCCGGTACTGGTCTTAAGGAAGTCGGCGCCGCCAGCGATGGCTTCGCGACAGGCCGTGCGGATCAGTTCCGGATCGTCCAGTTCGCCGGTCTCCAGGATCACCTTGAGCCGGTGGTACGGCCCGCACAGCGTCTTGCAGGTACGGATCAGTTCCACCGCGCCGGTTGGCTCGCCGGCCTTGAGCTTACGCCACGGATAGACTAGGTCGATCTCGTCCGCGCCTTCGGCGAGGGTCTTGCGTACCTCCTCCACGACATCGGCCAGCGGAGCGTTGCCAGCGGGGAAGTTGCACACGCTGGCGACCTTCACGCTGCGTCCGCCCAAGGTGTTGAGCGTGCGGCGCGCCACGTGCACCAGCTTCGGCGAAACACACACTGCCGCCACGTCGCCGTAGGGCGTCAGCGCGCGGCGACAGAGGTCCACAGTGCTTTGCAGGTCATCGCCGGCGTTCAGCGAAGTCAGGTCGAGCAGGGCGAGCACGCGGCCCGCCGGGGTCTTGCGAGGATCGGTCATCGGCAACACTCTCCATCGGCTTTCTTCAGCACCGTAGGGCGGATAACGCTGGCGCGTTATGCGCCCTACGCTGCTTCCTTGATGCAGCTGAGGCGACCACCATCCCCCCGGCAGGCGCTCCGCGCCCTGTCGCAGATCAGCGGAACGGCGGCTCGTCGAAACTGCGCAGCTTGCGCGAGTGCAGCGAGTTGAGCTGGGTGCGCAGCAGGTCGACGGCGGCGATGCCGATGGACAGGTGCTGGCTCACCGCGCGCTGGTAGAACGCCGTGGCGGCACCGGGCAGCTTGATCTCGCTGTGCAGCGGCTTGTCCGAGACGCACAGCAGCGTGCCGTAGGGCACCCGCAGGCGGTAGCCCTGGGCGGCGATGGTGCCGCTTTCCATGTCCACCGCAATCGCCCGCGCCAGGTTGATCAGCGGGCGCTCCTGGGCCCAGTGCAGCTCCCAGTTGCGGTCGTCGTAAGTAAGCACGGTGCCCGTGCGCAGGCGGCGCTTGAGCTGGTCGCCGCGTTCGCCGGTGACCAACGCGGCGGCTTCTTGCAGCGCCAGCTGCACTTCGGCCAGCGCCGGAATCGGGATGTGCGGCGGCAGCACGCGGTCGAGAATGCCGTCGCGGCGCATGTAGGCGTGGGCCAGCACGTAGTCGCCAATGGTCTGCGACTGCCGCAGGCCTCCGCAGTGGCCGACCATCAGCCAGCAGTGCGGTCGCAGCACGGCGAGGTGGTCGGTGATGTTCTTCGCGTTGGACGGGCCGACACCGATGTTCACCAGGGTCACGCCGTCGCCATCCTCGGCGATCAGGTGGTAAGCCGGCATCTGGAAGCGATGCCACTCGACGCTGGCGACGATGGCATTGGCCTCGCCGGCATCAAGGCCGCGCTCGATGATCACATTGCCCGGCAACACCATGCGCACGAAGCGCGGGTCATCGCGCAGGCGCTCCAGGCCCAGGTGGATGAACTGGTCGACGTAGCGGTGGTAGTTGGTCAGCAGGATCCACGGCTGCACATGGCGCCAGTCGCTGCCGGTGTAATGCACCATGCGGCGCAGGGAGAAGTCGGTACGCGCGGCGTCGAACAGCGCCAGCGGCATCGGGTCGGCGTTCTCCCATTCGTACAGGCCGTCAGCCACGCCATCGGAAGTGGCCGACAGGTCGGTGCTGGGGAAAACCCGCGCCAGCTCGGCGGCGGTCACGCCGGAGCCGCCCAGCTCGTCGCCGCTCTCCACCACGTAGGGGTAAGGAATGTTCTGCTGGCTGACACCGACTTCCACGCGCACGGTGAAATCTTCCATCAGCGGGCGTAGCTGCTCGAGCAGGTATTTGCGGAAGGCCTTGGGCTGGGTGATGGTCACCGCGTAAGTGCCGGGCACCTGGACCTTGGCGTAGGCGCGGGTGGTGGATGGCACTTCGCCCTGGCACAGGTAGGTCACCCGCAGCAGCGGGTAGCGGAATTGTTCGCGCTGCTGCGCGTCGGGAACTTCGCGGTCCTTCAGGTACCGCTTGAGCGCCTGGTTCAGGGCGCCGGTGGCGCGCTCGTGGAGCACGGCCAGTTGATCGACGGCCTCTTCGGCGGTCTGCGCGACGAAGAACTCGTCGCCAGTCGTAAGACTCATGGTGGGCATCCTGTCTGAACGATCAGCTCCATCTTGCCTGCTTCCGTCACAGAAAGGGATGACAGATTGAACACCGGCAGGACGAGCGGAAGGGTTGAAGAAAGCCTATGACAGAATCAATGCCCGCGAGTGCGGATGACAGCCCGAATTACCAGGCGGACTTCCGTTTTCGTATATCGCGTGTCGGGGCGTCCCAAGCTGCCGGAAGCGTCTTGTTTATCGAGGTGCCGCCGTTAGATTGGCCGCGCTGCGGTCAATCCCGCAGCCGGGTTTGACGGCCTGACAATTTTTGGACGCACTTGCGTCTTGCGATGAGTGTGAAGGTGGCGAGCACCTTTACATACCATTGTGCATCTGCATTTCATGCAGTCACGCTCAATGGCCGGTCGCGCAGGGAGGCCCATTCTCTGGATGGGTCTGCCGGTTTGTCCAAATGCCGGTCCGTCAACCCCGCGCGATCTGCCACCCTTCGATTGACGGCGGCGGGGGCAGGTACCTTCACTCAATTTGGACTGGTACCTCAATGAATAACGAAGTTCTCAACGCAACTGTGTTCATGCGCCATCAGCGCCCGCTTCGCGCCCTGATGCTGGAAGATCAACCCTGGTTCGCCGCCCGTGACCTGGGCGGCCTGATGAGCTGCCAGGCCGAACACTTCACCCAGCATCGCCTCGACGCCGACCTGCGCCGCCAGGTACGCCTTCAAACCCAAAGTGGCGAGGAAGAGACCTGGCTGGTCAGCGAAGCCGGCTTCTTCACCCTGCTCACCCGCTACCGCCACGCGGAAAACCGCAGCCTACGGCAGTGGGTAACCCAGGAAGTCATCCCCGCCCTGCGCGGCCCCACCCTCCCCGTCCAGCACCCACGCCGCTCCCTGCTGCGCTGGGAAAGCCGTGACATCGCCCTGCTGGAGTGGAACGACCAACTGTGGGTCCGCTACAGCGATGTGCCGCAATTGCTCCAGCCCAAAACCGACACTATGCCCCGCACCGGCTGGTGGCGCTCGCTACGATCGCGAACGGGTATCTGAACAAACATGCCTCCAGGGTTATTCAACTAACTTTAAATATAACCCTGGAGGTATTAAAATGATCATCAGCAAAGGATGAGGCCGTGCAGAACAGGGAGCTGATCAAGGAACTGGAAGCAGCAGGATGGGCGCTTCAACGGATTACCGGCAGCCATCATGTCTTCACTCACCCCAACCGCTCTTACTCGGTTCCCGTTCCTCATCCGAAGAAGGACCTACCCATCGGCACGGTACGAAGCATCAGAAAGCGCGCCGGCCTGATTTGATTCGACGCATTCAGGAGGCTGACATGCAATACCCAATCGCCATCGAATGGGGCAACGACGAAACGGCCATCGGTATCCACATTCCGGACATTCCCGGAGCAGTCACTGCTGGCGACACCTACGAGGAGGCGTATGCAGCGGCCGTCGAAGTCGCGCACCTCATGCTCGAAGAGATTGCCGGAGCCGGCCAGGAAGTACCCTTTCCGAGCAGCGTCGCAGCGCACCGCAGCCATCCTGATTTCGAAGGAATGGGCTGGGGCCTGCTGGAAATCGATATCACCCCGTACCTGGGCAAGACCGAAAAGGTCAACGTCACCCTACCCGGCTACATCATCCAACGCATCGACAACCATGTACGCCTGCACGGCGTAAAGAGTCGCTCTTCGTTCCTGGCGACTGCCGCACTGGAAAAACTCACCCGCGGCGCATGACAGCTGTCAGCCAGGCGCCAGAGAAATCTCTTAAGCGTGCTGCTCGATGTACTCACTCAACGCGCGGCGCGTCAGGTCGTTCAGCGTGATGTTCTGCTGGATGGCCGCGATGCTGGCCGCCATATGCAGTTCGTGGCCCACGCGCACGTTGAAGGAGCCCTTGCAGGGGATTTCCGGTTCGACGCCCCTCCCAGCGCAGTCAGCCAGGTAGTCATCGACCGCCCCCCCTGAACGAGCCGGCCAGCCCGGCGACGGTTTCGCCTTCGTAATTGACCAGGGCGCGGATGAACAGCAGCTTGCCGAACAGGCAGTTGACTTCCGGGCTGGCTTCGATGGAGCCGTAGTAACCCCGGTGCTGCAACAGATTGTTCATCGGATCAGTCCTCCGCTTTTCAGTTGCTCAACCACCTGACGCTTGGCATAGGCCTTCAATTCGTTAGATCAAGGCAACCTCACTGCTGAGCTGCCCGTACCGAAATGAACACCAACGAGGCTCATCCCGGTACCAGCGAAGAACACTCCTCCTGCAACCTATTGATCGGCCAGCGACCGTTCAACCCGAAAACTTCTACTGAAATTTCCTCACGCCAGATGCGGCGTCGCCCGCGCCACCAGTGCTTCCACGTTCACCCCGCGCGGCAGGGTGCCGTAGACGCGGCCGCCGTCGTCCAGGCGGCTGGCGATGAAGGCGTCGGAGACCACCGAGTTGCCCGCTTCCAACAGGAGCTTGGCCTGCAGGGCGACGGCGACGTTCTCGGTGAGCTGGCGGGCGCGGTACTGGATGTCCTGGGTGTCGGCGAACGAAGCCTTGAGGTTGCCGATGAACGAGGCCAGGCGCGCGTCACCATGACCGTCGCCCAGCTCGGCGAACAGTGCGTCGAGCACGCCGGGCTCCTTGGACAGGGCGCGCAGCACGTCCAGGCACTGCACGTTGCCCGAGCCTTCCCAGGTGGAGTTGACCGGCGCTTCGCGGTACAGGCGCGGAAGGATGGTGTCCTCGACGTAGCCGGCGCCGCCCAGGCATTCGGCAGCTTCGTTGATCATCACGGGGGCACGTTTGCAGATCCAGTATTTGCCCACGGCGGTAACCAGGCGGGCGAACTTGTCTTCCTGTTCGTCGTGCAGGTGGTCCAGGGCGCGGCCCATGCGCATGGTCAGGGCCAGCGCGGCTTCGCTTTCCAGGGCGAGGTCGGCCAGCACGTTCTGCATCAGCGGTTGCTCGGCCAGCACGCGACCGCCGACCTGGCGGTAGGCGCAGTGGTGCGCGGCCTGGGTCAGCGCCTGGCGCATCAGCGAGCTGGAACCGATCATGCAGTCGAAGCGGGTCATGGCGACCATCTCGATGATGGTCGGCACGCCGCGGCCTTCCTCGCCGACCATCCACGCCAGCGCGCCCCGGTATTCCACTTCGCTGGAGGCGTTGGACCAGTTGCCCAGCTTGTTCTTCAGGCGCTGGATGTAGAACTCGTTGCGGCTGCCGTCCGGGCGGTGGCGCGGCAGCAGGAAGCAGGTCAGGCCCTTGTCGGTGTAGGCCAGGGTGAGGAAGGCGTCGCACATCGGCGCCGAGCAGAACCACTTGTGGCCGACCAGCTCGTAGGCCTGGCCCGGGCCGGGAATGCCCACCGGGTAGGCGCGGGTAGTATTGGCGCGCACGTCGGTACCACCCTGCTTCTCGGTCATGGCCATGCCGATGGTGGCGCCGGCCTTCTGCTCGATGGGCAGGTTGCGCGGGTCGTATTCGGTGGAAAGGATCTTCGGCAGCCACTTCTCGGCGATGTCCGGCTGCAGGCGGATAGCCGGCACGCTGGCAAAGGTCATGGTCAGCGGGCAGCCGGTGCCGGCCTCCGCCTGGCTGTGCAGATAGCTGAGGCCGGCGCGGGCAACGTGGGCGCCGGCACGCGGGTCGGTCCAGGGCATGGACGGGATACCGGCCTCGATGGAGGCGCGCATCAGCTCGTGGTAGGCCGGGTGGAATTCGATCAGGTCGACGCGATGGCCGTAGCGGTCATGGGACTTGAACACCGGCTTGTTCTCGTTGGCCAGAAAGCCCGCCGCCATCAGCGGGCCACCCGCCAGCGCGCCATAGGCGTCGAGCTTCTGCTCGGCGAAGCCGCCGCCGTAGCGGCGCACCCACTCCTGCAGCGGCACGTCGACGCGATAGAGGTTGGCGCCATCCAGCGGCGGCACCTGGTTGGTCACTTCGTGGGTCTCGGCGTACTGGTGCGGGATCATGGCTGGTCCTCCATCACAGGCGTGGGCCTGGCAGGTTTTGGCAAAGCAGCAGGGAACGCACCGACGGCGCGCAGGCAGAAGTTCACGAGGGCGTCGCTGACGTCCTCCAGGGAAACCTTGGACTCACCGGCATCCCGCGCGGCGCGGGCCGGCGGCGAGAGCGGGCCGATCAGCGCCTCGGCGATGGCGCCGACCAGGCAGGCGGCAGTGAGTTGCACCGGCTGGGACTGGAACTCTCCGGTGGCGATACCCTGCTCCAGCAGCGTGGTGAACAGTGCGGCATAGGCTTCGCGGTAGACCAGGCGCTGCTCGTCCACCTCTGGATCAACTGGCTCGGCGATCAGCGCAAAGGCCAGTTGGCGGCTACCCCAGGCACGGGCGGCGAACTGGTGGAGGCCTCGATTCAGGCGCTCGGCGGCGCTGCCCGAATCCTTCAGTAGCACGCCC
The DNA here is from genome assembly GCF_012971725.1 of Pseudomonas multiresinivorans. NCBI lineage: Bacteria > Pseudomonadati > Pseudomonadota > Gammaproteobacteria > Pseudomonadales > Pseudomonadaceae > Pseudomonas > Pseudomonas multiresinivorans. The sequence goes on from NZ_CP048833.1 coordinate 6,289,966, forward strand.
AAGGCATCGACCTCGCGCTGGCTGGCGCGGGCGAAGACTTCGGCGGCCAGTTCGCCCTTGCCGCTGAAGTGCCGATAGAGGCTGCCGGTGGCGATGCCAGCGTCATCCGCCAGGCTCTGCATGGTCAGCGCGGCGAAGCCGCCGTCGGCAACCCGCGCCAGCGCCAGCTCGAGGATGCGCTCGCGCTGTTCACCGTCCTTTTGCAAGCGGGCCTCGGTTTGCCGGTAAGCCATGGTCTGAACCCTGATTCATTGCATTGAAAGCAGTGAATCACGGTTCAGACTTTACCTGAAAGGGACATTCCCGCCACGGACGGGGCGATTCTGGCCAAACCGCCACCGCCCGTAACGATGATTACCAGAGCGGCATCTGGTAGCTGACGATGACCCGTGTTTCGTCGATGTCGTTGCCGAAGTCGCTGCGGAAGGCGCCGTTACGCACCTTGAAACCAAGGTTCTTGAACGGGCCGTTCTGCACCACGTAGCCGATGTCGGTGTCGCGCTCCCATTCCTTGCCGCGCCCCTGGCCGTTGAGCAGGTCGATGTGGTCGCCCTGCAGGTAGCGCGTCATGAAGGTCAGGCCGGGCAGGCCAAGGCCGGCGAAGTCATAGTCGTAGCGCGCCTGCCAGGAGCGTTCGTCCTTGTTGGCGAAGTCGCCGATCTGCACGAAGTTGGTCAGGTACGGGTCGGTGCCGGACAGGTAGGCGAAGCCGGTGTCGCCGGACATGCGCTGGTAGCCCACGCCGAAGCCGCTGCCGCCGATGCGGTAGGTGAACAGTGCGTTGAGCGCGCGGTTGTCGACATTGCTGCCGCCATCATCGGTGGAACTCGCCCAGCGGATGTCGGACTTGAGCGACTGGCCCTCGGCGATGGGCAGCGTGTGGACCACGCTCAGGTAGTGCTGGCGGTAGAAGTTTTCCAGGCCGCCGTAGTGGTAGCTGGTGCTGAGGTTATCGGTCCAGCGGTAGGTGCCGCCGGCGAGGTTGAAGCGGTCGCTGCTGGTATGGCTGCCGAGCACGATGTTGCGCTTGTTGCCACGGGTCATCGACAGGTCTTCGTCGTTGGTCGAGTCGCGTTGCTTCACCTGGCGCAGCTGGCCGAGTTGCGCGGTGAGGCCGTCGATCTCGTTGATCTCGGCGAGGCCACCCTGGAAGGTCTGCGGGTGCAGGCGGGTATCGTTGTACTGCACCACCGGCATTTTCGGCAGCAGCGTGCCGACCTTCAGGGTGCTCTTGGAGGCACGCAGCTTGGCGGTCACGCCCAGGTCGCTGTAGTCGTCGGCGGCGCGCTTGTCGCTGGCCGAATACGGCAGCAGGCCGGAGCCGGTACGGTCGGGGCTGGAGTCCAGCTTGATGCCCAGCAGGCCGAGCGCATCGACGCCCACGCCGACCGTGCCCTCGGTGTAGCCCGACTCGAAGCGCAGCAGGAAACCCTGCGCCCACTCCTCGGATTTCGACTGCGCGGCACCGCTCTGGCGATAGTCGCGGTTGAAGTAGAAATTGCGCAGTTCCAGGTTGGCCTTGCTGTCCGCGATGAAGTCCGCGTGGGCGAACAGAGGCAGGCAGGCGAAGCTCGAAACGAGCGCCCGTACGGGAAGATTTTTCATTGTTGTTGTCTCTTCGTCAGGTGAGGTGAAGGCGGCGCCGCTGCTGTCTGGAAGTCAGTACGAGCCCCTCTCCCCCGCCCTCTCCCTGAAGGGAGAGGGAGCTGACCGTGCCGGCTGATGCAGTGGTGTGATCCTGCACCGGACAGTCCCCTCTCCCTTCAGGGAGAGGGTTAGGGAGAGGGAGCCTCCGCGCATAGCCTCCAGAAGAAACGCTTGCTCCCACGCCGCCACATGGAAAATCACTGGATAAGCAAACCCTCCAGTCGCTCGCGGATCAGCTCGCGCGCCTGCTCGACGATGCCGCGCAGCAGTTCCTTGCAGCTCGGTTCGTCATCGATCAGGCCCTGGACCATGCCCGCCGACCAGATGCCCAGGTCGGTGTCGCCCTGCTCGTAGACCGTGCGCCCGCGCAGGCCGCTGACCAGGGTGGCGATGTCGGCATAGGTGGCGTTGCCGCGCGCCTCGATGGCCAGCACTTCCTGGCTGATGGCATTGCGCGCGACCCGTGCGCTGTTGCGCAGCGAACGCATGATCACGTCGGTGGAGCGCTCGTCGGCGGCGCGGATGGCCGCCTTGACCTGCGGGTGGATCGGGCATTCGCGGGTGCTGAGAAAACGCGTACCCATGTTGATCGCATCGGCCCCCAGCGCCAGCGCCGCCACCAGCCCTCGGCCGTCGGCGAAACCACCGGAAGCGATGATCGGCACACGCAGCCGGTTGGCCGCGGCGGGCAGCAATACCAGGCCGGGAATGTCATCCTCGCCCGGATGCCCGGCGCACTCGAAGCCGTCGATGGACACCGCGTCGACACCCAGTTGCTCGGCCTTGAGCGCATGGCGCACCGCCGTGCACTTGTGGATAACCTTGACCCCATGCTGGCGGAACTCGGCGATGTGCTCGCCGGGATTGTTCCCGGCGGTTTCGACGACGCGGATGCCACTCTCGATGATCACCGCGCGGTACTCGGCGTAGGGGATCGGCTTCTGCGTCGGCAGCAGCGTCAGGTTGACGCCGAAGGGCTTGTCGGTGAGTTCGCGGCAACGCGCGATCTCGTCGGCCAGCGCCTGCGGGGTCGGCTGGGTCAGCGCCGAGAGCGTCGCCAGGCCACCGGCGTTGGCCACCGCTGCCGCCATCTCGGCGCGGCCCACCCACTGCATGCCGCCCTGCATGATCGGGTGTTCGACGCCGAAGGTTTCGGTGAATCGGGTCTTGAACATGCGCCTGTCCTCCGAAGGGTCAGATCGGGTCCCAGGAGAACACGTCCGGGCTGCGCGCCAGGTCCATGAAGCTGCCGCGCAGCGCCGGCATGCCGTGCTCGGCAATGCTCTGCGGGGTCCAGCCGTTGTCGCTGTGCACGCTGCGCAGCGGGCGACTCTGGCTCATCAGGAAGATCTCGTGGTTGCGCGCGGCGAACACCTGGCCGTTGACCGCACTGGCGGCATCGGAGGCGAGGTACACGGCCAGCGGCGCGTTCTTGTCCGGAGTCATGCGTTGCAGGTTTTCCACCCGCGCTTTCTGCTCCGGGGTCTCGGCCGGGATGGAGTCGGTCATGCGGCTCCAGGCGAAGGGCGCGATGCAGTTGGAGCGCACGTTGTAGCGCTGCATGTCGAGGGCGATGGATTTGCTCAGGGCGACGATGCCCAGCTTGGCCGCCGAGTAGTTGGCCTGGCCGAAGTTGCCGATCAGCCCCGAGGTGCTGGTCATGTGCACGAAGGCGCCGCTGTTCTGCGCGCGGAAGTGCTCGGCGGCGGCGCGGCTGACGAAGAAGCTGCCGTTGAGGTGCACGTTGATCACCGACAGCCAGTCCTCGGCGCTCATCTTGTGGAAGATGGTGTCGCGCAGGATGCCGGCATTGTTGACCACGATGTCGACGCGGCCGAAGGCATCGATGGCGCTGGAGACGATGCGCCGCGCGCTGTCCCAGTCCGACACGCTGTCGGTATTGATGGCGCCGTCGCCGCCGCGCTGGCGGATCAGCCCGAGGGTTTCCTCGGCCGGGGAAGCCGAGCCGCCCTCGCCCTGCAGGGACACGCCGATATCGTTGATCAGTACCCGCGCACCGCTGTCGGCCAGGGCCAGGGCGATCTCGCGGCCAATGCCGCCACCGGCGCCGGTGACGATCGCTACCTTGCCTTCGTTGAGTCGTTGGGTCATTGCTCGTTCCTTACTTCAATTCGTGTTTGAGGTTCGTTGTGCGCACGATCAGCTCGGCAGGCCGAGCACGGCCTTGGCCAGGATGTTGCGCTGGATCTCGTTGGTGCCGCCGTAGATGGTGGTGGGCCGCGACTGGATGAAGATGCCCGCCGGGTGCAGTTCAGGGTCGTCGCTGAAGGGGTTGAGCAGCGCCGAATCGGCGCCGGCGATCTCCAGTCCCAGCTCGCTGATGCGCTGGTACAGCTCGGACTGGTGGATCTTCAGCAGGGAAACATCCGGGCCCAGCTCCTCGCCGCGCCGCAGGCGTTCGGCGAAGCGCTCGTAGAGCGCCTTGTGGCAGTCCAGGTCCATGCTCAGCGCGGCGAAGCGCTGGGCGAACACCGGGTCGTCCCACAGGCCCTGGTGACGGGCCAGGCGCACCAGGCGCTCAAGGGCGAAGGTGGCCTGCTTGGGCGAGCCGAGGAAGATGCGCTCGAAACCGAGCAGTGCCTTGGCCATCCCCCAGCCGTGGTTGACCGCGCCGACGAGGTTCGCCTCCGGCACGCGCACATCGTTGAAGAACACCTCGCAGAATTCGCCCTGCAGTTCGAGGTTGAGGATCGGCCGCACCTCGACACCGGGGCTGTCCATCGGCACCAGCAGGAAGCTGATGCCCTGCTGTGCCTTGGCGCTGCGCTCGGTGCGCGCCAGCACGAAGATCCAGTTGGCCTCGGTGCCCATGGTGGTCCAGGTCTTCTGGCCGTTGATCACCCATTCGCCATCGCGCAACACCGCCTCGGTGCGCAGGCTGGCGAGGTCGGAGCCGGCGTTGGGCTCGCTGTAGCCCTGGCACCAGATGTCCTCGCCACTGAGGATGCGCGGCAGGAAACGCTCGCGCTGGGCGTCGGTGCCGTAGCGGATCAGCAGCGGGCCGAGCATGGTGATACCGCTGTCGGGCAGGCGCGCGCAGCCGTAGTTTTCCATCTCTTCGATCATGATCAGCTGCTTGCCGGCGGACAGGCCCATGCCGCCGAATTGCACCGGCCAGCCGGGGCACAGCCAGCCCTGCCGCGACAGCGCCTGGTACCACTCCCAGGTGTCGTCGCGGCCCAGGCGGTGAGCCGGGTTGCGGATGCGCTGCGGGTAGTTGGCGGCGACCCACTCGCGCACCAGCCGGCGGAATTCGCCATCTTCGAGGGCGTTGTAATCGGTCATGTCATGGTTCTCCTGATTACTGGCCCCGGAAATTCGGGGAACGTTTTTCGAGGAAGGCCGCTTTGCCCTCGGCGTGGTCGGCGCTGAGGAACAGCTGGCTCTGGAAATCGCCTTCGCGTTCGAGCAGCAGTTCCAGGCCATCGGCCAGCAGGGCCTTGGTCAGCGACAGCGCCAGCGGCGCCTGCTCCTCGACCTTCGCGGCCAGTGCCAGCGCCGCATCCAGCGCGGCACCCGGTGCACAGAGCTGGTCAACCAGACCGATGCGCAGCGCTTCCTCGGCCTCGATCACCTGGCCGAACATCAGCACCTGCCGCGCCCGACCGTTGCCGATGCGCGCCGGCAGGGTGTGCAGCTGGCCGAGATCGGCGATCAAGCCGACCTTGCCGAAGCCGGCGGCGAAGCGCGCCGTGCCACCGCAAACCAGGCTGTCGCAGGCCAGCGCCACCGACAGCCCGGCGCCCACCGCCCAGCCTTCGATGGCGGCGATGATGGGTTTGCCCATACGCAGCATCTGGCGGATCAGGTCAGCGTTCTTCTGCATGCGCACGCGGCCGGCATTCAAGTCGGTGACGTGCATGTCGCTCAGATCACCGCCGGCGCTGAAGACTTCTGCCGAACCGGTGAGGACCACGCTGCGCACGGCAGGATCGGCGTCCGCTTCACGCAGCGCGTCGAGCAGCTCGGCGCGCAATGCGGGGGACAGCGCATTGCGCCGCGCCGGATTGTTGAAACGCAGCAGGCGCACCGAGCCATGAGTTTCCTGCAGCAGCATCTCGCTCATCACGCCACCTCCGCATGCAGCAGGGCGATGTAGCGCGCCCGGTGGAAGGCCAGCGAACCCTGGCTGTTGAGCAGCACCATGGCGCGGCGCAGGAACAGGCCGATGTCGGCCTCGTCGGTGTAGCCGATGCCGCCGTGCAGCTGGATCGCCTGGCGGGTGACCAGCATGGCCGCTTCGGCGGCACGCACCTTGGCGGTGGACACCAGCCGCTGTACCTGGGCGGTCGGCGCGCCGTCATCCAGCGCGGCGGCCGCTTCGCCGACGATGGCGCGGGCCAGTTCGATCTGCAGTTTCAGATCGACCATGCGGTGCTGCAGCGACTGGAAGCTGCCGATCTCGCGGCCGAACTGGCGGCGCACGCCGAGGTAGTCGCGTGTCTGTTCGAAGGCCGCGTCCATCAGCCCGACCAGATAGGCCGAGCAGGCCAGCGCCGCTTCGTCGAGGGCGGCGGGCGTGGACTCGACGAGTTGCGCTGGCGTGCCGTCGAAGCGCAGGCGCGCCAGGTGGCCGCCGTCCTGGGTCGCTTCCTGATGCAGGCTGAGCCCTTCGGCGTTGCGCTGCACCAGGGCAAGGCCGGCGTTGCAGGCGACCAGCCAGGCATCGGCCGCAGCACCGAGCGCCACGTGGGCGATCTCGCCACGCAGCTGGCCGTCGCGCAGTACCGGCAATGCCGCTTCCGCTTCATAACCGATGCCGGCCGGCAGGATCAGCCGCTCGCCGGCCAACAGCGCATCACGCTCGTCTGCCGGCAGCAGCGGCGCCACCAGGCTCGCCTCGATCAGCGGCTCGGGCAGCAGGCCACGGCCCAGCTCTTCCAGCAGCGCCGCATACTCGGCCATGCCCAGCCCGCTGCCGCCCAGCTCCTCGGCGAGGCGCAGGCCCGGCCATCCCATGGCGCAGACTTCGCCCCAGGCATCGCGGTCGACGCTCGCCTGCTGGAAGCGCAGACGGCGCACCCGGCCCAGGTCGCCGCCGCGCGGGACCAGGGAGGCGGCGCTGTCACGGATCAGCCGCAGGCGCTCTTCGCGTTCCTCGGCCATCGCGGTGTGGTCGGTCATTTCATCATTCCCGTGTCGGTTGAACAGCTCCGGCCGCCGCGGGCCGGTACTTGAAACTGCCGGTGGCACTGGCGATCAGCTCGCCGGCCTGGTCGAAGATTTCCGCCGCGCAGAAGCACAGCGTGCGGGTGCGCTTGAGCACCCGGCCGACGGCGTTGATCTCGCCGCGTGTGCTGCCCATGAAGTGGGTGGCCATGTCGATGGTGACCATCGAGCAACCCGGCATCTGCGCGCGGATCGCGCCGGCCATGGCGGCATCGAGCACGCTCATCAGCACACCGCCGTGGAAGCTGTCGATGTAGTTCATCAGCTCCGGGCGGTGGCGCAGGCGCACCCGCACCACCTCGCCATCGACCCAGCGCTCCAGGCCGAGGAACTCCTGGAAGGTGTATCGATCGCGGGGGAACATGTCCGGCCCGGGCGCCTTGGCGGCGCGGGTGAAATCGGTCATCGCAGGCTTTCCTCCGTAACGGGTTGGCCCAGCGGGCGGGCTGCGCTGTGCGTCGGCGCACGTGCGGGTGTGCCGGGCGGCGCCGTGCGCGCTTCGCGGTTCGGGTCATACAAGCGGTTGGGGATCAGCAGCGCCGGGATCAGGCCGGTGATGACGTAGGTGATGCCCATCACCAGGAAGCCCGCGCCGATGGACACGTGGGAGGCCAGCAGGCCGATGGCCGCCGGGGCCACCGCCGCGCCGATGCGGCCGAGGTTGTAGGAGGTACCCACGGCAGCGCCGCGTACCTGGGTGGAGAAGCTCTCGGTCATGTAGGTGGCGAGCACGCCCACCGGTACGCCGTAGATGAAGCCGAACAGCGCAAGGATCCAGACGATGTTGTCCGGCGTGTGCCAGAACACGATCACCGGCATGAAGATCGCGGTGCCGATGGCGCCGGCGGCGAAGGTGGCGCGGCGGCCGAAACGGTCCGAGGCGATCCCGGCGAGCACTTTGCCGAGGATCATCGCGGTGTAGGTGCCGACCATGTAGCCGGTCATGGACTTGAAGTTCATGCCCAGCTCGCTTTCCAGGTACGAGGGCATCCAGTTGTTGGTGCCGTAGTAGCCGAACAGCAGGAAGCACGAGGTGAGGCTCCAGAGCACGAACATACGGCGGGTGGACGGATCGACCAGCAACTGGCGCATGCCGCCACTGGCGACCGCTTGCTGGCGACCGCTGCTGGCCTGCTGCACCCGTTGCGCACGGGCCGCCAGCCAGGACGGCGACTCCGGCACCCAGGGCCGCAGCGCCAGGCAGATCAGCGCCGCGCCGATCGCGGTGAAGAACAGCGCGCGCCAGCCGTAGTCGGGGATGATCTGCCCGGCAAGAACGGTCGCCACCAGATAGCCCACGGTCCAGCCGGCCTGCATGGTCGCCAGGATGGTGGTGCGGTACTTCGCGGTGACGAACTCGGACATCAGGATGTTGCAGGCGACGAACAGCGAGCCCAGGCCCAGCGAGGAGACGAAGCGGATCAGCGCGAAGGCCCAGAAGTTGTGCGCCAGCCCGAGTAGCGCGGTGCCGACGGAGAACACCAGGATGGTCCAGGTCACCACCCGCACCCGGCCGAAGCGGTCGCACGCCCAGCCACCGTAGATGCCGCCGATGGCCATGCCGGCCAGGGTCACGCTGCCCAGCGAGCCGGCCTCGAAGTTGGAGAGGCCGAACTCAGCCTTCAGGCTGTTCAGGCTGTAGGCAAGGAACATCAGGTCGGCGCCGTCGGCGAGCAGACCCAGGAAGCAGAAGAGGAAGGCGATCACCAGGGTCCGCCGCGGTATCGCGGTGCCCTGGGCCAAGCTGTCGGGTGCGTTCATTGTTGTTGTTCTCGCAGGTTGGTTGAGGTCGTCGTCGCGCTAGGCCCGCCCGGCTAGTTCTCCACTGTCCGGGGTGAGGCGCACGCGGCCGTTGTCCAGTACCACCACGTCGCGCTCGACGACGCGGGTGCGGAAGGAGCCGTCATTCCAGATTTCGGTACGCAGGGTTTCGCCGGGGAAAACCGGTGCGGAGAAGCGCACCTGCAGATGGGCGAAACGCTCCGCGCGGTAGTCGGCGAAGCCGCGCAGCAGCGCGTGGAAGGCCACGCCCAGGGTGCACAGGCCATGCAGGATCGGCCGCGGGAAACCACCGCGAGCCGCCGCCGCGGGGCTGGCGTGGATCGGGTTGTCGTCGCCGTTCAGGCGGTAGTGCAGCGCCTGCTCGGGGCGGGTCGGCAGGTCGATGACCAGGTCCGGCGCCTGCTCGGGCAGACGGTGCGGTTGGCTCAGCGACTGGCTGTCGCCGCCGAAACCGCCGTCACCACGCAGGAAGGTGGTACCGCGGGCAATCGCCAGCACCTCACCGCTCTGCGCATCGCTGACGACCTTCTCGCTATAGAGCAGCGCGCCCTTGCCGGCGCCCTTGTCGACCAGCCCGGTAACGCGGGTGCGGCCGATCACTTCGCCTTCCACCGGCAGCGGCTTGAGCCATTCGATGCTCTGCTCGCCGTGGACCAGGCGCAGGGCATCGACGCCGGTGTCCGGGTTGCCCAGCCAGAAGCCGGGATGACCGAGCACCACCGCCATGCAGGGCAGCGCCTGGAGTTCGCGGTTGGCATCGACGAAGGTCAGCTGGTGCTCATCCATCGGGTCCGCGCCGAGGCCCACCGACAGCGCGTAGAAGGCACTGTCGTGACGGCTGAAGCGCTGGCGTACTTCCGGGATCGGGTAGTTCAGCAGGTGCTCAGGATTCAGCGCCATGGGCCACCTCCTCCACTTCCAGCACCGCGTCGGCGGCCCAGGCGCCCTGCCCTTCAGGCATGGCGAAGACCGGGTTGAGGTCCACCGAACGCAGGCGCGGGCCCGCTTCGGCGGCGAACTGCGAGAGCTGCGAGAGCACCCGTGACAGGGCCTTGATATCGGTCACCGGACGACCACGGGCGCCCAGCAGCAGCGGCGCGCCCTTGATGCTGCGGATCATCTGTTCGGCCTCGTCGACGCCGAACGGACAACGGCGGAACACCACGTCCTTGAGTACTTCGACGAAGATGCCGCCGAGGCCGAACACCGCCACCGGGCCGAACTGCGGGTCACGCTGGATGCCCATGAAGCACTCGACGCCGCCCTGCAGCTGACGCGCCACCAGCACGCCATCGAAGCGGGCGTTCGGCGCGTGTTCGGCGGCACGTTCGAGCAGCAATGAGTAGCCGTCGCGCACGGCCTGGGCGCTGTTCACGTTGAGCAGCACGCCGCCGATTTCCGACTTGTGCAGGATGTCCGCCGAGGCGATTTTCAGCACCACCGGGAAGCCGATCTGTTCGGCGAATGCAGCGGCTTCCGCAGCGCTTTTCAGCACACGTTCGGGCGCCGATTCGATGCCGGCGCGCGCCAGCAATTGCTTGGCTTCGGCCTCACCGGGCGTGCTGGCCGGCAGCTCAACGCCGCCTGGCACAGGAATCCTGCGCAGCGGCCGGGCGAATGCTTCGCCCAACTGGCCCATGGCCTGGATGGCGCGCACGGCACGGGTCGGGTCCTCGAACAGAGCGAAGCCGGCCTTCTGGTACGGCGCCAGCTCCTCGCCCTCGCCCATCACCGAGACCACGAACAGGCGGTCCGGGTGATCGACCTTGATCCGCGCGAACTGCTCGGCCAGGCGCGGGCCGATGGAGGCAGCGGTGCCGGCCTGGGTGAAGAAGGCGATCAGCGAGCGGTAACCGCCGTCCACCACCATGGACTCGGTGAAGTCGTGCACCAGGCTCAGGTCGTTGAGCGCCTGGGCCGTGCAGTCCACCGGGTTGAGCGGCGAGGCATAGTGCAGGCGCTGCTTCAGGCGCGCCTGGGCCGCTTCCGGCATCGGCGGCATGGGCAGGCCGACGTCCTCGGCAGCATCGCTGACGATGATCCCGGCGCCACCGCTGACGGTGATCATTCCCAGGCTGTTGTTCACCGGGTAGATGCGCTGGGTGGCGAGGTAAGCGATGTCCACCAGCTCTTCGGTGGTACGCGCGCGGACCACCGCGTAGTCGGCCAGCACCGCATCGAGCACCTTGTCGTCGCCAGCCAGGGAGGCGGTATGCGACATGGCCGCGCGACCGCCCAGCTCGCTGCGCCCGACCTTGTGCAGGATCACCGGCTTGCCGGCGCGATGGGCCGCTTCGAGCGCGGCGAGAAAGCTGTCGACGTTGCGGATGGATTCGGCGTAGGCCATCACCACGTCGACCTCCGGCGATTCCACCAGCCAGCCGATGGCGTCGCCCAGGGTGACGTCGGCCTCGTTGCCGGTGGCGACGCAGATCGGCGTACCCAGCCCGCGCTGCCGCGACAGGCCGAGCAGGTGCGCCCCATACGCCCCGGACTGGGTGGCGATGCCGACTCGCCCGGCCAGCGGGATGCCACGCTCCAGGCTGGTGGAGAAGAAGGCGTAGTAGCCCAGGTTGGCGTTGAACACGCCCAGGGCATTCGGACCCAGCAGGCGCATGTTCGCCACGCGGGCGGCTTCGACGATGGCGTCCTGCATGGCCACGCCCTCCTCGCCGACTTCGCTGAAGCCCGAGGAGAACACGATGGCGCTGCGCGCGCCCTTGCGACCCAGCGCCTGGACGGTCTCCAGCACCTGCGGCGCCGGCACCGCGATGATCGCCACGTCCGGCGCCTCAGGCAGCGCGTCGACGCTGGCATAGGCCGGCAGGCCCTGGATCTCCGTGCGATTGGGGTTCACCGGCAGGATGCGGCCGGTGAAGCCGTTGCGCAGCATGTAGGCGATGGGGCGGCCACCGATGCGGTGCGGGTCGCTGGAAGCGCCGACCACGGCGACCGAGCGCGGCTGGATCAGCGGGGTAAGGCTGGCGAAGGCTGTGTGTTGCAAGTGACTCACTGACATGACGTTCCACCTGAACAGATAACGGGTGCCGGACGAGGCCGTCCCGGCGCGAGGGCGAGCGCGTCCACGGCGGGCCGCATGCTTATCGCGGGCGGCCACCGGGAGGGCGTCTTGCCCGGATTTCAGAGCACGTTCTGGGTGCCGAGCAGCGCGGTGACCTGGCTGGACAAGGTCCCGCCGTTGCCATGCAGCAGCGCGACGTCGGCTTTCTTCAACTGGCGCTCACCGGCCTGTCGGCGCAACTGGGTAACCGCCTCGATGATCAGGAACATGCCGTACATGCCCGGATGCACACAGGACAGCCCGCCACCGTTGGTGTTCACCGCCAGCTCGCCACCAGGAGCGATGCGCCCGCCCTGGACGAAGCGGCCGCCCTCGCCCTTCGGGCAGAAGCCGAGGTCTTCGAGGAACAGGATCGTATTGATGGTGAAGGCGTCGTAGACCATCACCAGGTCGATGTCCGAGTGCTTCACGCCGGCCATCTGCATGGCGCGTGGACCGCTCTCGGAAGCGGCAGTGACGGTGAGGTCGGGCATGGCAACGATGGAACGGTGCCACTGCGCGCCGGCCGCGCCGAGGAAGTAGATCGGCGCCTTGGGCAGGTCCCGCGCGCGTTCGGCGCGCACCATCACGCAGGCGCCGCCGCCATCGGTGACCAGGCAGCAGTCGGCCTTGCTCAGCGGGTCGCTGACCATCCGTGCGGCGAGCACGTCATCGATGCTCAGCGGGCCACGGGCGAAGGCCTCGGGATTGAGGTTGGCCCACCCCCGCGCGGCCACGGCCACTTCGGCCAGGTGCTCGCGGGTGGTGCCGTATTGATGCATGTGCCGGCTGGCAGCCAGCGCATAGGCGGTGATCGGGTGGCGTGGCTGGTAGGGTGTTTCGTGCCACTGCGGCTCGCTCATCGATACCAGCTTGCCGCCAGCGGTACGCTGGTTGGAGCCATAGCAGATCAGCGCTGCGTCACACAGGCCGGCCTCCAGGGCCAGGGTCGCCTGCAGAAGGTGAAGCTCGAAGCTGGAGCCGCCGACATTGGTGCCATCGACGAACTTCGGCTTGATGCCCAGGTATTCGCAGACCGATAGGGTCGGGAAGGCGTGGGAGCTGGTGGCCGAGAACACCGCGTCGATGTCCGAGAGTTTCAGCCCGGCATCGGCGATGGCTTTCATCGACGCCTGACCGAGCAGTTCCATGGCGCTGTAGCCGTGGGCTTCGCCGATACCGGCACTGCCGATGCCGACGATGGCGGTCTTGCCGCGCAGTACCTGGCTCATGCCTGCACCTCCGCGAGAGGCTCGAAGACGACGACGGCGCCACTCTCCTGCTGGGCGATGCGCGCCTTGACGCGGGTGCCGATCGGCAGGCTGAGGTGCCCTTCGATACGCGACATCATGCGCACGCCTTCATCCAGGTCGATCAGGGCGACGTTGTAGTCACCGCTGCGGGCGCGATTGACGGTCAGGGCATAAAGGGTGCCCAGGCCACTGGCGGGAACCCATTCCAGGTCCGTTTCGCCGCTGCCCGGCACCTGGGTGCGCGGGTAGAACACGTGCCGGCCGGTGGAGGCGCTGCGCTGCAACATGAATTGCCCCTGGGCAAGGAAGGCAAGGTACTGCGCTTCGGGCCCTGGCATGTTGCGGTCGGGGAAATCCACCATTGAGGTTTCTCCTTTGTTCTTGTTCTGCCTTTGTTGCAAAGTGCGTTACCGCCCATGCCAAGCCAGCTTCACGGAAGCCGTTGCAGGCGTCGCAGGGTCAGAATACATTCACAATACTGAATGTCAATCAGAATGCAGAATATGACCACTGAAAAGACCGTCGAAGAAGCCAGCAGCAAACGCACCGGCAGCGCCAAGGATGTAGGCGCCGTGGTGAACGCCATCCAGATCCTCCGCCACCTGGCCAACGCCGAAGGCCCCGAGGGCGCAACCGCCATCGCCCGCGCCACGGGAGTCAGCCCGAGCACCACCTTCAACATCCTGCGCACCCTGACCAACGAGCAGCTGACCTCGTTCAACAACGACACCAAGACCTACCGCCTGGGGCTGGGCCTGTCGGAGCTGGCGGTGAGCTTCATCGGCCGCAGCTACGCCGACCTTATCCAACCGGAACTGGAACGCCTGAGCACCAGCCACAACATCCTGATCGCCCTGTGGCAGGTCACCGACGATGCGCACATCCGCGTGATCGCGGTGTCCGCGCCAACCGCAGCGCACGTCAACGTCGCCGTCGGCTCGCGCCTGCCGGAACTGGTAGGCGCCGCCGGGCGCTGCGTCGCCGGCCTGCGCAACCTTCCGGACGACGAACTGCGCCGCCGCCTGACCCGCGTACGCTGGGAAAGCCCGCCAAGCTTCGAGGAATACCACAGCGATGCAGCCGCCACCCTGGAGCGCGGCTGGGCCATCGACCAGGACCATCTCTATCGCGGCGTCAGCATGGTCGCCAGCGCAATCATCGACCACGACCGCCAGCCTCGCTTCATCATTTCCGGCATCGGCATCAGCGCCCAACATGAGCGCGAGAAGCTCGAGCAGATCGGCGCCAGCCTGCACGAGACGGCCCGTTTCATCAGCCGCTCGCTATTCCCCCAGGGGAATTCCAGCCAGTCGGAATGACGGAAAATTCATTCAGCATACGAAATGACATTCATATAAATGTCTTTTTTCAGCTGGATGCACGGCCCGAAGCCAACAGACGGTCAGCAAATTCCGCCTCCGGACAGGGCATTGCTGTCCGTGACCCTGCGCCGGGGTCGCTCGGCTCCCGATGCGACTGATGGCAGCGATATTCGCAGGCAGGCCCCCACAGCCGCGAATATCGCCGGTATCATGGCAAGTCCTGGTGGAGTCCTGGCGGTACCATCAAGCGGGGGACGTCGCTCCCCCCGCGTAGCGGAATCCTGGTGATTCAGGCAGCGCCCGCCGTCAGGGTCCCGAAATCACCATGCGGATGCTCGCCCGCCATGCCCTGGCAGACGAATGGCCGCAGGCAATCCCATTGAATGAGGCAACCATGGAACAGAAAGACATCGACTGGGGCGCGCTCGGATTCGATTACATCAAGACCGACTTCCGCTACATCTCCCACTGGCGCGATGGTCTGTGGGACGACGGCAAACTGACCGAAGACAACACCCTGCACATCAGCGAGGGCTCCTCGGCCCTGCACTACGGCCAGCAGTGCTTCGAAGGCCTGAAGGCCTACCGCTGCAAGGACGGCTCGATCAACCTGTTCCGCCCGGACCAGAACGCCGCACGCATGGCCCGCAGCTGCGCCCGCGTACTGATGCCGCAGGTGTCCGAACAGCAGTTCATCGACGCCTGCCGCCAGGTGGTCCGCGCCAACGAACGCTTCATTCCCCCGTACGGCTCCGGCGGCGCCCTGTACCTGCGCCCGTTCGTGATCGGCGTGGGCGACAACATCGGCGTGCGCCCTGCCCCGGAATTCATCTTCTCGGTGTTCTGCATCCCGGTCGGCGCCTACTTCAAGGGCGGCATGAAGCCCCATGACTTCGTGATCTCCACCTACGACCGCGCCGCGCCCAACGGCACTGGCGCCGCCAAGGTCGGTGGCAACTACGCCGCCAGCCTGATGCCGGGCGCCCAGGCCAAGAAAGACGGTTTCGCCGACTGCATCTACCTCGACCCGGCCACCCACAGCCGCATCGAGGAAGTGGGCTCGGCCAACTTCTTCGCCATCACCCACGACGACGAGTTCGTCACCCCGCGCTCCAGCTCGGTGCTGCCGGGCATCACCCGCCTGTCGCTGATGCAACTGGCCGAACAGCGCCTGGGCCTGAAAGTGGTCGAAGGCGATGTGCAGATCGACGACCTGGCGCGCTTCAAGGAAGCCGGCGCCTGCGGTACCGCTGCGGTGATCACCCCGATCGGCGGCATCCAGTACAAGGACAACCTGCACGTATTCTTCAGCCGCGAAGACGTCGGCCCGGTGACCCGTCGCCTCTACGAAGAGCTGACCGGCATCCAGAAGGGTGACGTGGAAGGCCCGGAAGGCTGGGTCGTCAAGGTCTGAGCCTGACCGCTCGCTGAAACGCAAACGCCGCGATACCGAAAGGGATCGCGGCGTTTTTATTTGGCCCGGCAGAGGAGTTTGTCATCGCGTAGGAGCGGACTCTGTCCGCGATGCTATCCGGCGCGATGCGAACCTATCGCGGACGAAGTCCGCTCCTACGCATAGTCCAGCCTCAGGCGTGACTGGGCAGCGCCGGCTGGCACAGCAGCCAGTCATGCAGCAAAGCCTGCAGCTCCTCGAACTTCACCGGCTTGGCCATGTAGTCGCTCATTCCGGCAGCCAGGCAGCGCTCGCGGTCGCCGCTATGGCTGTGGGCGGTAATCGCCAGCACGGGAAGATCGACGCAACGCGGCAAGGTACGGATCGCTCGACAGGTAGCGAAGCCGTCCATCACGGGCATCTGGCAGTCCAGCAGCACGGTATCCACAGCCTCCCTGCGCAGCAACTCGATGGCCTCGGCACCGTTGTCGGCAGTGCGCACCCGGTAGCCGAGCTTGAGCAGCATGCCGCGGATCACCAACTGGTTGATGGCGTTGTCTTCCACCACCAGCACGGTGCACTGGTCGGGGCTGCGCAGCACCTGGCCGCCCGCGCGGCGTGGCGGCGGGGCGATGCTCTGCGCCGGCTGGCCGACCTGAAGCTCAAGGGCGAAGCGACTGCCCTGCCCCGGCACGGACTCATGCACCAGTTCGCCACCCAGCAACGCCACCAGCTTGCGGCACAGCGCCAGGCCAATGCCCAGGCCGCCGTACTCGCGAGTCAGCGAGCCGTCGAGCTGGAAGAAGCGCTGGTACAACGCGCCATCCGGCGGGGTGGAGAAGCCGATACCGCTGTCCTGCACCTCGATACGCAGCGCCAGCCCCTCGCTGTTCGGCACACCACCAACGCGCAGATTCACACCGCCCTGATGGGTGAACTTGATGGCATTGTCGATCAGGTAGCCCAGCGCCTGGGCCAGCTTGCCGGCATCACCTTCGAGGGTATCCGGCAAGCTTTCGTCCAGCTGCAGGACGAAGCGCAACCCGCGCTCCTCGGCACGCGGCGCATATTGCGCGCGCAGGCCGTCGCACAGACCTCGCAGGCTGAAGGGCTCGCGGCGCGGGTACAGCTTGCCGGCCTGCAGCTCGATCAGCGCGAGGATGTCGTTGACCATGCGCATCATGTCCCGCGCCGAGCCGGTGGCGGTCTTGTGGTACTGGGTCAGCTCGATGTCCATGGGCACCGTCTGCATCAGCTCCAGCGAACCGATCACCCCGCTCATAGGCGTGCGCAGTTCGTGGGTGACGGTGGCGAGGAACTCGTCCTTCAGGCGGTTGCTGCTGGCCAGCTCCAGGTTCAGTTGCTCCAGCTTGCGGCTGGTTTCCTGGAGGATGCGCGTGCGCTCCTCCTTCATGGCGTTGATGCGATCCGCCAGCGCCAGCGACAGCAGGCCAACCTCCAGCGCCGAGCCGATCTGGCTGGCGTACATGGTGAGGAAGATGTTCGGCAGCAAGCCCAGCACCATCAGGGTATTGATGATGCCGCCGAGCAGGAAGGCGCTCCAGGCGAAGATGAAGTAGCGCGCCACGCGCATGCCGCGCAGCCAGGCGACGATGCCGGCGGTGAAGATCACCACGGTGAACGCCAGCGCCAGGTAGGTGGCCAAGCGCAGGGCCACGGCATAGCTGACCGTCAGCGCCAGCACCATCACCAGCGCGCCGACGCCCATCAGCACGCGCAGTATGCGGTCGATCCACAGGCTGTGCTCGCGGGTATGCAGGAAGCTGCGGGCGAACTGGCAGCCGAACAGTCCGGCCGAGCCGATCAGGAAGGGCGTGGAAGCGTTGGCCCACCAGGGATTGTTGGGCCAGAAATACTCGATCCCCGCACCATTGACGGAGATCTGGTAGAAGCCGAACGAGGCTATATAAAGGATGTAATAGAGGTAACTGGTGTCGCGAACGCTGAGGAAGATGAACAGGTTGTAGATCATCATCACCAGCAGCACGCCGTAGATGATGCCCAGCACATAGATGCGCCCCGGCTGCTCTTCGAGGTAGGCCTTGGGCGACCAGAGCGTCAGCGGCGCCTGGATCGAGCCCTGGCTTTCCAGCCTCAGGTAGACGCGCAGCGGCTTGCCGGGCTCCAGCTTCAAGTCGAACAGGTAATTGTTCTGGCGGATTGGCCGGCTGTCGAACGGCAGGGTGTCGCCGGTGCGCTGGGCGAGCTTGAAGCCGCCCTTGCCGTCAGGCAGATAGAGATCGAGCTTGTCCAGCGGCGGGTAAGCCAGCTCCAGCAGCCATTTGGCCGGGTCGCGCGAGGCCTGCGGCTGGTAGTCCAGGTCCAGGCGCAGCCAGAATACCGAGCGCGAGTAGCCGGCATTGAGCACGTCCTGCTCGTGGTGGCGGAAGCTGGCGGCCAGCGCCGGTGAGCTGATCTCGGCGATATCGGCGGTGCCGCGCACGTCCTCGAAGACATCCATCGCCCGCCCGAGCGGCAATTGCCCCACGTGCTCGTCGAAGCTGATGGCGCTCGCCACTGGCGAGAGGATGAGAAGGATCAGGAAGATCAGCCAGTGCCGCATGGTGCCCCGCAGTGCCACCGACAGCCGCGCCGGAGATCCCCATCTCCCGCTTTGGCGCGCCGTGGAGGCGTTGTGTTGGAATCGGCGAACTCTAGCACAGGCCTTGTGCCCCGTGGCATTCGACCATCCGGGCAGGGCGTGGCCGGGCGATGCGCAATGGACCGTTCGGTCAGCTCAGCAGCGCATTTTGGTGATAAGCTCCCGCGCCATGAAAACACCTGCCTCCCGTCCCGTAGTGCTCTGCCTGTCCGGCCACGACCCCAGTGGCGGCGCCGGTCTGCAGGCCGATATCGAAGCCCTGATCGCCCAAGGCTGCCACGCGGCGCCCACCGTCACCGCGCTGACCGTTCAGGATACCGTCAACGTTTCCGACTTCCGCGTGCTCGACCGCGAGTGGGTGCTGGCCCAGGCCAACGCGGTAATCGCCGACCTGCCGGTGGCGGCGGTCAAGCTGGGCATGCTCGGCTCGGTGCAGATGGTCGACACCGTCGTCGAGATCATGCAATCGCTGCCCGGCATCCCGCTGGTCTGCGACCCGGTGCTGCGCGCCGGTGGCGGCGGCTCGCTGGGCAAGGACGACGTCGGCTACGCCATGCGCGAGCGCCTGCTGCCGATTGCCGCAGTCGCCACGCCGAACCTGCCGGAAGCACGCATCCTCGCCGAGCTGCCCGAAGGCACCGCGGACGAATGCGCCGACAAGCTGTTGCCTTATATCCAGACCCTGCTGATCACCGGTGGCCACGGCGACGAGTCCGAAGTACACAATCGCCTGTACACCCGCGACGGCCAGCGCCACACCTTCACCTGCCAACGCCTGCCCGGCAGCTACCACGGCTCGGGCTGTACCCTGGCGAGCACCCTCGCCGGCCGCCTGGCCCTGGGCGAAGAACTGGTCAGCGCGGTGCGCAGCGCCCTGGACTACACCTGGCGCACCCTGCGCGACGCGGAAGCACCCGGCCACGGCCAGTACGTGCCGCGCCGCCTGCCGCTGGACTATTGCAACTGATTCACGGATCAACCGTACGAAGATCGAGGCACCGATGAAACTGCGCGGACTCTACGCCATCACCGACAGCCAGCTGCTCGACGGCGGCCGCCTGCTGCCCTACGTCGAAGCCGCCCTGAAGGGCGGCGCCAAGCTGCTGCAGTACCGCGACAAGTCCGACGACGCCTCGCGCCGCCTGCGTGAAGCCGAGGCGCTGCGCGATCTCTGCGCGCGCTACGGTGCCACGCTGCTGATCAATGACGACGCCGAGCTGGCCGCGCGCCTGGGTGTCAGCGTGCACCTGGGCCAGACCGACGGCTCGCTGGCCGCGGCCCGCGCTCTGCTCGGCCGCAATGCCGTCATCGGCGGCACCTGCCACGCCAGCCTCGAGCTGGCCGAGAAGGCCATTGCCGAAGGCGCCAGCTACGTCGCCTTCGGTCGCTTCTTCACTTCCCAGACCAAACCGGGCGCGTCCGCCGCCAGCCTCGAACTGCTGGAACAGGCCAAGGCGCGCTTCAACGTGCCGCTGGTGGCCATCGGCGGCGTGACCCTGGAAAACGCGCCGGAGCTGATCGCCCGCGGCGCCGACATGATCGCCGTGATCCACGCGCTGTTCGCCGCCGACTCCCCGGCCGAAGTCGAACAACGCGCGCGCGCCTTCAGCCAACTCTTCGAAACCCGCTGAGCGCCCACGCGCCCGGCCCTTCACAGCTTCGCGAGGTACACCATGTCCCGTTCCGAAACGCTTTTCGCCAATGCCCAGAAACACATCCCCGGTGGCGTGAACTCGCCGGTGCGCGCGTTCAAGAGCGTCGGCGGCACCCCGCTGTTCTTCAAGCATGCGGAAGGCGCCTACGTGGTGGACGAGGATGACAAGCGCTACGTCGACTACGTCGGCTCCTGGGGCCCGATGATCCTCGGCCACAGCCACCCGGACGTGCTCGACGCCGTGCGCAAGCAACTCGACCACGGCCTGTCCTACGGCGCACCGACCGCGCTGGAAGTGGAAATGGCCGACCTGGTCTGCTCGTTGGTCCCGTCCATGGACATGGTGCGCATGGTCAGCTCCGGCACCGAAGCCACCATGAGTGCCATCCGCCTGGCCCGCGGCTACACCGGCCGCGACAGCATCATTAAATTCGAAGGCTGCTACCACGGCCACTCCGACAGCCTGCTGGTGAAAGCCGGCTCCGGCGCCCTGACCTTCGGCGTACCGAACTCCCCGGGCGTGCCAGCGGCCTTCGCCAAGCACACCCTGACCCTGCCCTATAACGACATCGCCGCCGTGGAGAAGACCCTGGGCGAAGTCGGCAAGGACGTGGCGTGCATCATCGTCGAGCCGGTCGCCGGCAACATGAACTGCGTACCGCCGGCCCCAGGCTTCCTGGAAGGCCTGCGCAGCCTGTGCGACCAGCACGGCGTAGTACTGATCTTCGACGAAGTGATGACCGGCTTCCGCGTCGCCCTGGGCGGCGCCCAGGCGCACTACGGCATCACCCCGGACCTGTCGACCTTCGGCAAGATCATCGGTGGTGGCATGCCGGTGGGTGCCTTCGGCGGCAAGCGCGAGATCATGCAGCAGATTTCCCCGCTCGGCCCGGTCTACCAGGCCGGCACCCTGTCGGGTAACCCGCTGGCCATGGCCGCCGGCCTGACTACCCTGCGCCTGATCAGCCGCCCAGGCTTCCACGACGAGCTGACCACCTACACCACCCGCATGCTGCAAGGCCTGCAGGAGCGCGCCGACGCCGCTGGCATCCCCTTCGTGACCACCCAGGCGGGCGCCGCGATGTTCGGCCTGTACTTCACCGGCGCCGACGACATCGTCACCTTCGACGACGTGATGACCAGCGACGCGGAACGCTTCAAGCGCTTCTTCCACCTGATGCTGGACGCCGGCGTGTACCTGGCTCCGAGTGCCTTCGAGGCCGGTTTCACCTCCATCGCCCACGGCGAAACCGAGCTGAAGCTGACCCTGGACGCTGCAGAGCGCGCTTTCGCCGCCCTCAAGTAAGGCCTCCCGCGAAGGCGCCCAGACGGGCGCCTTCCGCTCTAACCCGAGGCTTTCGCAGCATTACGCCGGCGCTACGCCCACCCGGCCGCCGCTGGCGTTTCCAGTAAAAAAACAGAAAAGAAGGTAAAGACTTTGTAAGGAAGCGCCCGCTTATTTCATAATGTGAAGGCTGGCGCATTTCGCTGGCCGGGTTTTGCCCGCCCCGATCCTGGAGGCCGTTTCTCCCCATGTACCGTTCCGGTCGCACCCTGCTGGGTTGCCTGTTGCTCGCACTGCCCCTGTTCACTCAGGCGGGCGGCAACTCGCTGCTGATTCCAGCCACCGGACGCTGCACCCTCAACACCGTGCCCGAACAGCTGCAACAGGCCCTGGCCAGTTGCCAGCAGGCCGCCAATGCCGGCGACGCACAGGCACAGTTCGAGCTGGGGGAATTCTTCTATACCGGCGAACGCGCCCCGCGCGACTTCCAGGCCGCCCTGCACTGGTACGAGAAGGCTTCGCTGCAGGGCCACGCCGACGCACAGCTGCGCCTGGGCACCATGTTCTTCCGCGGTGAAGGCGTGAAGGCCAACAACGTGCAGGCCTATATCGTGCTGAAGATGGCTGCGGTCAACGGTGCCGAAGACGCCATGGACAGCGCCGACCTGGTCGCCGAGCAGATGAACAAGGACGAGCTGGACATCGCCACCAAGGTACTTGGGCAGATCTTCCGCAATTACCTGATCGAACTGCAGACCGCCGGCAACTCGCCGTTCTCGCCGCTGCCTTAGTCTGCCGGCCCACCCTCATACAGCCGCCACGCCCGATCGATGAAGTACAGGGCAGCCACCGCAAAGAACAGCCCCAGTGGAAATGCCAGGTAATTGTCGCGCTTGCGGTGCTCGGCGATTTCGTCAAACGAGCGCACGCTGACGTTGGGCGCCATCACCCCCCAGACAGGCACACTGCCATCGTCCTCGGACGCCGCCGCGTAGCGCACTGTAATCGGTGCCGCGGACTGAAGATACGCACGCACATGGGAGACCTCTCCCGAACTGGCCGAATAACTGAAGCGCAAGCTTTGCCCTTGCAGGCCGAATGACAACCCGTATTTAGAGGCTTCGAGCCAGGAGACGTAACCCGTCGCCGATTTCAACGAGGATCGATCAGGGACGCTTCGCGGCGGGAACAAGCCGAAGATCAGCCAGACACTCAGCGCCAATGCAGCCGCCGCGTAGGCTGCCGACTGCGGCCAGGTACTTGGCGGCCGCACCATCTGCGATCAGCTGTCCTTGCTCGGCATCGGCATGGGGAAAGGCATCACGTTGCCGGTGATCTTGGCGTCGCTGATCTTCGCGGTGCCCAGGCGCTCCACTTCGTCGATGCGGATGATCGAGTGCAGCGGCACGAAGCTGCGGATGACGCCGTCGAACTGCGCCTTGAGCTTCTCCTCGCTGGGGTCCACCACCATCTGGGTGCGCTCGCCGAAGACGAACTCCTCGATCTCCAGGAAGCCCCACAGATCGCTCTGGTAGATCTGTTTGGCGTACATCTCGTACACCTGGCCCTGGTTGAGGAAGACCACCTTGTAGATCGGGTTCTCGCGCTTGCTCATGAACGAAGGATGACAGCTTTGCAAAAAGGGCACGCAGGATAGCACAGCCGCGCGGCCTCCAGGCCTTCCCGCGGCCGGCCCGGTGGCAGACGCCTCGCCCCGGGCTTATAATGCGCGGTCATTTTTTAACCAGACCAAGAAAGACTCCATGGCCAAGAAGCTTTTCATCCAGACCCACGGCTGCCAGATGAACGAGTACGACAGCTCGCGCATGGCCGACCTGCTGGGTGAACACCAGGCCCTGGAAATCACCGAGAAAGCCGAAGAAGCCGACGTCATCCTGCTCAATACCTGCTCGATCCGCGAGAAGGCCCAGGAGAAGGTGTTCTCCGAGCTGGGCGCCTGGCGCACGCTGAAGCAGCAGAACCCCAACCTGGTGATCGGTGTCGGCGGCTGCGTGGCCAGCCAGGAAGGCGCAGCGATCCGCGAGCGCGCGCCCTACGTCGACGTGGTGTTCGGTCCGCAGACCCTGCACCGCCTGCCGGAAATGATCGATGCCGCCCGCACCACGCGCAAACCGCAGGTGGACGTTTCCTTCCCGGAAATCGAGAAGTTCGACCGCCTGCCCGAGCCGCAGGTGAACGGTCCGACGGCCTTCGTCTCGGTGATGGAAGGCTGCAGCAAGTACTGCACCTTCTGCGTAGTGCCCTACACCCGTGGCGAGGAGGTCAGCCGGCCGTTCGACGACGTGCTCGCCGAGGTGATCCACCTGGCCGAGAACGGCGTGAAGGAAGTCACCCTGCTGGGGCAGAACGTCAACGGCTACCGCGGCCAGACCCACGATGGCCGCCTCGCCGACTTCGCCGAGCTGATCCGCGTGGTCGCCGAGGTCGATGGCATCGAGCGCATCCGCTACACCACCTCGCACCCGCTGGAGTTCTCCGACTCGCTGATCGCCGCCCACGCCGAAGTGCCGCAACTGGTGAAGTTCGTCCACCTGCCGGTGCAGGCCGGCTCCGACCGCATCCTGGCGGCGATGAAGCGCAACCACACCGCGCTGGAGTTCAAGTCGCGCATCCGCAAGCTGAGGGCCGCAGTGCCGGATATCTGCATCAGTTCGGACTTCATCATCGGCTTCCCCGGCGAGACCGAAAAAGACTTCGAACAGACCCTGAAGCTGGTGGAAGACGTCGGCTTCGACTACTCATTCTCCTTCATCTACAGCTCGCGCCCGGGCACCCCGGCTGCCGATCTGGTGGACGACACTCCGGACGAAGTGAAGAAGCAGCGCCTGCTGATCCTCAACAGCCGCTTGAACCAGCAGGGCTTCGAGATCAGCCGACGGATGGTCGGCACCATCCAGCGCATCCTCGTCACCGACTACGCCAAGCGCGACCCCGGCCAGCTCCAGGGCCGCACCGAGAACAACCGCGTGGTCAACTTCCGCTGCGACAATCCGCGCCTGATCGGCCAGTTCGTCGAGGTGGAAATCTACGAGGCACTGCCCAATTCCCTGCGCGCGACCCTGGTGGAAGCACGTCACTGAACCTCGACCGTTGAATCCCCCGTTGGCGACTGAACTTTCGTACTCGCTCGCCGGGGGTTATTCTTCGACCATCTCCCTTTGCAGCACGGCGACCTAGACAGCCCTTGAACGCCCCCCTGGACATCCATCGTTTCATGCTCGAGCCCTTCGAGGCCCGCAGCTTCGCCAACCTGTGCGGCCAGTTCGACGAACACCTGCACCAGATCGAGAAGCGCCTCGGCATCGAGATCCGCAACCGCGGCAACCAGTTCGAACTGGTCGGTGAGCCCGAGCGCACCCAGGCGGCCGAAAACCTCCTGCAGCGCCTCTACCGCGAAGTGCAGAACGGCACCGAGATGACGCCCGACCTGGTTCACCTGTTCCTGCAGGAATCCGGCCTGGAAGAACTCGCCGTCGAGCCCGTCGTCCCGCTGGTGACGCTCAAGACCCGCCAGGCACACATCCGTCCGCGCGGTGCGAACCAGCAGCGCTACGTCAAGGCTATCCTCGACCACGACATCAACTTCGGCATCGGCCCGGCCGGCACCGGCAAGACCTACCTCGCCGTGGCCTGCGCCGTGGACGCCCTGGAGCGCGAGCAGATCCGCCGCATCCTGCTGGTGCGCCCGGCGGTGGAAGCCGGCGAGAAGCTCGGCTTCCTGCCCGGCGACCTGTCGCAGAAGATCGACCCCTACCTGCGCCCGCTGTATGACGCGCTGTACGAGATGCTCGGCTTCGAGACCGTGGCCAAGCTGATCGAACGCCAGGTCATCGAGGTCGCGCCGCTCGCCTACATGCGCGGCCGCACGCTGAGCAACAGCTTCATCATCCTCGACGAAAGCCAGAACACCACGATGGAACAGATGAAGATGTTCCTCACCCGGATCGGCTTCGGCTCCACCGCGGTGATCACCGGCGACGTCACCCAGGTCGACCTGCCCAAAGGCACCCGCTCGGGCCTCAAGCACGTGATGGAAGTGCTGCGCGATGTCCCCGGTATCAGCTTCACCCACTTCAAGTCCAAGGACGTCGTACGCCACCCGCTGGTGCAGCGCATCGTCGACGCCTACGACGCCTATGAGAACCGTCTGACCGGCGTAGAAGGCCAGGGCAACAAGAATGCTTGAACTGGACCTGCAGGTCGCCTCGGAATCAGCCGGCCTGCCAAGCGAAGCCGAGTTCAGAACCTGGTGCGAACTGGCCCTGCGCCAGCGCCAGAATGATTCTGAACTCACCATCCGCCTGGTGGACGAAGCCGAAGGGCGCGAACTGAACAAGACCTGGCGACACAAGGACTACGCCACCAACGTACTGTCCTTCCCCGCCGATGTTCCCGATGAGCTGCTGGACATCCCGCTGCTGGGCGACCTGGTGATCTGCGCCCCCGTGGTCACCCGCGAGGCCGCCGAACAGGGCAAATCCGTGCAGGCCCACTGGGCCCACCTCGTCATCCATGGCTGCCTCCATCTTCTCGGCTACGATCACATCGACGATGAGGAAGCCGAGGAAATGGAAGGCCTGGAACGGGAATTGCTGGCTGAACTGGGTCATCCGGACCCATATGCGGCCGATGAAGAATAAAAGCCACTGAGCAGGAATGATGAGCGAAGACCGATCGAGCAATGGGCACAAGTCGTGGTTGGACAAGATCACCCAGGCTTTTGCCCATGAGCCGAGAAACCGCCAGGAGCTGCTGGAGCTGCTGCGCGAAGCCCACGACAACAAGCTGCTCGACAGCGAAGCGTTGTCCATCGTCGAAGGCGCAATCCAGGTAGCGGACCTCCAGGTCCGCGACATCATGGTGCCGCGCTCGCAGATGATCAGCATCAAGGCCACCCAGACGCCGCGCGAGTTCCTGCCGGCGATCATCGAGGCGGCGCACTCGCGCTACCCCGTGGTGGGCGAGAGCCTGGACGACGTGATGGGCGTGCTGCTGGCCAAGGACCTGCTGCCGCTGATCCTTCACGACAACGCCCACGCCTTCAATATCAAGGACCTGCTGCGGCCGGCCACCTTCGTGCCTGAGTCCAAGCGACTCAACGTGCTGCTGCGCGAATTCCGTGCGAACCACAACCACATGGCCATCGTCATCGACGAGTACGGCGGCGTGGCGGGGCTGGTGACCATCGAGGACGTGCTGGAGCAGATCGTCGGCGATATCGAGGACGAGCACGACGTCGAGGAAGACAGCTACATCAAGCCACTGCCCAGCGGCGATTTCATCGTCAAGGCACTGACCCCGGTAGAAGCCTTCAACGATTTCTTCGGCGCAGAATTCTCTGACGAAGAATTCGACACCGTCGGCGGCGTCGTGATGAGCGCCTTCGGCCACCTGCCCAAGCGCAACGAAACCACCGAACTGGGCGGCTTCCGTTTCCGCGTGCTCAACGCGGACAGCCGCCGGCTGCACCTGCTGCGCCTGACCCCGCTGCAGGACTAAGAGCTAGACACCTGTAGAAGCGAGCTTGTGACCCACAGGGATGTGGGGAATGCCGTTATCCGTAGGGAACGGATTCGGCCTCGCGAACCCACTCCGCTGCGAGGGTCGTTCGCGAGCAAGCTCGCTCCTACAATCACCCCAGACCTTTCCTGCAACACCCTGCCGCACTCGGCTCATGGCTTTTGGCTTTCATCCCCATAGCCTACCGTTCATCTCTCCATTACTCTTGCGCATCGCTTAACCGCAACAAGGATTTCCGATGCGCTGGATCACCCGCCCCGGCCTGCCAGGCCACCTGCTCGCCCTGGCCGCCGGCGCGCTCACTCCGCTGTTCCTGGCACCGTTTGGCTACTGGCCGCTGGCGGTGCTGTCGCTGGCCCTGTTCTACCTCGGCCTGCGCGGCACCACCGCTGGCTCGGCACTGTGGCGCGGCTGGTGGTACGGCTTCGGCGCCTTCATCGCCGGGACGAGCTGGATCTACTTCAGCATCCACAACTTCGGTGGCGCCTCCGGGCCGTTGGCCGGCTTCCTGGTAGCGGGCTTCAGTGCCGGTGTTGCCTTCTTCTTCGCCCTCCCCGCCTGGGTCTGGGCGCGATTCTTCCGCCGCAACAACGCTCCGGTCAGCGACGCACTGGCCTTCGCCGCGCTGTGGATGGTGCTGGAGCTGTTCCGCAGCTGGTTCCTCACCGGCTTCCCCTGGCTCTACGCCGGCTACAGCCAGCTGGAAGGCCCGCTGGCCGGCCTCGCCCCGCTGGGCGGCGTGTGGCTGGTGTCCTTCGCCATCGCCCTGACCGGCGCGCTGATCATCAACATCCCGGCCCTGACCCAGCGCCCGGCGCGCCTGGTCGCCGGCCTGGTCCTGCTGATCGCCCCCTGGGCCGTCGGCCTGGCTTACAAGGGCCACGCCTGGACCACCCCGGCCGGCGCGCCGCTGAAGGTCGCTGCGCTGCAAGGCAATATCGCTCAGGAAATGAAGTGGGACCCCAAGGCCATCACCCACCAGCTCGAGCTTTACCGCGACCTGACCGCCGAGCAGAGCGGCGTCGACCTGATCGTCTGGCCGGAAACCGCCGTGCCCGTGCTCAAGGACCAGGCCACCGGCTACCTGGAGATGATCAACGGTGTCGCCACCGCCAAGAAGGCCGCGCTCATCACCGGCGTGCCGGTGCGCGAGAAGACTGCGGACGGCATCCGCTACTACAACGGCATCACCGTAGTCGGCGAAGGCAGCGGCAACTACCTCAAGCAGAAGCTGGTGCCCTTCGGCGAGTACGTTCCGCTGCAGGACCTGCTGCGCGGCCTGATCACCTTCTTCGACCTGCCCATGTCCGACTTCGCCCGCGGCCCGGCCGACCAGCCGCTGCTCAAGGCCAAGGGTTATGCCGTGGCGCCGTACATCTGCTACGAAGTGGTCTACCCGGAGTTCGCCGCCAGCCTCGCAGCGCAGAGCCAGCTGCTGCTGACCATCAGCAACGACGCCTGGTTCGGCACCTCCATCGGCCCGCTGCAGCACCTGCAGATGGCGCAGATGCGCGCACTGGAAGCCGGCCGCTGGATGGTGCGCGGCACAAACAACGGTGTGACCGCGCTGATCGACCCGTTCGGCAAGCTGGCGGTGCAGATCCCGCAATTCCAGCAAGGCGTGCTGCAGGGCGAAGTCGTGCCGATGCAGGGCCTGACGCCCTACCTGAAGTGGCGCGTCTGGCCGCTGGCAATCCTCAGCGCCGTGCTGCTGGTCTGGGCGCTGGTGCGCCGTCGCACGCACCCGGAAGAACGCCGACTGTTCGGCTGACGCCAACGAAAAGGGCCTCATTGCGAGGCCCTTTTTCATTCTGGGAGCCGGGTTCGCGAGCAAGCTCGCTCCTACAAGGACGGATCTGCACATGTAGGAGCGAGCTTGCTCGCGAACCGCATCATGCCGGTACTATCGATAGAACAAGCGATACCCCACCAGCCCGATCGCCTCGTTCAGCAATTGCCCGCTCTGCCAGATCGCTCGCCCCTCCGGCAGCCAGCCACCCATGGGCACTGCATCGTCGGTCCCGATGTATCCCGAAGGCGCCGGCAGCACTTCCAGCCCGGCCTTCTCGAAGCTCCAGATCGAACGCGGCATGTGAATGGCGCTGGTGACCAGGATTACCCGCCTGATGCCCGCCTCGCGCAGCATCTCGGCGCTGAACCGCGCATTTTCCCAGGTCGTGCGGCTGCGTCCCTCCTCCCAGCGCACCGGCACGCCGTAATCGTCCAGCAGGCTCTGCGCCATGATCCGCGCCTCGGAAGGCGGCGTGCCGTAATGCAGGCCGCCGGAGGTCAGCACCGGCAGGCCGCTGACCTTGGCCAGGCGAGCCGCGTAGCGAATACGCTCGCGGGCCATCAGGCCGGGCTGATCCTCGTCCCAGGCGCGATCCCCGCGTACCCGGCCCGCACCCAATACCACGATGACGTCCGCACGCTGCGCCAAACCTGCCCATTCCGCTGGCTTGAGTGCGTCCTGCTGCTCCAGCTGGCGTGCGCCCCATTCCACCGTCACCGGCAGGCTCATTACCAGTAATCCGAGGAAACCGGAAAAGAAACAGAACACCGAGAAGCGCGGGTAGCGCCGGCGCAGGACAAAGCCCAGGAACAGCAGCAAAAGCAGCAGTCCCGGCGGCATGAAAATTTGTTTGAGGATGAAGCGGATCGGCATTGGCGACTCCTTGTCGAGGCGCCAAGCCTAACGGATCGAGGGGGTATCAGCGCGCTTTCGCGTTGCGGAACAACTGCGAGCCGCAGGACGTGCAGGGCAACACACCCTGGTTGCGGCTCCAGGCGACGGGCGAGCCACATAGTGCGCACTGCAACTTCTGCGGATGCGGCACCAGCCGCGGACGGCTGGGTGGCGCGGGATGACGCGCCGGGCGCGGTGCGCGACTCGGAGTGCGCTCCAGTACGGCCAGCTCCTCGGCCGCGGCATGCCAGCCGCGGAGCCAGTTCACATCCTGATCGAGATAAGCCCTGATCAACTCCAACTCGGCACTGCTCAAGCCGCGCAACTCCAGCTCCATGGGGCATTCGTCACGTAATCGCTCCGCGGTGTCAGCCTCATCCAGGGCCAGTGCGAGCCGTTGCAACAACCGTTCATACAGACCGGAACCCGAAGCACTTGCGCGATGCAGCTCAGCCATCAGTCACCTCAAGACAGGCGGAAACCTCCCGCCTTCAGGCAAAGCTTAGCGGCCTCCCCCGTGCCACACCGAGCGTGCGACAAACGGCGCGGGCTACCGGCTCGGGTGGGGGTCATGTATGCTACGAGGCTTTCTGTAGCCACCTGACCCTTGCTTTCTCAGGGGCCGGTGAAGCGGAGGGCCACTCGACCTTCCCGGCTGCACAATTCTTTTCCGTACAGGTTCAAATCGCGCCATGCACGAGCAATATCAGCCCCTCGAGATCGAATCCCAGGCCCAGAACTTCTGGAACGAACACAACTCCTTCCGCGTCGACGAAGTCGCTGCCAAGGAGAAGTTCTATTGCCTGTCGATGTTCCCGTATCCGAGCGGCAAGCTACACATGGGGCACGTGCGCAACTACACCATCGGTGACGTGATCAGCCGCTACCACCGCATGCAGGGCAAGAACGTCCTGCAGCCGATGGGCTGGGACGCGTTCGGCATGCCGGCGGAAAACGCCGCGATGAAGAACAACGTCGCACCGGCGGCCTGGACCTACGACAACATCGCCTACATGAAGTCCCAGCTCAACAGCCTGGGCCTGGCGATCGACTGGTCCCGCGAAGTCACCACCTGCAAGCCGGACTACTACCGCTGGGAACAGTGGCTGTTCACCCGCCTGTTCGAGAAGGGCGTGATCTACCGCAAGAACGGTACCGTTAACTGGGACCCGGCGGACCAGACCGTGCTGGCCAACGAGCAGGTCATCGACGGCCGCGGCTGGCGTTCGGGCGCGCTGATCGAGAAGCGCGAAATCCCGATGTACTACTTCAAGATCACCGCGTACGCCGAAGAGCTGCTGTCCAGCCTCGACGACCTGCCGGGCTGGCCTGAACAGGTCAAGACCATGCAGCGCAACTGGATCGGCAAGTCCCGCGGCATGGAGATCGCCTTCCCCTATGACCAGGCTTCCATCGGCGAAGCCGGCCAGCTGAAGGTCTTCACCACCCGTCCGGACACCCTGATGGGCGCCACCTACGTCGCCGTGGCCGCCGAGCACCCGCTGGCCACCCTCGCCGCCGAGCGCGATCCGTCGCTGCAGGCGTTCATCGACGAGTGCAAGCGCGGCGGCGTCGCCGAAGCCGACATCGCCACCCAGGAGAAGAAAGGCGTCGCCACTTCCCTGTTCGTCGAGCACCCGCTGACCGGCGACAAGCTGCCGGTCTGGATCGCCAACTACGTCCTGATGACCTACGGCGAAGGCGCCGTGATGGCGGTTCCGGGCCACGACGAGCGCGACTTCGAGTTCTCCAACAAATACAGCCTGCCGATCGTCCAGGTCATTGCCAAGGTTGAAGGCGACAACGACTTCGAAACTGGCACCTGGAAAGAGTGGTACGGCCTGAAGGACGAGAGCGTCATCACCGTCAACTCCGGCAAGTACGACGGCCTCGGCTACCAGGCCGCGTTCGACGCCATCGGCGCCGACCTCGCCGCCAAGAGCCTCGGCCAGCAGCGTACCCAGTTCCGCCTGCGCGACTGGGGCATCAGCCGCCAGCGCTACTGGGGCTGCCCGATCCCGATCATCCACTGCGACGCCTGTGGCGACGTGCCGGTGCCGGCCGACCAACTGCCGGTGGTTCTGCCTGAAGACGTCGTGCCGGATGGCGCCGGCTCGCCGCTGGCCAAGCTGCCGTCGTTCTACGAGTGCAATTGCCCGAAATGCGGCCAGCCGGCCAAGCGCGAAACCGACACCATGGACACCTTCGTCGAGTCGTCCTGGTACTTCGCCCGCTACGCCTGCCCGCAGTTCGAAGACGGCATGCTGGACAAGAAGGCCGCCAACTACTGGCTGCCGGTCGACCAGTACATCGGCGGCATCGAGCACGCCATTCTCCACCTGCTCTACGCGCGCTTCTTCCACAAGCTGATGCGCGACGAAGGCCTGATCGACTCCGACGAGCCGTTCAAGAATCTGCTGACCCAGGGCATGGTCGTCGCCGAGACCTATTACCGCGTTGCTGCCAACGGTGGCAAGGAATGGTTCAACCCGGCGGACGTGGAAGTCGAGCGCGACGCCAAGGCCAAGGTCATCGGCGCGCGCCTGAAGACCGACGGCCTGCCGGTGGAAATCGGCGGCACCGAGAAGATGTCCAAGTCCAAGAACAACGGCGTGGACCCGCAGGCCATGATCGACGCCTACGGCGCCGACACCTGCCGCCTGTTCATGATGTTCGCCTCGCCGCCGGACATGAGCTGCGAATGGTCCGACTCCGGCATCGAGGGCGCCAACCGCTTCCTGCGCCGCGTCTGGCGCCTGGCCCAGGCCCACGTCAACGCAGGCCCGGCCGGCGCGGTGGACAAATCCGCCCTGGACGATGCGCAGAAGGCCATTCACCGCGCCATCCACCTGGCCATCCGCCAGGCCAGCCAGGACGTCGGCCAGCACCACAAGTTCAACACTGCCATCGCCGCCGTGATGACCCTGATGAACGTGCTGGAAAAGGCCCCGGCCGAATCCGCCGCCGACCGCGCCCTGCTGCAGGAAGGCCTGGAAACCGTCACCCTGCTGCTGGCCCCGATCACCCCGCACATCTGCCACGTGATCTGGCAGGAACTGGGCAAGGACGGCGCCGTGATCGACGCCAGCTGGCCGCAGGTCGACGAAGCCGCCCTGGTGCAGGACAGCCTGCAACTGGTGGTACAGGTCAACGGCAAGCTGCGTGGGCACATTGAAATGCCCGCCAGCGCCAGCCGCGAGGAGGTCGAGGCGGCCGCCCGCGCCAACGAGAACGTGCTGCGCTTCACCGACGGCCTGACCATTCGCAAGGTCATCGTGGTGCCCGGCAAGCTGGTCAATATCGTCGCCAACTAAAAGCAACGCTGGAAAAGACCCATTCGCCCGTGGCACCTTCGCCACGGGCATATCGGATCAACAGGAGTGAGGAAGCTTGATGAAACGTATCCTGACCAGCCTCGCGCTGATCGGCCTGGCCAGCGTGCTGAGCGCCTGCGGTTTCCAACTGCGCGGCCTGGGCGATACGAACTTTGCGCTCAAGGAAATCGACGTGAGCGCGCGCAACGCCTATGGCGACACCGTCACGCAGCTCAAGCAGGTGCTTGAAGGCAGCGGCGTGAAGGTCGTCTCCCGCGCGCCCTATCACCTGATCCTGGCCCGCGAGGACGTGACCCAGCGCAGCGTCAGTTACACCAGTTCCGCCCGTAGCGCGGAAAACGAACTGACCAACACCCTGAGCTACGAGATTCGTGGCACCGACAACCTGCTGCTGCTCGCCAACCAGGTCCAGGTCCGCAAGGTCTACGTGCAGGATGAGAACAACCTGATCGGCTCCGACCAGGAAGCCCAGCAGATTCGCGCCGAAATGCGCCGCGACCTGGTCCAGCAGATGGTCACCCGCCTGCAGCTGATCACCCCGGCGCAGCTCGACGACCTGCAGGCCAAGGCGGAAGCCAAGGCCAAGGCCGAAGCGGATGCGATGAAGGCCGCGGACGAGGCTGCCAAGTCTCAGCCGCAGCAGTCGCCGATCGAATTCCCGAAAGCGCAGTAAGCGACAAGGGGCCGGCCAACCGGCCCCTTTCTCATTATGAAGCTCAATCCCGGACAACTCGCCAAGCACCTGCAAGGCAACCTCGCGCCCGTCTACGTGGTCAGCGGCGACGAGCCCCTGCTCTGCCAGGAAGCCTGCGATGCCATCCGCGCCGCCTGTCGCCAGCGTGATTTCGGCGAACGCCAGGTGTTCAACGCCGAAGCCAACTTCGACTGGGGTCAACTGATCGAAGCCGGCGCCAGCCTCTCGCTGTTCGCTGAAAAGCGTCTGATCGAACTGCGCCTGCCCTCCGGCAAGCCCGGCGACAAGGGCGCGGCCATCCTCCAGGAATACCTGCAGCGCCCGCCGGAAGACACTGTCCTGCTGGTGAGCCTGCCCAAGCTCGACGGCAGCACGCAGAAGACCAAGTGGGCCAAGGCCCTGATCGACGGCGATGTTGCCCAGTTCATCCAGGTCTGGCCCATCGACGCGCACCAGTTGCCGCAGTGGATTCGCCAGCGCCTGTCCCAGGCCGGCCTCGCCGCCAGCCAGGAGGCGGTCGACCTGATCGCCGCGCGGGTGGAAGGCAACCTGCTGGCTGCCGCCCAGGAGATCGAGAAGCTCAAGCTGCTCGCCGAAGGCCAGCAGATCGACGTCGATACCGTCCAGGCCGCCGTGGCCGACAGTGCGCGCTTCGATGTCTTCGGCCTGATCGATGCCGCCCTGAACGGCGAAGCCGCCCATTGCCTGCGCATGCTCGAAGGCCTGCGCGGCGAAGGTGTGGAGCCGCCGGTAATCCTCTGGGCGCTGGCGCGGGAAGTTCGCGTGCTGGCCAGTCTCGCCCAGCAGTTCAGCCAGGGCGTGCCGCTGGACAAGGCCTTCAGCCAGTGTCG
The DNA here is from genome assembly GCF_012971725.1 of Pseudomonas multiresinivorans. Lineage (NCBI taxonomy): Bacteria > Pseudomonadati > Pseudomonadota > Gammaproteobacteria > Pseudomonadales > Pseudomonadaceae > Pseudomonas > Pseudomonas multiresinivorans. Next base: position 6,324,283 of record NZ_CP048833.1, read on the forward strand.
CCCGCCGATCTGGGACAAGCGCCGCCCGCTGATGAGCAAGGCCCTGCAACGACACACCGCGCAACGCTGGAACCAGATGCTGCAGGACGCCCAATTGATCGATGCCCAGATCAAGGGCCAGGCTCCCGGCAACGTCTGGAACAGCCTCGCCCGCCTCGCCCTGCTGGTCGCCGGCCAGCGCATCAGCCTGCCTTCGGCCTGATTGCGCCGTTTCATGCCCCGAACGCGGGAGAGTGGCTGCAAAGACATCGCTGACGGCGCCCGCCCCTAAGTCACGCGATCTCCGAGGCACTCTGTAGGAGCGAGCTTGCTCGCGAACCGCCCAGCGCCAGGAGTCTCAGGACCGCGCCGGCACCGCCCGGTGCGCCTGCCCATCCGCCCGGTCCAGCGCCACACCACGGGTATCGCGGCCGGTGCTGATCAGCACGCAGATGAGGATCGCCACCGTCCCAGCTACGATGGCCATCGCCGTGCCGTAGCTGTAACTCTTGGCAATTTCCGCCTGCAGCGGCGCGTTCACCGAAGCGATCAGGTTGCCCAACTGGTAGACGAACCCCGGCAACACCGCACGGGTTCCCACCGGCGCCAGTTCGTTGAGATAAGCCGGAATCACACCCCAGGCACCCTGGACCATGAACTGCATGAGGAAGGCCCCCACGCCCAGCGCCACCGCGCCATGGCTGAAGGCCCATAGCGGCAGCACCGGCAATGCCAGCAGCGAGCCGCAGATGATCGCCTTCTTCCGCCCGATACGCTCGGACAGGCTGCCGAAGAGGATGCCCCCCAGGATCGCCGCGATGTTGTAGGCCACCGCGATCAGGCTGACCGTGTGCGTATCGAACCCGTGCTGCACCTTCAGGAAGGTCGGGTACAGGTCCTGCGTGCCATGACTGAAGAAGTTGAAGCAGGCCATCAGCAGCACGGCATACAGGCACAATTTCCACTGACTCCGCAGCACCGGCCACAGCGGTGTCGACTCCTTGCGTTCGCGCGCCGCCTGCCAGATCGGCGATTCCGGGACCTTGAACCAGATGAACACCACCAGCACCACCGGCAGGCAACCGACGATGAACATCCCGCGCCAGCCCAGCACCTCGAAGAATAGGCCGTAGATGATCGAGGCGATCAGGTAACCCGCGGGATAACCGGCCTGGAACAGCCCGGACACCATCCCGCGCGAGCGCTCGGGAATGGTTTCCATCGCCAGCGACGAGGCCACGCCCCAGATTCCGCCCATGGCCACACCGTAGACCACCCGCAGGATCAGGAAGGTCGTCAGGTTCGGCGAGAACGCCGAGGCCAGCTCCAGCAGCGAGTAGATCAGGATGTTGATCATCAGCACCGGCCGACGCCCGTAACGCTCGGCCGCACGACCGAACAGGAGCGCGCCGATGGGCCGCACGGCCAGGGTCAACAGGATCGCGAGCGATACCTGGGGCAGATCGACGTGGAAGGTCTGGGCAATATCGGTGAGGACGAAGACCAGAAGGAAGAAGTCGAAGGCGTCCAGCATCCAGGCGAGTACCGAAGCGATCACCACATTACGCTGGGTCGGGGACCATTGCTGCATGACGTATCTCCAGCCGGCGGCGCCGCAGTCCCTGCACGCCAGAGCGATAGTTAGCCAGCTATTAAGCTAACCGAGCTCCAGTACGCACCACAGCCGTCCGACTGAAAAGGTCTGTTACAAATTTTGCGACAAAGCGCCACAGTCACCTCGCAACCCGCAGGACCCGACCCCAACGACTTCACTCCCACTCGCGGACCTGACGCACCTCCACACAACCCAATCGCCCCGGAGGAATCTTCGCGGCGATACGCTCCGCCTCCTCCATGCTCTGGGCCTCGATCAGGTAGAAACCGCCCAGTTGCTCCCGCGTCTCGGCGAATGGTCCATCCGTCACTGCCACCCTCTCGCCCTGCCCGCGCAGCGTGCGCCCCGTGGCGGTGGGCAGGAGCGCATTGGCGGCGATGTAGTTGCCGCTGCGGCGCAGTTGCTCGCTGTAGGTCATGCACTCGTCGACGATGCCGCGCAGTTCGGCCTCCGGCAGCCCTGCCGCCTTGTGTTCGTCGAAATAGATCATGCAGAGAAACTTCATCGCTCTGGTCCTCGTAGCTGTCCGTTGCGCCAGGAAGGTGCGCCGCAGCCAGCGTAGTCCCGAATCATCTTCCGCGGCCTTGGCCCAACCGCCGGCTGACCAAAGGCATTGGACAGGCGTGCCAGATAGGCGGAACATTTGCGCGCCGGCAACGGCGCCGGCCTCAACGAGGAAAGCCCCATGGCGAAGAAATCCAAACGGCCGAACAAGGCCAAGTCCCTGATCGCACAGCCCCTGTTCCGCAGCCGCCAGGAACAGCCGGCCAAAGGCAAAGGCAGCTACCGCCGCGAAGCCTCCCGTAACTGGGAGGCTTCTTCGCTTCTGGCGGCCTGAAACAGCAGAAAACCTGAACCACCCCTGCCCTTTCGCTTTCAACCGGACAGCCACGCACCTGGAGGTCCAACCATGAAAGCGCCCCTGATAGCCGCCATCCTCGCTCTTCCCTTCAGCCTCTCCGCCCATGCGTTCTGCTCCGACCAGGAAGCCGAAGCCAAGGGCAAGCAAGTCGCCGCCAAGGTCACGGAAGTCACCCGCAGCGATCCCCAGCGCGCGCAGAAGCTCAACGAAAAACTCGCGGAAATGAAGAAGTCCCGTTCCAGCGAACAGCGCCCGGACGACTGTGCCGCCTACGACGACATGCTCAAGGAGCTCGATCAGAGCGCCCCGAAGGTCGACAAGGAAACCGGCGCCAGCCCCAAGCAATAACCAGGATCGCGCCGGCACGAATGCCTTGACGGTTCACCAGCGGAGTCGGCCGTCCGGTGGCGGGAATTTTCCACCGCGGCCGCCGTCGAACCTTGCGTACCCGTCGTCTCTGCCCAGCGCAGACGCGTCACAAAGGCCATGTTAAGGTGGCCCCTCGCCTGCCAGTACCCGAGGAGAGCAATGCGCAAGCCTGTTTCACCCGTTGTCGGCCAACGCTGCCTGCTCGTCGCCGCCCTGTCCCTGGCCAGCTTCGGCCTGCTGACCTCCTGCACCGAGCCACCGCCCAAAGGCGCCGCCACCGAGCACGCGCAACCCACGCAGAGCTTCGCCCAATGGCGCGACGGCTTCCGCGCACAGGCGCTCGCCGCAGGTATCAGCGCATCGACCTTCGACAGTGCATTCGAAGGCATCGAGCCGGATGAATCGGTTGTCACTGCCGACCGCAGCCAACCCGAATTCAGCCGCCCCGTCTGGCAATACCTGGAAAGCACGGTGTCGCCCGCACGAGTACGCAACGGACAGGACCGTCTGCAACAGAACGCCGAGGTACTGCAGCGCATCGACGCAACCTACGGCGTAGACCGCGAAGCTGTCGTGGCGATCTGGGGCATGGAGAGCAACTTCGGCCAGCAGATGGGCAGCAAGAACGTCATCCGCTCCCTCGCCACCCTGGCCTACGAGGGCCGTCGCCCGGACTTCGGCCGCGACCAGTTGATCGCCGCGCTGCAGATCATCCAGCACGGTGACGTGCCCGCCAGCAACATGATCGGCTCCTGGGCCGGCGCCATGGGGCAAACGCAGTTCATTCCGACCACGTACAACCACTACGCCGTGGACTTCGATGGCGACGGCCGCCGCGACATCTGGGGCTCGTCCCCCGACGCCCTGGCCTCCACCGCCAACTACCTGAAGAGCTCCGGCTGGCGGCAAGGCCAGAGCTGGGGATTCGAAGTGCGCCTACCGCAGGGCTTCGACTATGCCCAGGCCGACATGGACATCCGCAAACCGATGAGCGAATGGCTGCGCCAGGGCGTCAAAGTTGCCGCTGGCAACCTGCCGAGCGACCCGCAAGCCAGCGTCTCGCTGCTGTTGCCCGCCGGCTATCGCGGCCCGGCCTTCCTGGTGACGGATAACTTCCGTGCCATCCTCAAGTACAACAATTCGACATCCTACGCGCTCGCCGTGGGCCTGCTGGCCGACAGCTTCAAGGGCGGCGGACAACTGGCGGGGAGCTGGCCGCTGGAGGACACGCCGCTGAGCCGCTCAGAGCGTATCGAACTGCAGCAACTGCTGATGCAGCGCGGCTACCAGCCGGGAACTGCCGACGGCATCATTGGCGCCAACACCCGCAAGGCGATCCGGGCCTTCCAGCAGTCGATCGGCTCGCCGGCGGACGGCTATCCGACCCCGGCGCTACTGGGACAACTCCGGCAGAAGAGCTGAACGAAAAAGGCGCCCAAGGGCGCCTTTTTCATTACGGAACTGGCCGCTCAACCAATCTTGGTGCCGTGCGCCTGCTGGTCGGCGTGGTACGAGGAACGTACCAGCGGGCCGGAAGCGACGTTCTTGAAGCCCATCTTCTCGCCTTCCTCGGCGAACCAGGCAAAGGTGTCCGGGTGGACGAAGCGCTGCACCGGCAGGTGGTTGCGCGAGGGCTGCAGGTACTGGCCGAGAGTGAGCATGTCGATGTCGTGCTCGCGCATGCGGTGCATGACTTCGATGACTTCCTCGTCGGTCTCGCCCAGGCCGAGCATCAGGCCGGACTTGGTCGGTACGTGCGGAACCATCTGCTTGAACTTCTGCAGCAGGTCCAGCGACCACTCGAAGTCGGAGCCCGGACGGGACGATTTGTACAGACGCGGGACGGTTTCCAGGTTGTGGTTGAACACGTCCGGCGGCTCGTTGGCGGTGATTTCCAGGGCGATGTCCATGCGGCCACGATAGTCCGGCACCAGAGTTTCCAGCTGCACGCCCGGAGACAGCTTGCGGATCTCGCGCAGGCAGTCGGCGAAGTGCTGGGCGCCGCCGTCACGCAGGTCGTCGCGGTCCACCGAAGTGATCACCACGTATTTGAGACGCAGGTCGGCGATGGCGATGGCGAGGTTGGTCGGCTCGTCGACATCCAGCGGCTTCGGACGGCCATGGCCAACGTCGCAGAACGGGCAGCGACGGGTGCAGATGTCGCCCATGATCATGAAGGTCGCGGTGCCGCCGGAGAAGCACTCGCCCAGGTTCGGGCAGGAGGCTTCCTCGCAGACGCTGTGCAGCTTGTGCTTGCGCAGCAGTTGCTTGATACGGTCGACCTCGGGGGAAACGGGGATGCGCACACGAATCCAGTCGGGCTTCTTCGGCAGTTCGTCGGTGGGGATGATCTTCACCGGAATGCGCGCGACCTTTTCCGCGCCGCGCAGCTTGACGCCGACTTCCACCTTGCCGGGTTTGGCGGCCGGGGCGGCCTGACCGGAGTTCTCCACAACAGTGCTCATCTAGGTTAGATCCCGCCCGTTAGGGTCTTCTGTGCCGCGTAGCCAAGGCGTTCGACGAGTTCGCCACGCAGGCGCTCGCGCACATCGGCCAATGCGATGGGGCCAGCCAGCTGACTGAGCTGGGTCATGGCCATGCCTGCGTAACCGCAGGGATTGATGCGTCGAAAGGGTTCCAGGTCCATGTCCACGTTCAGAGCCAGGCCATGGAAGGAGCGGCCATTGCGGATGCGCAGGCCGAGGGATGCGATCTTCGCGCCGTCCACATAGACGCCCGGAGCATCGGGTTTGGACACAGCGGCAACACCGTAGCTGTCCAGCAGGCCGATAAGGCTCTGTTCGATGCGTGAGACGAGGTCGCGCACGCCGATGCCGGAGCGGCGCACGTCAAGCATCAGGTAGGCGACCAACTGGCCGGGGCCGTGGTAGGTCACCTGGCCGCCGCGATCGACCTGGACCACCGGAATGTCGCCGGGAAACAGCACGTGCTCGGCCTTGCCGGCCTGGCCCTGGGTGAACACGCGCTCGTGCTCGAGCAGCCAGACTTCATCGGGCGTGACGGGTTCGCGCTCGGCGGTGAAGCGCTGCATGGCGTGCCAGGTCGGCTCGTAGGGAAGGATGCCCAGCTCACGAAAGCCCAGCGTTTCGCCCATCAGAGCACCATGTGGACGCGGCCGGTGGCGCGCAGGTCTTTATGGATGTTCTGCAGTTGGTCGACGCCGGTGGCAGTGATCAGCACCTGCACGGACAAGAAGCGGCCGTTGCGGCTGTCACGGGTGACCAGGGTGGTGATGTCGAGGTCCGGCGCGTGGCGCTGGATGACTTCGACGACCAGATCCGGGAAGCCTTCCCCGGCGTCGCCGATGACCTTGATCGGATAGCGTTCGCAGGGGAACTCGATCTTCGGTGCGGGCTGTTCTGGGGTGTCAGCGGTATCAGGGGTATCAGTCATGGCTGTCGCGGGCGGATGGCCCGCCTCCGCATGAGCGTCCGGGTGGGGCGCTCCGGGTGGATCGGACGGCAACTGCCGGACCACGGGGGGACCAGGCAGTTGCAGGCGGGCATTTTACCCGAGTTTGCGACTGCGCGGGCGGGTCAATCCCGGCCTTGTATACAAAAGTGCAAGGCCGGGACGGGCGGTCAGTTGAACAGACCGAAGAAGAACAGGCGGATGCTGTCCCAGATGCGGCGGAAGAAACCACCCTCTTCCACAGCGTTCAGGGCGACCAGATCAGAGGTGCGGACGACCTTGTCACCCAGCTTGACCTCGACCTTGCCGATCACCTGGCCCTGCTGGATCGGCGCCATCAGGTTCGGTTCGACGACCATGTTGGCCTGCAGCTGCTTGAGCTGGCCGCGCGGTACGGTCATGGTCAGGTCTTCGGACAGGCCGGCCTTCACTTCGTGGTCGGAGCCTTTCCAGACCATGGCCTTGGTCAGCTCGGCGCCCTTCTTGTAGAAGGTCTGCGATTCGAAGAAGCGGAAGCCGTAGGTCAGCAGCTTCTGGGTCTCGGCAGCACGGGCCTGCTCGCTGTTGGTGCCGAACACCACGGCGATCATGCGCTGGCCGTCACGTACGGCGGAGGCCACCAGGCAGTAGCCGGCTTCGTCGGTGTGGCCGGTCTTCAGGCCGTCGACGGTCTTGTCGCGCCACAGCAGCAGGTTGCGGTTGGGCTGCTTGATGTTGTTCCAGAAGAACTCTTTCTGCGCGTAGATGGCGTAGTGGGTCGGCTCGCCATAGATGATGGCGCGAGCCAGGATGGCCATGTCCTTGGCGGACGAGTAGTGGTCCGGGTTGGGCAGGCCGGTGGCGTCCATGAAGTGGGAATTGCTCATGCCCAGCTTCTGCGCGGTGGTGTTCATCATGTCGGCGAAGGCATCTTCGCTGCCGGCGATGTGCTCGGCCAGGGCGACCGAGGCGTCGTTGCCGGACTGAATGATGATGCCGTGCAGCAGGTCGCTCACCGAGACCTGGGAACCGACCTTGATGAACATGCGCGAACCGCCGGTGCGCCAGGCATGTTCGCTGACGGTGACCAGGTCGGATTCGGCAATGCGGCCGCCTTCGATTTCCTTGGTGGCGATGTAGGCGGTCATCAGCTTGGTCAGGCTGGCCGGCGGCAGGCGCTCGTCGCCGGCGTTCTCGACCAGGATGTTGCCGCTGGCGCCGTCCATCAGCACCCAGGCCTTGGCCGCGAGTTGCGGGGCGGCGGGAACGACTTCAGCTGCCCAGCTGGCCACGGGGGCGCTGAACAGCACGAGCAAGGACAGGCGTTTGGCGAAGTTGAAGATGTTCATCCGTCTCTCTGGGGTTCACTAATGGTCAAACAATCCCCCGCGGGGGATCTCGTGAGGCGGCCTCTATGTGCCGCTATCGCACGTACGGTGGAATCTCAGTCCAGGCGCACGAGCTTGGGTTGGCCAAGGTTGGCCACGCGGATGCTGTCCTGCATCCGGCTTGCTTCATCCTGCGTTCCGATCGGCCCCAGGCGCACCCGGTACAAGGTCTGCTGGTTGACCACGACCGAGCTGATAAAGGATTTCGCCCCCGTCAGGCCGCCGACTTTCTCCTTGAGCAGCTCCGCAGCGTCCGGGTTGGCGAAGGCACCCACCTGGAGATACAGGCCATCGGCTGGTAATGAAGCGTTTTTTTTTGAGTCGATCTGGACCGGCGCCACCGGTACTGCATGTTGCGCCGGCGGCGGGGTGTAGGTTTCGATGGGCTGGGCCATGGCGACCGCCTGTGGCTGCGCGGCGGCGGGCTGCGAGGCCATCTTCGGCAAGGCCATGATCATCGGCGGCTGCTTGCCCTGGGAAGCCCACCAGCGGTCGGGGTCGATGCCCTCGACCTTGACGTGCGCGGTGCCGGTCTCGGCGTAACCGAGCTTCTTGGCGGCGGCGAAGGACAGGTCGATCACCCGGTCGGAGTAGAACGGCCCGCGGTCGTTGACGCGGACGATGACGCTCTTGCCGTTGTCCAGGTTGGTGACGCGCACGTAGCTGGGCAGCGGCAGGGTCTTGTGCGCGGCGGTCATGCCGTACAGGTCGTACTGCTCGCCGTTGGCGGTGGCCTGGCCGTGGAACTTGGTGCCATACCAGGACGCCGTGCCGGTCACGCTGTAGGCACTGGCGTTATTGAGCGGGTAGTAGGTCTTGCCCAGCACGGTGTAGGGGTTGTTCTTGAACGGCCCGTTGTGCGGCATCGGCACGGCGTCCGGGATGCGCGAGACGTCGACGTCCCACCAGGGCGCGCCGTCGCGGTGAGGGCGATTGTAGTCATAGGGGCCGGAAATGCCGTTGTTCACCTGCGGCTGCGGTTGCGGCGCGCGGTTGCCGGTGCAACTGGCGAGGAACACGGTGCTCAGGCCAACGCAGGCGGCCAGCGACCAGAGGCCGGGACTTGCGATTCGCTTGCTCAATGGACACCTCGTGCCTTGGCGATCTCGCCGGCCAGCTGATGGACCGCCATGGCGTACATGGCGCTGCGGTTGTAACGGGTGATCACATAGAAGTTCGGCAGGCCGACCCAGTACTCGGTGCCCTGCGCGCCTTCCAGGCGCATGGCGGTGACCATCAGGTCATCGCGAATTACGTCATGGGTGCGCCAGCCCTGAGAGCGTAGCTGGCCGAGGTTCATCTGCGGGTCGAGGCCCTGGGTGAGCGCGTCCTCGGCAGTGGAGGTGCCGATTTCCGCCTGCGACACCACCGGCTCGCCGGTGTGCCAGCCGTGCTGCTTGAAATAGTTGGCGACGCTGCCGATGGCATCGGTGGGGTCGCTCCAGATATTGATGTGGCCGTCGCCGTCGAAGTCCACGGCATAGGCACGGAAGCTGCTCGGCATGAATTGCGGCAGGCCCATCGCGCCAGCGTAGGAGCCCGTGAGGCTGAGCGGGTCGACCTGCTGTTCGCGGGCCAGCAGCAGGAACTGCTTGAGCTCCTTGCGGAAGAAGTCGGCGCGCGGCGGGTAGTCGAAGCCCAGGGTGGACAGCGCGTCCATCACCTTGAAGTTGCCGGTGTTGCGACCGAAGAAGGTCTCGACGCCAATGATGGCGACGATGTACTGGGCCGGTACGCCGTATTCCTGCTCGGCGCGGGCCAGGGCTTCGGCATTCTGGTTCCAGAAGTCCACGCCGCGGTTGATGCGCGCGTCGGTGACGAAGATCGGACGGTATTCCTTCCAGGTCTTCACCCGTTCGGCCGGGCGGGAGATGGCGTCAAGGATGGACTGCTTGCGCTCCACATCGTGGAAGAGGCCCATGAGCTGTTCGCCGGCGAAGCCGTAGTCACGGGTCATCTCGCTGACGAACTCGGCGACCTGAGGGGAACCATCGTAGTCGCCCGCGGCCGCGACGCCGGACATGCCGATCGCCCCCGCGATTCCGACCCAATGTACCCCCCTGGCAGCCCAGGCGCGCAGTACTTGCATTCCTTTCTTCACTCTTGTCATCAAACCTGGGCGATCCACTTCCGATGGGTATGGATCGACATCAAAACGCCGAACCCTGACATCAGGGTCACCAGCGAAGTTCCGCCGTAACTAATGAAGGGCAGCGGTACCCCCACCACTGGCAACAATCCGCTGACCATACCAATGTTGACGAACACATACACGAAGAAGGTCATGGTGATACTGCCGGCGAGCAACTTGCCGAACAGCGTCTGCGCCTGCGCCGTGATCACCAGCCCCCGGTAGATCACCAGCAGGTACAGCACCAGCAGGAGGCACACCCCGACCAGGCCGAACTCTTCGCCGAGCACGGCAATGATAAAGTCCGTGTGGCTTTCGGGCAAAAAATCCAGATGGGATTGCGTGCCCAGCAGCCAGCCCTTGCCGAAGACGCCGCCCGAACCGATGGCCGCTTTTGACTGGATGATGTTCCAGCCGGTGCCCAGCGGGTCGCTTTCCGGGTCGAGGAAGGTGAGTACGCGCTGCTTCTGGTAGTCGTGCATGACGAAGTACCACATGCCCACCGCGACCGGTACCGCCGCCGAGACGGCGGTGATGATCCAGCGCCAGCGCAGGCCGCCGACAAACAGCACGAAGGAACCGGAGGCCAGCACCAGCATGGCGGTGCCCAGGTCCGGCTGCTTGAGGATCAGCACGAAGGGCACGACGATCAGTGCCAGGCCGATCACGCTATGCTTGAAGCCCGGCGGCAGGGCGCGCTTGGACAGGTACCAGGCGATGGTCATGGGCATCAGCAGCTTCATGAACTCCGCCGGCTGGAAGCGGATCACCCCGGGAATGTTGATCCAGCGGGTCGCGCCCATGGCGTTGTGACCCATCACATCCACCACCACCAGCAGGGCCACGCCGATCAGGTAGCCCAGCGGTACCCAGCGGGCGAGGAAGCGCGGTTCGATCTGCGCCAGCACGAACATCGCGCCCAGGCCCAGGCCGAAGGAAGACGCCTGCTTGATCAGCAGGTCCCAGCTCTTGCCGCTGGCGGAATACAGGACGAACAGACCGACCGAGCCGAGGGTCACCAGCAACAGCAGCAGCAGGCCGTCGATATGCAGGCGCTGCAGCAGGCTGGAGCGCCGCTTCATTACATCTTCGCTGGACAGCGTGCGGTCGAAATTACCGTTCATGGTCATGGTTTGGGCGCCTCCGCCGTGGCCTGAGGTGCGTATTCGGGTTTGAGCTTGCCGGTCTCGTCGAGCAGCCAGGCATCGGTCACGGCCTTGAGCACGGGGGCGGCGACGCCGGAGCCGGACTCGCCGTTCTCCACCATCACCGCCACGGCGATCTGCGGATTGTCCGCCGGGGCGAAGCCGACGAACAACGCGTGGTCACGATGGCGCTCCAGCAGCTTGGAGCGGTTGTACTTCTCCCCCTGCTTGATCGCCACGACCTGCGCGGTACCGGACTTGCCGGCAATACGGTAGACGGACGTGGCGCCGACCTTGTGGGCGGTGCCGCGGGCGCCGTGGACCACCTGCTGCATGCCGTAGTCCACCAGGTTCCAGTTGTTCGGGTCCTTGAGCTGGATGTCCGGCATCGGGTCTTCGTCCACCGGCGGCTTGCCGTCGATGGTCCTGGCCAGGTGCGGGCGGATCCACTTGCCCTTGTTCGCCAGCAGCGCGGTCATCTGCGCCAGCTGCAGCGGGGTGGACTGCATGTAGCCCTGGCCGATGCCCAGAATCAGGGTTTCACCTGGGAACCAGGCCTGCCGGCGCAGGGCACGCTTCCACTGGCGGGATGGCATCAGGCCGTCAGCCTCGCCATACATGTCCAGGGCCACGCGCTGGCCGAAACCGAACCTGCTCATGTAGTCGTGCAGCCGGTCGATCCCCAGCTTGTGGGCGAGATCGTAGAAGTAGGTGTCGTTGGACCGCATGATCGCGGTTTCCAGAGTGACCCAGCCGTCGCCGGTGCGGTTCCAGTTGCGGTACTTGTGGTCGTAGTTGGGCAATTGATAGAAGCCGGGGTCGAACACACGGCTGGTGGGCGTCACCACACCCGCGTCGAGCCCCGCAATGGCCACCGCCGGCTTCACCGTCGAACCCGGCGGGTACAGGCCGCGCAGCACGCGGTTGTACAGAGGGCGATCCTCGGAGTCCCGCAGCGCCGCGTAATCCTTGAAACTGATGCCGGTGACGAACAGGTTGGGGTCGTAGGCCGGCTGGCTGACCATCGCCAGCACCTCGCCGGTGGACGGCTGGATCGCCACGATGGCGCCACGCCGGCCGGCCAGTGCGGTTTCAGCGGCGGCCTGCAGCTTGCTGTCGATGCTCAGCACGATGTCGCGGCCGGAAATCGGCTCGGTGCGCTTGAGCACGCGCAGCACGCGGCCACGGGCGTTGGTCTCGACTTCCTCGTAGCCCACGGTGCCGTGCAGCGCGTCTTCGTAGAACTTCTCCACGCCGGTCTTGCCGATGTGGTGGGTGCCCGAATAGGCCACCGGGTCGAGTCTCTTCAGCTCCGCCTCGTTGATCCGGCCGACATAGCCGACCGAGTGGGCGAAGTGCTCACCCAGCGGATAATGGCGGACGAACTGCGCGGCGACGTCGACGCCGTTCAGGCGGTACTGGTTCACCGCGATGCGGGCGATCTGCTCCTCGGACAGCTCGAACATGATCGGCACCGGCTCGAACGGCCGCCGCCCCTGCTTCATGCGCTTCTCGAAGATGGCCTTGTCTTCCTCGGTCAATCCAAGGATTTCGACGAGGTTCTTCAACGTATCCTGCAGGTTCTCCGTACGTTCGCGGGTAATCGTCAGGCTGAAGCTGGGACGGTTGTCGGCGATGATCACGCCGTTGCGGTCGAAGATCAGCCCGCGATTGGGCGGAATCGGCTGCACGTGGACGCGGTTGTTCTCCGACAGCGTCGAGTGGTAGTCGTACTGCGTCACCTGCAGGTGATACATGCGCGCCACCAGCACCAGCGCGAGCAGGAAGATCGCTACCCCGCCGACGATGACGCGGGCGCGGACCAGGCGGGCGTCCTTCTCGTGGTCCTTGAGCTGTATCGGCTGCGGCATCGAAAACGGCTACGACTACTTGTGGTAGGGGTGCCCGGACAGCACTGTCCAGGCGCGGTAGATCTGCTCGCCGACCAGGATGCGCACCAGCGGGTGCGGCAGGGTCAGCGGTGACAGCGACCAGCGCTGCTCGCTGCGCGCGCAGACCTCCGGCGCCAGGCCTTCCGGCCCGCCGACCATGAGGTTGACGGTGCGCGCGTCCAGGCGCCAGCGGTCGAGTTCCTGCGCCAGCTGGGGGGTGCTCCAGGGCTTGCCTTCGACTTCCAGGGTGACGATGCGTTCCCCGGGCTGGACCTTGCTCAGCATGGCCTCGCCTTCCTGGCGGATCAGCCGTGCCACGTCGGCATTCTTGCCGCGCGTGTTCAACGGGATTTCCACCAGTTCCAGGGACAGCTCCGAGGGCAGGCGTTTGACGTACTCCGCCCAGCCCTCTTCCACCCAGCGCGGCATGCGCGAGCCAACCGCGATCAGACGCAGGCGCACGGCACGCTTACTCGGCGCTGTGGGACGCGCGGCTCTGCTCGGCGCCCTGCCACAGACGCTCCAGGTCGTAGAACTGGCGGGTGGCCGGCTGCATGACGTGGACCACGACGTTGGCGAGGTCGATCAGGACCCACTCGCCGCCTTCCTGGCCTTCGCTGCCGATCGGGCGCACGCCCTGTTCCTTGACCTTTTCCAGCACGTTGTCGGCCAGCGACTTGACCTGACGGCTGGAGGCGCCGGTGGCGATGACCATGACGTCGGTGATGCTGGTCTTCTCGCGCACGTCGATGACGGTGATGTCCTGCGCCTTGAGATCTTCCAGGGCGGCGATGGTCAGTTCGACCAGTTGTTCGGTTTGCATGTATGACTCTCTGACTTGTTCAGTGGGGCGCCTGGTACAGGCCGTGCGCCTCGATATAGTTCAATACCGCATCCGGAACCAGGTAGCGCACCGAGCGCCCCTGCGACAGGAGTTGGCGGATCTGCGTGGCGGAAACTGCAAGCGGCGTCTGCCAGACGAAGGTGATCTGCCCGGCGGGGCCGGTCATCGCCTTCGGGTCGGCAACACTGCGCGCCGCCAGCAGGTCGCGCAGGTCTTCCGGCGGCTCGCTGTCGGCATCCGGGCGCTGCAGCACGACGATATGACTGTGCTCCAGCAACTCTTCCCAGCGATGCCAGGTCGGCAGGCCACAAAAAGCGTCCCAGCCGACCAGCAGGAACAACTGGTCCTGCTCATCCAGCTCCCCACGCAGCGACTCCAGGGTGTCGATGGTGTAGGAGGGTTTGTCACGCTTCAGCTCGCGGTCATCGACCACCAGCGGGGTCACTCCGGCTACTGCCAGTTCGACCATCGCCAGCCGCTGCTCCGGTTTCACCTGGGGGGTGTCGCGGTGCGGCGGGCGGAAGTTGGGGATCAGGCGCAACTCGTCGAATTCGAACTGTTCGGCCATCTCCAGCGCACTGCGCAGGTGGCCGATGTGCACCGGATCGAAGGTGCCGCCGAACAGACCGACACGACGGGAACGCGCCTTGTTCATCAGGTACGCACGTGCCCGTCGCCGAACACCACGTACTTCTCGCTGGTCAGACCTTCCAGGCCGACCGGACCGCGGGCGTGCAGCTTGTCGGTGGAAATGCCGATCTCCGCGCCCAGGCCGTACTCGAAGCCATCGGCGAAGCGGGTCGAGGCGTTGACCATGACCGAGGCCGAGTCCACTTCGGTGAGGAAGCGACGGGCATCGGTGAAGTTCTCGGTGATGATCGCGTCGGTGTGCTGCGAGCCGTAGGTGTTGATGTGCTCGATGGCCGCGTCGAGGCTGTCGACGATGCGGATCGACAGGATCGGCGCGTTGTACTCGGTGCGCCAGTCTTCCTCGGTGGCTTCCAGCACATCCGCGCCCAGCAGCGCACGGGTGGCGGCGTCACCGCGCAGCTCCACGCCCTTGTCGCGGTAGATGGCGGCCAGCGGCGGCAGCACGCGGTCGGCGATGCCGGCGTGCACCAGCAGCGTTTCCATGGTGTTGCACGGCGCATAGCGCTGGGTCTTGGCGTTGTCGGCGACGCGAATCGCCTTGTCGATATCGGCGGCAACGTCGATGTAGACATGGCAGATGCCGTCCAGGTGCTTGATCACCGGGACCTTGGCGTCACGGCTGATGCGCTCGATCAGGCCCTTGCCGCCGCGCGGAACGATGACGTCCACGTATTCGGGCATGGTGATCAGCGCGCCGACGGCGGCGCGGTCAGTGGTTTCCACGACCTGCACGACGCTGGCCGGCAGGCCGGCCTTGGCCAGGCCCGTCTGGATGCACGCGGCAATCGCCTGGTTGGAATGGATCGCCTCGGAGCCGCCGCGCAGGATGGTGGCGTTGCCCGACTTCAGGCACAGGCTGGCGGCGTCGATGGTCACGTTCGGGCGGGATTCGTAGATGATCCCCACCACGCCCAGCGGCACGCGCATCTTGCCCAGCTGAATACCGGACGGCACGTAGCGCATGTCGCGGATCTCGCCGATCGGGTCCGGCAGCGTGGCGACCTGGCGCAGGCCCTCGATCATGTCGTCGATGCGCGCCGGAGTCAGGGCCAGGCGGTCCAGCATGGCTGGCTCCAGACCATTGGCACGGCCATTGGCCAGATCCTGTTCGTTGGCTTCGGTCAGCTGGGCGCGGGCGGCGTCCAGGGCATCGGCAGCGGCCAGCAGGGCTTGGTTCTTCTGCGCGGTCGTGGCGCGCGCGACGACGCGCGACGCTTCACGGGCGGCGCGGCCCAGGCGGCTCATATAGTCGAGAACGGACTCGGTCATGATCAAACGCGTCTGCGTGAGGGAAATGCGCAAGTATAGCGGGAGCGCCCCCTCAGCGGCCAGCCACAGCAGCCGGCCGGTCAGTGCTGTGCTTCGCGTAACGCCAATAGCGCCCGATGCCCCGCACCATCGGCCAAACGGTGACACTCGCCCGTCCGCCACCCCCTCCTGCCGCCCGAAGGTTGGGTAACCAAATTCGTATCCGCTGTTTACCTTGCAAGCATGGCTAATTGCCCCTGCAGTGCTCGCATGCCAGGGAGTCGCGCCAGGGAAGAACAACAAGAGGCGGCCCACCGCCGGAGAACTGCCATGCGCTATCGCACCGATTACAGCGCCCAGTCCCTGACCGCCACCCCGGCGGTGCTGGAACTGGACGGTTGGCAACTGCACTACCAGGCCTTTTCTTCGCTAGAGGATGACACCCGCCCGCCCGTCCTGCTGCTGGGCGGCGCATTCCAGAGCTTCCGCTCCTTCGCCAGCGAGGTCTCGGAGCTGCTCGCCGGGCACCCGGTGATCCTGCTCGACCTGCCCAGCCAGGGAGGCAACCTGCAACTGGCGCCCCAGCTGAGCCTGGAAGACCTGGCCGATCTCATCGCCGCTTTCGCCGAAACCCTGCACTTGCCGCCGCTGATGCCCATCGGGTTGTCCTACGGCTCGGCACTGGCTGCGCTGTTCGCCGCCCGCCACCCAAAGCGCTGCGGCCGCCTGCTGCTGGCCGGCATCACCGCCTTCGGCCGACCCGGCGCCCGCGCCCTGCTGGTCGAGGCCCTGGCGCGCCTGGAACTGGGCGAGCAGGAACCCTTCGCCCATGGCGTGCTGACCGGCCTGATCAATCCATTGCGCCTGGCCGATACCGGCGTGTCGCCAGTGTTCCGCAAGGCCCTGCTGCGCCAGCTGCAGCGCCTGACGCCAGCGGAAATCGAACGCTACCGGCAGAACAGCCAGCGCCTGCTGGCCTTCGGCGGCTTCGACCGTCACCCGCAATGCCCGACCCTGGTGCTGGCCGGCGAGTACGACCATTTCACCCAGCCGTGGGAACACGCCGAGTTCGCCCATGCCTGCGCCGATGCGGAGTTCGCGCTGATCCACGACGCCGACCACCTGGCCCAATTCGAACGCCGCGATGCCTGTGCGCGGCTCTACAACCCGTTCCTGCTCGGCGAGCCACTGCCACGCAGTGCCGCCGGCAGCACGCGCTTCCAGCGCCAGCAGCTGCTGCACCTGGAGCGCCGCTTCGAGGCGCGCCTGGCGCCGGCCGATCAACGCGCCGTACTGCGCAACAGCGAGGGCGGCGAATGGCGCTGCGAGCTGGCGGAGCTGGGCTATTTCGGTGGCCTGATCCGCGTCGAGCTGCCGGCGGATCGCCCTGCGCGCGGCTGGAAGCTCGCCGCTGCCGGCCTGCCGGAGCTGGACATCCTGCCGCTGCGCTACAGCGGAGACGGCCTGCCGTTCATCTTCGCCCACGGCGACCCGCAGGCCAGCGCTGCGCTGGCGGCGATGGTGGTGCCGATGCAGCAGGGGGCGTGCGCGGCCTGAAAAGAAACTCTCATGAGCCAAGCCCGGCCCATGCCCTCACCCTACCCCTCTCCCAGAGGGAGAGGGGACTGTTCAGCATGAAGTGAAGCAGCACTGGCAGCCGGCACGATCTGCTCCCTCTCCCCCCTGGGAGAGGGCTGGGGTGAGGGGGATACCCCGGCACAGACCTCAGGCATTGGCACTGTTCGCGAGCAAGCTCGCTCCTACAAAAGAGCCTCCGCAGTGCATCGGGGCCGCTGTAGGAGCGAGCTTGCTCGCGAACCGCCCATCCCCGAACCTAAATCCGCGCCTCGATCACCCGCACCAGACTCGGCATCCGCCCTTTCGGCAAGCCCAGCCCCACCCCATCCACCTGCGGATCGAGCACGCCCACCCGGCCAAACCCGCAACCGATGAACGCCTGCTCGATCTCAGCGGCACTGCGGTAATGCAGCGGGTAGCCGCCCCGCGTCAGCTTGCCGATCAACCCTACGCCCCAGCGAATCTGCCGGTAGCGCGGGTGCTCGCGCAGGTCGGGATAGAGTTCGGTGAGGTAGGTCGCCTCGGGGAAGCGCCGCAGGGCTGCAGCCAACCGACGCCAGAACCCCTCGATCACCGGGCGCTGGAAGTAATTCACCAGCCCTTCGGTGATCACCACCACGGGGCGATCCGGGTCCAGTTCGCAGAGCAGCGCAGCAAGGCTCTGCTCGCCGTCCTCGGCAAGGATATCCACAGCACGCACGCGGTGCTTGCCGTCCAGCCAACCTTGCTCCTGCAGCAACGCGGACTTGCGCGCGGCCATGGGCGGCAGGTCGGCTTCCAGGTAGGTCAGCTGGGGGTAACGCTCGCGAAAGCGCCTCCCGCGAGGCGAGAGCCCGCAGGCAATCTCTACGACCTGGGAAACGCCGCGCGACTCGATGGCCTGGGTCAGCCGGGCATCGATCAGCAGGTGACGTTGTAACAGGAAGTCTTCGATATTAAGCCCGAAGCCGATCCGCGCGCCCCAGTTGATCGGCGCCACGCAGCCGTGCACCCAGCGGCCGAACGCCGTGGCGAAGGCCGGATCGGCAAGCTGGTGGCGATACCAGACGTAACCGGTGTAGTGGGCGCTGGGGGTAATGTGGGCGCTGTCGGCCCGGATCCGTTCAGCCATGCTTAAGAATCTTGTTGTTATGATTCCCCAGCCTAAGACCGGCCCGAGAACCGCGACAATCCGATGCCCGCCGAACCCAACCTAAGTTTGCCCTGGCCCGGGGCCAATCCCCTGCCGGACGCCTTCTTCAATCGCGATGCCCTGACCGTCGCCCGCGAACTGCTGGGCAAGGTGATCCGCCACCGTGTCGGCGACCTGTGGCTCTCCGCGCGGATCATCGAGACCGAGGCCTATTACCTGGCCGAGAAAGGCAGCCACGCATCGCTGGGCTACACCGAGAAGCGCAAGGCGCTGTTCCTCGATGGCGGGCACATCTACATGTATTACGCGCGCGGCGGCGACTCGCTGAACTTCAGCGCCGGCGGCGCGGGCAATGCCGTACTGATCAAGTCCGGGCACCCCTGGATGGACCGCATCTCCAGTGACGAATCACTGGCCGCCATGCGCCGGCTCAACCCCGCCGCCGATGGCAGCGAGCGCCCGCTGGGCAAGCTGTGCAACGGCCAGACACTGCTCTGCCGCGCGATGGGCCTGAAAGTGCCGGACTGGGACGCCCAGCGCTTCGACCCGCAGCGCCTGTTCGTCGACGATATCGGCGAGACACCCTCGCAAGTTATCCAGGCCGCGCGCCTGGGCATTCCCCACGGCCGCGACGAACACCTGCAGTACCGCTTCGTCGATGCCACCTTCGCGCCCTTCTGCACGCGCAACCCACTGCGCCGCGGACAGGTCGAAGGTCATGACTACCACCTGCTCGGAACCCAGGACGCCACCTTCCGATGATCGATCTCGCCGCCTTCAACACCTGGATGGCCACCCATCCGCAATGGCTCGCCCTGGTCCTGTTCCTGGTCGCCTTCCTCGAATGCGCCGCCATCATCGGCATCATCCTGCCCGGTGTGGTGATGCTCTTCGCCATTGCCGTGCTGGCCGGCAGCGGCGCCCTGGGGCTGGGGGAAACCCTGGCATTGGCGTTCTTCGGCGGCCTGCTCGGTGACCTGTCGTCCTACTGGATCGGTCGCCACTTCCACCAGGACATCCGCCGCTTGCCGGTGCTGCGCCACCATCCGGAATGGATTGCCAGCGCGGAAGGGTTCTTCCACCGCTATGGCGTGGCGAGCCTGCTGGTGGGCCGCTTCATCGGCGCGCTGCGGCCTTTCCTGCCGATGGTCGCCGGCATGCTGGACATGCCCTTCGGCCGCTTCGCCATCGTTTCCATCATCGCCGCCGCCGGCTGGTCCATCGCCTATCTGGTGCCCGGCTGGGCGACCGGTGCGGCGATGCGCCTGCCGCTGCCTGAAGGCTTCTGGCCGGAGGCCGGGGTGGTCGCCGCGTGCATCGCCGTGGTGTTCGCGCTGATCATCCATGCCGAACTGCGCAAGGAGCGTAACGCTCCGCTGATCGGCGCCGTCGGTTGCTTCGCCCTGCTGTTCGCCATGCTCATCGGCTGGCCGCACCTCGACGCCCTGGACAAAGGCCTGATGGCGCTGGTGCAGGAACACCGCCACGCGTGGCTGGACCATGTGATGGTGGCTGTCACCCGCGTTGGCGACTTCCGCACCCAGTTCATCGCCGGCGCGCTGCTGGCGGTACTGCTGGCCGCACTGCGGCTGTGGCGCCATGCCTTCTTCGCCGCCGGCACCATGGTCGGCACCGCGCTGCTCAACACCGCGCTCAAGCACCTCTTCGGCCGCGCCCGGCCCGAGGTGATCGCCGATCCGCTGTCCGCCTTCAGCATGCCCAGCGGCCACAGCTCGGCGTCCTTCGCCTTCTTCCTGGTACTCGGGGTGCTGGCCAGCCGAGAGAAATCCCCGCGGGTGCGCCTGACCTGGATGCTGCTGGCGGTGATTCCGGCGGCGAGCATTGCGCTGTCCCGCGTCTACCTGGGCGCCCACTGGCCCAGCGACATCATCGCCGGCGCCCTGCTCGGCGCGGCGGTGTGCGCCGCCAGCCTGTGGATAAGTCAGCGACGCAGCGAGCTGCCAGCCCTGGCCCCGCGCATCTGGTGGAGCCTGTTGCCGACCGCCATGGTGCTGCTGGCGGTAGCCAGCGCCTGGGGGCTGTCGTCGGCCATCCACCGTTACACGCCGCTCTGACCCGGCTTCAGGCCCAGGGGCGCTCGCGCATCAGTTCGGCGCAGCGTAGCTGGACGAACTCGCGCAACTGGGTCACGGCCCGGCTGAGCTGGGCGCGGTGGGTGCAGAACAGGTTCATCGGCGTGGCTTCGCCCAGGTAGTCCGCCAGCGCCACTTCCAGCCGGCCGGCGCGCACGTCGGCCGCGACGTCCAGCCAGGACTTGTAGACCAGCCCCTGCCCCGCCACGGCCCAGCGCCGCACCACGTCGGCGTCGTCGCAGAGGCGATCGCCGCGCACCGTCACTTCGTGCTGCTTGCGGCTGTCGCTGAAGCGCCAGCGCTCGTGAGCACGTCCGCCCAGCATGTACAGCAGGCAGTTATGTTTTTGCAGCTCGTCCGGGTGTGTTGGCTTGCCGTGGCGGGCGAAGTACTCGGGCGCGGCGCAGAGCACCCGGCGGTTGTCCGGCGCCAGCGGTAGCGCGACAAGGTTCGAGTCTCCCGGCTGCCCCAGGCGGAACGCCACGTCCACCGGCTGCCGGTAGAGATCGGCCTGGCGATCGCTGATCAGCAGGCGCAGGTTCATGCGCGGGTGCAGCGCCTGGAACTCGTCCAGCCAGGGCAGCAACACGTTGCGGCCGAAATCCGACGGCGCCGAGACCTGGAAATTGCCGGCGATCTCACTCTTGCCGCCAGCCAGCAGCTGGCGGCCATCGTCCAGGCTCTGCAACGCCGCTCGGGCGTGGGCCAGGTACAGCTCGCCCTCGGCGGTCAGGCGCAGGCTGCGGGTCGAACGGGCGAACAGGCGTACGTCCAGCTCGCTTTCCAGGCGTTTGAGCGCGGCGCTGGCCACTGCCGGCGACAGTTCCAGCTCACGGGCAGCGGCGGAGAGGCTGCCGCGCTCGGCGGTGCGAACGAATATCTGCAGGTCGTCGAAGCGCAGCATTTTCAAAAATCCTTTGAAAGAGACTCTCTACTTACGCGGTTTTTCTCTCAGACGAAAGAGAGCAGCATGCCCTCACCTTCCCCGCCCAACTGGAGATACCCGGATGAGCCTGACCCTGATCGCCATCATTCGCGCCAAGCCCGGCCGCGCCGACAGCCTGCAGGAGCGCCTGCACGGCATGCTCGCGCCGTCCCGCTCCGAGGCCGGCTGCCTGCAGTACGACCTGCACCGCGATATCAAGGACGCCGAGCTGATCTACATGATCGAGCAGTGGCGCGACGAGGATGCCCTGGCCGAGCACGAGGCCAGCCCGCACTTCCAGGCCTTCGTGAAGGCCGCCGAACCTGACCTGGCGGAACTCGATATCCGCCTGATGAACCGAATTGACTGATCATTTCAGCGAATAGGACTGACCATGAAAGCCATCGGCTACACCCAGAGCCTGCCCAGCAGCGACGCCAATTCCCTGCTCGACATCCAGCTGCCCGAGCCCACGCCCGGCCCGCGCGACCTGCTGGTGGAAGTGCGCGCCATCTCCGCCAACCCGGTGGACACCAAGGTGCGCCAGCGCGCACAGCCCGCCGAAGGCCAGTACAAGGTGCTCGGCTGGGACGCCAGCGGCGTGGTCCGCGCCGTGGGCAGCGAGGTCAGCCTGTTCAAGCCGGGCGACAAGGTCTGGTATGCCGGCGACCTGACCCGCCCCGGCAGCAATGCTGAGTTGCAACTGGTCGACGAGCGCATCGTCGGCGCCATGCCCAGGAGCCTGGACTTCGCCCACGCCGCCGCCCTGCCGCTGACCACCATTACCGCCTGGGAACTGCTGTTCGACCGTTTGCAGGTGGCCGAGGGCAGCGCCAGCAAGGGCCAGAGCCTGCTGATCGTCGGCGCGGCCGGCGGCGTTGGCTCGATCCTCACCCAACTGGCGCGCCAGCTCACCGGCATGACCGTGATCGGCACCGCCTCGCGCCCGGAAACCCAGGAATGGGTGCGCAACCTCGGCGCGCACCACGTGATCGATCACCGCAAGCCGCTGAGCGAAGAACTCAAGCGCATCGGCATCGGCGAAGTCACCCACGTGGCCAGCCTCAACCAGACCGAGCAGCACCTGCCCGAGATCGTCGCCAGCCTGCGCCCGCAAGGCCGTCTCGCGCTGATCGACGACCCGGAGAACCTCGACGTGCGCCTGCTCAAGCAGAAGAGCCTGTCGCTGCACTGGGAGTTCATGTACACCCGCTCGATGTTCCAGACCGACGACATGATCGAGCAGCACAAGCTGCTGCAGCGTGTGGCCGGGCTGATCGACAGCGGCGTGCTGAAGACCACCCTGGGCGAGCACTTCGGCAAGATCGACGCCGCCAACCTGCGCCGTGCCCACGCGCTGCTGGAGAGCAACACGGCCAAGGGCAAGATCGTGCTGGAAGGGTTCTGACCTCAGGCGCCGATGGGCGTGGACGTAGGGCGGATAACCCGTTCGGGTTTTCCGCCCTACGGCCTGCTCCTTGTCGCCGAACCCGGCCGACTCAGTCGTCGGCCTTGGCACCCGCGAGCAACCGGCAAAGCTTCTCGGTGGCATCGAGCATCGCGAAGCTCGGCTTCTCCAGATTGCGATCCGGCACTACCCAGAGCTGCTGAAGCCGTGTGGCGCTGAGCTGCTGCATGCCGGTCCAACCGCGCAACTGGTCCTCGCTGGCTGCCAGGATCACCTGCGGATCACGCGCCAGCACGGCCTCCTGCCCCACCTGCGGCGCTGGCAGGTCGAGGTCGGCGAACAGGTTGCGGCCACCGCAGACTTCCAGCGCCTCGCTGATGATCTGTCGACCACCGACGGTATAGAGCGGGCGGTCCCACACCTGGTAGAACACCCTGAGCGGCTGCTCGCGCCGGTACTGCGCACGCAACTGCGCCATGCGCGCATCGAAGGTATCGGCCAGCTCACGCCCCTTCTCGGCCCGCCCCAGACGCTCGCCCAGTTCGCGGAACTGCCGGGAGATATCTTCAAGATGATGCGGATCGGCCACGTAGAGCGGAATGCCCACGGCCTTCAGGCGCTGCAGCTGCGCCTCAGGCACCGCACCGGGCCAGACCAGCAGCAGGTCGGGCTGCAGGGCGAGAATCTGTTCGAGATTGACCTGCCCGTAGCGGCCGACGGACGGCAGGCCTTTCAATGATTGCGGACGGGGCCCGCCATCGAGCAGGCCGGCCAGCCGGTCGGCGGCGCCCAGCTCGAGGACCATGTCGGTAAGGGAAGGCGCAAGGCTGACCACCCGCTCTGCCGCCGCCACCGGCAAACCGGCGAGCAGCAGAAGCAGGCAGAGGAAACGGCGCATCAGGCCAGTTGGCGCGGCAGGCGATACAGCCAGAGGATGACCAGGCTGGCGAAGCCCAACAGCAGGACCGGCACACCATGCAGGTCGACCAGCACCGCCAGGGCGCCGATCCAGGCCGGAATGCTGCCCACCAGCGCACCACGGCGCTGCGCGGCACCCAGTGCCTGCCAGGCCGCAGGCTCGTCCGCGCCATCGCGAGCCTTGCCGGTAGCGATCAGCGCGTGCTTGTAGCGACGGAACAACGGCAGGGTGAGGAACATCGACACCAGGCCGACGACAAACACCGGCGTGGCCAGCTTGTCCGAGAACGGCGCATCGCCCACCAGCGCCAGCATCAGGTGCTGCGGTGCCAGCGCGAGCGCCAGCAGCAGCCACCAGATCAGATTCAGCCGGCGCCGGGCAGCGGCGCGGTTCACGAAGCGGACGCCTCGGCCTCGGCTTCGCCCTGATGCATGTTGCCCAGCATGTGCCCGAGCTTGCCCGCCTTGGTCTGCAGGTAGCGCTTGTTATGCGGGTTCAGGCCCTTGTGCAGCGGCACCCGCTCGGCGACGGTAAGGCCGTAGCCTTCCAGCGCCTTGACCTTGCGCGGATTGTTGGTCATCAGCTTCAGCGAGCAGACGCCCAGGTGCTGCAGCATCGGCAGGCACATGGCGTAGTCGCGCTGGTCGGCGCCGAAGCCCAGGGCCAGGTTGGCCTCCACTGTATCGGCACCTTCATCCTGCAAGGCATAGGCGCGAATCTTGTTGATCAGGCCGATGCCACGGCCTTCCTGACGCAGGTACAGCAGGACGCCACGGCCTTCCTTGGCGATGGCCGACAGTGCGCCCTCGAGCTGGAAACCGCAGTCGCAGCGCAGGCTGAACAGCGCATCGCCGGTGAGGCATTCGGAATGCAGACGCCCCAGCACCGGCTGGCCGTCATCGAGCTTGCCCATGGTCAGGGCGACGTGTTCCTTGCCGGTTTCCTCGTCGAGGAAGCCATGCATGGTGAATTCGCCGAAGGGGGTGGGCAGCTTGGAGGCGGCGACGAAAACGACAGACACCGGAAACTCCTGAAAGATTTATCTAAGGAAGGAGGACCGGCATTGTAGCAGCAGCGCCGGCCGCACCGTCATCGCGAATTCTGCAAGATAAGCATCGATGCGGTTGATAGAAGCCCCGCCGTCAGTGCTTGGCCTGGATGTACATCATGCCCTGTTCCTCCCGCCAGCCGACGCGGTTGAGGAAGCTCATGCCCAGGAGAATCTCGGTGGGGTAATCGCCTTCGACCACCGCGGCCTCGACGCCCAGCAACTCGATACCGCCAAGCTTCACGCTGTTGAGCATCACCCGCCAGCTCCTGACGGTGCCGCTGGCCGTGGAGACCATCATCGGCGTACCGCTGGCGCGGTAATCGATCCCCAGGCGCCGGGCCTCGCCTTCGTTCATGGCGATAGAGGTGGCGCCGGTATCCACCAGGAACTGCGCGTTCTGGTTGTTGATGGTGCCCGCCACCCAATAGTGGCCACCGGTGCCGCGGGCGATGCTCATCTCGGTGCGGGCGGAGGGCGCGGCATAGCCGCCGCTGTTGTACTCGCGGCTCAGCTCATAGGTCTGCTCGACGCCGCCGATGCGCAGTACCGCCTTGTGACTGTCGGCGCTGACCACCTGTATGCCTTCCGTGCCGGTCTGGCCGACTTTCACCAGCTTGCGCTGGCCGTCGATATTGAGCACCGCGGCACCGGGGAACAGACCGACCACCTGCACCTGCGGGGCTGCCACGGCAGCGATGGAACACAGGGACAGGCAGATCAGGGCGGACAGGCGCATTCGATCACTCCTTGGGCGGCAGCAGTGGTTTCAGCGGGGCGTAGGGCCAGTGCCAGCGAGCAAAGATGCGCTCCAGCTCGCCGCTGCGGTAGAGCGCCTGCATGCGCGAATCGTAGAGTTTCGCCAGCGCCCGCCCACGGTCGTTGTTGGCGAAGCCAAGATACAGCGGAATCGAGCCGACATCGGTGATGTGGTAGACGCTGGCGTCGACCCCCTTGGCCTCGATCATCTCTTCCAGCTCGGGGCGGGCGTCGATGAAGTAGTCGATGCGGTGGCCATCGAGCATCGGCAGCGCCGAGCTGCGTCGCTGCAGCTCGTTGCGCTGCTTCAGGTGATCCAGGTAGCGGTCGAAGGCGTAGCCGCGCATCCAGGCCAGGCGGTAGCTGTCGAGCGCGGCCAGGGTCGGCCTGGGGGAAGTGTTCAGGCCCAGCGCACCAATGGGGTCGACGTCGTAAGGCCAGTGCGGATAGATGATGTTGTCGATTTCGTTGCGGTAGGAGCCGACCCAGGCATCCGCCTCGGCGCGCTGCACCAGCCCGACCGAGCGTACGTAGGGCTCGCTGCGCAGTTTCAGGCGTACGCCTTCGGGCTCGTAGATGGCCCGCAACAGGTCCCAGGCCAGGCCACGGCCGTCGGCCTGGGTGTAGTTGACCCAGACCTCGCTGGCCACCTGGATTTCCCCGGGCACACCAGCAAGCGCTCGGGCAGTCTTGTCAGCAGCCGCGGCCGGGGGCACGGCCATCGACAGGAGCGCTACCGGCAGCCAGCACAGGCAGAGGAGCAGGCACAGCAGTCGGCGCATCGAGCGTCCTCAGATCAGCCAGTGGGCCCAACCCCATGTCAGGCCTTGCATCACCAGCCAGGCGAATACCCCGGCCAGTACATCGTCCAGCATGATGCCCACGCCACCGTGGACGTTGCGGTCCACCCAGCTGATCGGCCAGGGCTTGGCGATGTCGATGATGCGGAACACCACGAAGCCGACCAGCAGCCACCACCAGCCTTCCGGCACCAGCCAGAGGGTGATCCACATGCCGACCATCTCGTCCCAGACGATGCCTTCGTGATCGTGCACGCGCAGATCGTCGGCAACCTTGCCGCACAGCCAGAAGCCGAACAGCATGGTGACGCCCAGCATCAGCCAGTAACCCCAGTCCGGCAGCATCTGCCAGAGTGGTATGAAGGGTAGCGCAACCAGCGAACCCCAGGTGCCCGGCGCTTTGGGCAGGGTGCCCGAGCCGAAGCCGAAGGCCAGGAAGTGCCAGGGATTGCTCCATACCGAATGGGGTACGGGTTGGGCCGGGGCCTGGTTGGGGTGTTCTGTCACGGTCACTCCATGAAATGCAGGTAGCCGCCCTGACGCGGCGTGATGTCGGCACCGTTGCCGTCGAGCACGCGCACGCCCGAACCGGCCTCCACCCTACCGACCACACACAGGGCCGGCCAGTTCGCCGCCAGTGCCGGCAGGTACTCAGGCGGCAGCGTGAAGGCCAGGACATAGTCGTCGCCCGCGCCCAGTTTCAGCTGCAACGCCCGCTCTGCGCCCAGCAGGGCTTCCAGTGCCGGACTTGCAGGCAGCTTGTCGGCCTCGACAACCAATGCCACAGCCGAGGCGCGAGCGATATGCCCGCAGTCGGCCAGCAGCCCATCGGAAATATCCAGCGCCGCGCTCGCCTTGCCGCGCAACGCCTGGCCAAAGTCCAGCTGCGGTTGCGGCGACCAGTAGCGCGCCAGCAGCGGCTCGGCGATGGCCGGCTCGGCGGTCATCTCGCCCAGTACCAGCGGCAACGCCCCGCCCGCCTCGCCCAGCGGCCCACCGACACAGAGCAGGTCGCCCGGCCGCGCACCGGCGCGAGTCAGCGCCTGCCCGGCGGGCACGCCGCCGAATACGGTGACAGTCATCGCCAACGGGCCACGGGTGGTATCACCGCCGATCAACGCCAAGCCACACTCCTGCGCCTTCTGGTTCAACCCACGGGCAAAACCTTCCAGCCAGGCCGGGTCGGCCTCGGGCAGGGTCAGGGCAAGGGTGAAGCCGATGGGCGATGCGCCCATGGCTGCCAGGTCGCTGGCAGAGACCGCCAGGGCGCGCTGGCCGAGCAGGAAGGGATCGCAGACGGTAGGAAAATGCACACCGACGACGAGCGTGTCGGTGGAAATCGCCAGCTGTTCGCCAGCCCTGGGAGCGAGGAGCGCGCAGTCGTCGCCGATCCCCAATGCCACTGCCTCGCCGCCGGCCGCACAGGCGGCCGAGGCGAAGTAGCGACGGATCAGCTCGAACTCACCCATGCCTCAGCGCTTGGCGCCACGCAGTTCGGCGGCGCGCAGGCGCGGAGCGAGCTTGTCCAGCACGCCGTTGACGAACTTGTGTCCGTCAGTGGCGCCGAAGGTCTTGGCCAGCTCGATGCCTTCGTTGATGACGACCTTGTACGGCACGTCCAGGCGGTTGCGCAGCTCGTAGGTGGCCAGGCGCAGGATGGCCAGCTCCACCGGGTCAACCTCTTCCAGGGCGCGATCCAGGCAGGGAATGAATTCCTGGTCCAGATCGGTCTTCAGGCGCGGTACGCCGTGCAGGATCTCGTGGAAGTAGGCGCCGTCGACATCGCTGAAATCGTTGTCGGTACGGAAGGTCGCCTCGATCTCGTTGAGCGGCTGGCCAGCCATCTGCCACGAATACAGGGCCTGCACCGCGAGGCTGCGGGCCTTGCGACGCATGGCGATCTTGTTCGGCTTGGCGGGCTTTGCCGGGGTGTTGCCGTCCTGGGTGCTCACTTGGCCTCCAGCTGCGACAGCAGGCTCACCATTTCCAAGGCGGACAGGGCTGCCTCGGCGCCTTTGTTGCCGGCCTTGGTGCCGGAGCGCTCGATGGCTTGTTCGATGGAGTCGACGGTCAGCACGCCGAAGGCAACCGGCACGCCGAACTGCAGGGAAACCTGCGCCAGACCTTTGGTGCACTCGCCAGCTACGTATTCGAAGTGCGGGGTGCCACCACGGATCACCGCACCGAGGGCGATGATGGCGTCGAACTCACCGCGCTGGGCGACTTTCTGCGCCACCAGCGGAATCTCGAAGGCGCCCGGAGCGCGGATCACGGTGATTTCGCTCTGGGCGACGCCGTGGCGCACCAGCGCGTCGATGGCGCCTTCCACCAGGCTTTCCACCACGAAGCTGTTGAAGCGGCCAACCACCAGGGCAAAGCGGCCTTTGGGGGCGATGAAGGTACCTTCGATGGTCTTCAGGGTCATGGGCAAGTCTCACTGTTAAAGAGCCGGAGCGTCAGCGTGACGCTCCGCAAATAGGGTAGAAGAACGGCACCGCCGTGCCAGGGCACGGCGGCTAGGTTCATTCAGCGGGCAGGTATTCTACTACTTCGAGGTCGAAACCGGATATCGCATTGAAGCGCATCGGTGCCGACATCAGGCGCATCTTGCGCACACCCAGGTCACGCAGGATCTGCGAACCGGCACCCACGGTGCTGTAGGTGGTGGTCGGTTTCTGCGCCGGCGCCGGGGTATTGGTGATCTCGCGGACGTGCGCCAGCAGGTCGTCGCCGCCGACCTGATGGCCCAGCAACAGGACCACGCCGGTGCCGGCCTCGGCTACCTTGGCCATGGCCGCACGCAGGCTCCAGCGACCCGCCTGGTTGACCATCAGCAGGTCGCGCAGCGGGTCGGGGTTGTGCACGCGCACCAGGGTCGGCTCTTCAGCGCAGATGTTGCCCAAGGTCAGCGCCAGGTGCACGTCACCTTCCACGGAATCGCGGTAGGTGATCAGCTTGAACTGGCCCAGTTCGGTATCCAGCGGCTGCTCGGCGAGGCGCTCGACGGTGCGCTCGTGGATCAGGCGGTAGTGGATCAGGTCGGCGATGGTGCCGATCTTGATGTTGTGCTGCTTGGCGAACTCTTCCAGCTCCGGGCGACGGGCCATGGTGCCATCGTCGTTCATGATCTCGCAGATCACCCCGGACGGTTCGAAACCAGCCATGCGCGCCAGGTCGCAGGCAGCTTCGGTGTGGCCGGCGCGGGCCAGCACGCCACCGGGCTGGGACATCAGCGGGAAGATGTGGCCGGGGCTGACGATATCGGCAGCGACGGCGTTCTTCGCCGCGGCGGCCTGCACGGTGCGGGCGCGGTCAGCGGCGGAGATGCCGGTGGTGACGCCTTCGGCGGCCTCGATGGAGACGGTGAACTTGGTGCCGAAGCCGGAACCGTTGCGCTGCACCATCAGCGGGATACCCAGGCGCTCGCAGCGCTCGCGGGTCATCGGCATGCAGATCAGGCCACGGGCGAAGCGGGCCATGAAGTTGATGTCTTCGGTGCGGACACACTCGGAGGCGATGATCAGGTCGCCTTCGTTCTCGCGGTCCTCGTCATCCATGAGGATGACCATCTTGCCCTGACGCATGTCGTCGAGCAGTTCTTCAATGCTGTTGAGTGCCATACGGGGACGAGCCTTTTCAGTGTTTCAGGAAGCCGTTGTCGGCCAGGAATGCTTCGGTGATGCCGCCGGCGCCGGCGCTGGGTTCAGCCGCCTTGTCGCCGAGCAGCAGGCGCTCCAGGTAACGCGCCAGCAGGTCCACTTCAAGGTTGACCAGGCGGCCACCGCGGTAGTCGGCCATGATCGTCTCCTGCACGGTATGCGGGACGATGGTCAGCTCGAATTCGGCGCCGTTGACCGCGTTCACCGTCAGGCTGGTGCCATCCACGGTGATCGAGCCCTTGAGCGCGATGTACTTGGCCAGCTCGCGCGGTGCGCGCACGGTGAACTGGATAGCGCGGGCGTTTTCCTCGCGCTTTACGATCTCGCCGACACCGTCGACGTGGCCGCTGACCAGGTGGCCGCCCAGGCGGGTGGTCGGGGTCAGAGCTTTTTCCAGGTTCACTCGGCTGCCGATCTTGAGCTGCGCGAAGGCCGTGCGCGCCAGGGTCTCGCGGCTGACGTCGGCCCAGAAGCCGTCGCCGGGCAGCTCGACCGCAGTCAGGCAGATGCCGTTGACCGCGATGCTGTCGCCCAGCTTGACGTCGCCGAGGTCGAGCTTGCCGGTCTTCACGTAGAGGCGCACGTCACCGCCTTTCGGGGTGATGGATGCGATGGTTCCGATGGATTCGATTATGCCGGTGAAC
Organism: Pseudomonas multiresinivorans; assembly: GCF_012971725.1. Lineage (NCBI taxonomy): Bacteria > Pseudomonadati > Pseudomonadota > Gammaproteobacteria > Pseudomonadales > Pseudomonadaceae > Pseudomonas > Pseudomonas multiresinivorans. The sequence goes on from NZ_CP048833.1 coordinate 6,354,783, forward strand.
ATGTAGCCTCCCACACGGCGAAGGCAGCCGGCCGACAGGCCCGCGAAGCCAACAGGGAAAGGTATTGCATGAGGCGAACTCCTGTTTTTCGTTAGAAAACAGGGCGTATCGGATCGAAGGGACTTCTCGGACGCGCGCAGGCACGCCCCGATGGCTATCCCGTTCTCTCTTCATCCGGACTATGACCGTCGGCCCCGGAATCACACCGGGTCTGCTGACCCTGGCCATCCGGCGAACCGGTCTGGACAGGCGCTCGCGGGCTAGACACATTGCGCGTCATTACCGCCGGTGGGGACTTGCACCCCGCCCTGAGAACGTCAATCGCGGTCGTTACAGCGTCGACCGCGTGTGGCGTTTTACCACAGGTGAGCCTGAGTCGGAAGTTTCCGCTTGCCGCCCTCCCATCCTCGCGGGCACAGCGGCAAGCCGGTGAAGGGCAGAATCAGACGGGTCTGGCGGTGACCAACCAGTCGTCTCCCACCGCACGGATGTCGACGATCTTCAGCTCGCGGGATTCGCTCATGCGCTCCAGCGGCAACTCCAGCAGCGGCCGCGCGGAGGAGCCGAGCAGCTTGGGCGCCACGAAGATGCTGTATTCGTCCACCAGCCCGAGGCGAGCGAAGGCGCCGGCCAGGCGCGGACCGGCTTCCACCAGCACTTCGTTGACCCCACGGCGGCCGAGCTCGGCCAGCAGTGCCATCAGGTCGACCTGGCCGTCGAGGCCGGCGAGATTCAGCAATTCATGGCCGACCACGGCGTAGTTCGGGTCGTCCTGTGTGCTCACCACCAGCGCCGGGCCGGCCTGGAAGAAGGTGGCGGTCAGCGGCACGCGCAGGCGGCCGTCGATCAGCACACGCAGCGGCTGGCGCTGGGCGGCCAGTTCGGTCTGTTCGGCGTCCAGGCCCAGCTCGTCCGGGCGTACGGTCAGGCGGGCGTCATCGGTCAGCACGGTATCGGCGCCGGAGAGCACCACGCTGGATTGCGCGCGCAGGCGCTGCACGGCGCGGCGCGCGGCCGGGCCGGTGATCCACTGGCTCTCGCCGCTGGCCATGGCGGTGCGGCCGTCCAGGCTCATCGCCAGCTTCACGCGGACGAAGGGCAGGCCGGTCTCCATGCGCTTGAGGAAGCCCTGGTTGAGGGCGCGGGCTTCGTTTTCCAGCACGCCGGAGCGCACCTCGATACCGGCTTCGGCAATGCGCCGCATGCCGCTGCCCGCGACCTGCGGGTTCGGGTCCTGCATGGCCGCGACCACGCGGGCGAGGCCGGCGCCGATCAAGGCGTCGGCGCAAGGGGGCGTGCGACCGAAGTGGCTGCAGGGTTCCAGGGTGACATAGGCGGTGGCGCCGCGAGCCTTGTCGCCGGCCTGGCGCAGGGCGTGGACTTCCGCATGGGGCTCGCCGGCGCGCAAGTGCCAGCCTTCGCCGACGACTTCGCCGTCGCGGACGATGACGCAGCCGACGCGAGGGTTGGGATGGGTCGTGTACCAGCCCTTGCGGGCCAACTCGATGGCGTGGGCCATCCAGGCCTCATCCGGGCAGTTCACGGAATCGACGCCGCTCATTCTTTCGCCGGCTCCCGGGCCAGGCGCTCGATTTCCTCGCGGAACTCGTTGAGGTCCTGGAAGCGGCGGTACACCGAGGCGAAGCGGATGTAGGCGACTTCATCGAGCTTCTGCAACTCGGCCATCACCAACTCACCCAGCACGCGAGACTTGATCTCGCGCTCGCCAGTGGCGCGCAGCTTGTGCTTGATGTGCGCCATCGCCTCCTCCAGCCGCTCGATGCTCACCGGGCGCTTCTCCAGCGCGCGCTGCATGCCGGCGCGCAGCTTGTCCTCGTCGAAGGGCTGGCGGCTGCCGTCCTGCTTGATCAGGCGCGGCATGACCAGTTCGGCGGTCTCGAAGGTGGTGAAACGCTCGCCGCAGGCCAGGCACTCGCGGCGCCGGCGGACCTGGTCGCCCTCGGCGACCAGGCGCGAATCGATGACTTTGGTGTCGTGGGCGCCGCAGAAAGGACAATGCATGGCGAGTCTTGGGCAGTCTTGTCGGAGGAATAGGTAAGGGCCTCATGGTAGCGCATCGTCTGGCCGAAGAAACCCTGCTCCCCGCAGACAAGCCGCAAGCATTACGCTATATAAGCGCCCGCCTGGAATCTGCTGCGATGGAGCCCGCCATGTATACCCGCCTGCTCTGCTTGTCCCTTACCGTTCTGCTGGCCGCCTGCGCCAGCGAGAAACCCGTGCCCGCCGCCGCGCCGGCGCCCGCACCGAAAAACTCGGCGCCTGCCGCACTGGAACCGGTGCCGGCGCACATGCGCGCCCTCTCCGGCCAGCTCAGCAGCGCCCAGGGCTACCTGCCGGCGGGCAGCGAAGTGGAAGTGGCGCTGCTGGTGATCGACGAGCGCGACCGTCCGCAACAACTGCTTTCCAGCGAGAAGCTCATCGCCAACGGCCAGGCGCTGCCCTTCCGGCTGATCTTCAACCCGCAGTCCTTCCCGGCCAATGCCCGCGTCGAACTGCACGGCCGCGTCTCGCAGTCCGGTCAATTGGCCTGGCGCCTGCCGCCGGTGCGCATCACTCAGCCGGAAACCCGCGCCCTCGGCGTGCTGCGCCTGGAGCGCGCACCGTGACGCCACCGCTTTCCCTGCACAAAGCCCTGGGCGAACTGCTCGGCGACGCGCGCCTGTCCGCCGAATGCCTGCCCGGCACCGACATCCGCCTCTGGCTGATCGACGCGCAGAACATGGACCGCGAGTTCAGCCCCGACGAGACCCGGCGCATCCTCGAAGAGCCACCCTACTGGTGCTTCTGCTGGGCCAGCGGGCTGGTGCTGGCCCACTGGCTGGCGGAAAAACCTGAATGGGTGCGCGGCAAACGTGTGCTGGATTTCGGTGCGGGCTCCGGCATTGCCGCCATCGCCGCGGCCAAGGCCGGTGCCGCCGAGGTGGTCGCCTGCGACCTCGACCCGCTGGCGCTGGACGCCTGCCGTGCCAACGCCGAGCTGAACGGTGTGGAGCTGATCTACTCGGCGGACTTCTTCCAGGAAGAGGACCGCTTTGATCTGATCATCGTCGCCGACGTGCTCTACGACCGCGCCAACCTGCCGCTGCTGGACGAGTTCCTCAGCCGCGGCCGCGAGGCCCTGGTGGCTGACTCGCGGGTCCGCGACTTCAGCCATCCGCTGTACCAGCGCCTGGGGATTCTCGATGGCTGCACCTGGCCGGACCTGGCCGAACCGGCCGAATTCCGCCACGTGAGCCTCTACCACGCTCGACGGAAGGCGTAGCTTTTCTGTAGGAGCGAGCTTGCTCGCGAACCATGAAACTACGCCGATTGATCTGGCATGCGCGGATGGTTGTTCGCGAGCAAGCTCGCTCCTACAGGTCACCGGTTGTTTCCGTGGAAGGGCGCCCCCACTTATAGTGACAACCACCTTCATCGCCCCACTCGCCCGAGATTTCCCATGAGCGATACGCCCTACATCTTCGACGCCAGCATCGCCAACTTCGATCAGGTCGTCATCGAGAACTCCTTCCACAAGCCGGTGCTGGTCGACTTCTGGGCCGACTGGTGCGCCCCGTGCAAGGCACTGATGCCGCTGCTGGCGCAGATCACCGAGTCGTACCAGGGCGAGCTGCTGCTGGCCAAGGTCAACTGCGACGTCGAGCAGGACATCGTGATGCGTTTCGGCATCCGCAGCCTGCCCACCGTGGTGCTGTTCAAGGACGGCCAGCCGGTGGACGGCTTCGCCGGTGCGCAGCCCGAATCGGCGATCCGCCAGATGCTGGAGCAGCACGTCCAGCCGCCCGCCCCGGCCGCCGGCAACCCGCTGGAGCTGGCACAGGCTGCCTTCAACGAAGGCCGTTTCGCCGAGGCCGAAGCGCAGCTCAAAGTCCTGCTGGGCGAAGACAACACCAACGCCGCGGCGCTGATCCTCTACGCCCGCTGCCTCGCCGAGCGCGGCGAACTGGGTGAGGCCGAGACCGTGCTCGACGCGGTGAAGAGCGACGACCACAAGCAGGCGCTGGCCGCCGCCAAGGCTCAGCTGACCTTCCTGCGCCAGGCTGCCGACCTGCCCGATGCCGCCACCCTGAAGACGCGCCTGGCCGCCGACGCCAACGACGACGAAGCCACCTACCAGTTGGCTGTGCAGCAACTGGCGCGCCAGCAGTACGAGGCGGCGCTGGACGCCCTGCTCAAGCTCTTCGTGCGCAACCGCAGCTACGGCGAGGACCTGCCGCGCAAGACGCTGGTCCAGGTGTTCGACCTGCTGGGCAACGACCACCCGCTGGTGATCGCCTACCGCCGCAAATTGGCGAACCTGATGTACTGACGAAAAGGGCGCCGCGAGGCGCCCTTTCTTTCTGTAGGAGCGAGGGGGACGCCTAGTTCTTGCTCGCGAACCGAACCTGCTGCGAGGCTGTTCGCGAGCAAGCTCGCTCCTACAGATATCCTGCTACTCCTCGACCCAGTTGAAGACCTGCACGCCATCGCGCACCTCGATCTTCACCTGCGGGCTGTGCCGCAGGCGCACCAGCAATCCCTTCGCCGCTCCCGTGCTGCCCGCCAGCGCTTCCAGTTCACCCATCAGCTCCGGCCCTTCCGTGCTGCCGCTGCGGCGCAGCAGGTCCTGCGCGGCCAGCCACAGCTTGTCCGCCGGGCCGGCAGCCGCTGGCTGAGCGGCAACCGTCGCGGACGGCACAACGGCCGCCACCGGCAGGTTCTGCGCCAGTCGGGCCCAGTCGGCGTCGTCCATCTCCACAGTCAGGTCCACCGGCCAGTCGCCGATGGTGCCCTTGATTCTCAGCATCACCCTTCTCCTAACGCTGTTTCGCGCATGCTCCCACGGCATCGGCTCCACGCCAAACGCACGCTAAGCTGGCCTTAATTTTTCATCTGTTATAACGTAACAAAATCATTCATCAGACCGGAGTCTCCCATGCGCCCCCTGCTCCTCGCTGTCGCCCTGCTGCCCCTCGCAGCCCAAGCCCACGACGAACATGAACACGGTAGCCTCGGCAAGCACGAGCATGGCGTCGCCCAGCTCAACGTCGCCCTCGACGGCAAGACCCTGGAACTGGAGATGGATAGCCCGGCGATGAACTTCGTCGGCTTCGAGCATGCCGCCACCAGCGACGCCGACAAGGCCACGGTCGCCACCGTGCAGGCCCAGCTCAAGCAACCGCTGCAACTGCTCGCCCTGCCCGCCTCGGCCAAGTGCAGCGTGCAGTCGGTGGAGCTTTCCAGCCCGCTGTTCGGCGATGCGCCCAAGGCAGAAGAGCATGACCATGACGACGGCGACCATGACGAACACGAAGGTCACCACCACGCCGATATCGACGCCCACTACCAGTTGACCTGCGCCCAACCGCAGGACCTGGCCACTCTCGACTTCGCGCCGCTGTTCAAGCGTTTCCCGGCGACCCAGAAGATTCAGGTACAACTGATCGGCCCGAGCGGCCAGCAAGGTGCAGAATTGACCGCCGCCAACCCGACCCTGAACTTCTGATCACGACGCGCTGAAATGACCGCATTGCTCGAACTCGACAACCTCGGTTTCGCCTGGCCCGGCCAGGCGGAGCTGCTGGACATCCCCGCCTTCACCCTGGCCCGCGGCGAAACCCTGTTCCTCAAGGGCCCGTCCGGCAGCGGCAAGACCACCCTGCTCGGCCTGCTCGGCGGTGTGCAGCGCCCGCAGCGCGGCAGTGTGAAGCTGCTGGGCGAGGACATCGCGCAGATGAAGTCGGCGCGACGCGATCATTTCCGCGTCGACCACACCGGCTACATCTTCCAGCAGTTCAACCTGCTGCCGTTCCTCTCGGTGCGGGAGAACGTCGAGCTGCCCTGCCACTTCTCCCACAGCCGCGCCGAACGAGCCACCCTGCGCCATGGCAGCGTACCCAAGGCTGCCGAGACACTGCTCAAGCACCTGGGGCTGGGTGAGGCGACGCTTATCGAGCGCCGCGCCGACAGCCTGTCCATCGGCCAGCAGCAGCGCGTCGCCGCTGCCCGAGCGCTGATCGGCCAGCCGGAACTGGTGATCGCCGACGAGCCCACGTCGGCGCTGGACGCCGACGCCCGCGAAGCCTTCCTCCAGTTGCTGTTCGCCGAATGCCGCGAGGCCGGCGCCAGCCTGCTGTTCGTCAGCCATGACCAGAGCCTGGCGCCGCTGTTCGACCGCGGAGTCTCGCTCGCCGACCTCAACCGCGCTGCCCGCGCTCCGGGAATCTGAGCATGTACCTGTTGCGCCTGGCGCTCGCCAGCCTATCCAACCGCCGCTTCACCGCGCTGCTGACCATCTTCGCCATCGCCCTCTCCGCCTGTCTGCTGCTGGCGGTGGAGCGCGTGCGCACCGAGGCCAAGGCCAGCTTCGCCAGCACCATTTCCGGCACCGACCTGATCGTCGGCGCGCGCTCGGGCTCGGTGAACCTGCTGCTCTACTCGGTGTTCCGCATCGGCAACGCCACCAACAACATCCGCTGGGAAAGCTACGAGACCGTCACCCACAGCCCGCTGGTGAAGTGGGCGATCCCGATTTCCCTGGGCGACTCGCACCGCGGCTACCGCGTCATGGGTACCGACACCGGCTATTTCGAGCACTACCGCTTCGGCCGCGGGCAGATGCTGGAATTGTCCGAGGGCCGGCCGTTCGGCCAGGACCTGTTCGACGTGGTGCTCGGCGCGGAAGTGGCCGAAGCCCTGCATTACAAGCTCGGCGACAAGATCGTCCTGGCCCACGGCGTCAGCACCATCAGCCTGGTGCAGCACGACGACAAGCCGTTCACCGTGGTCGGCATTCTCAAGCGTACCGGCACACCGGTAGACCGCACCCTGCACATTTCCCTGCAGGGCATGGAAGCGTTGCACGTCGACTGGAAGAACGGCGTGCCGGCCCGTGGCGCCGGGCGCATCAGCGAGGACCAGGCGCGGACGATGGACCTGCAGCCCAAGGCCATCACCGCCTTCCTGCTGGGCCTCAAGAGCAAGGTCGCCACCTTCACCCTGCAGCGGCAGATCAACGAATACGACGGCGAGCCGCTGATGGCGATCCTCCCCGGCGTGGCGCTGCAGGAGCTGTGGGGGTTGATGGGCACGGCGGAGAAGGCGCTGTTCGTGGTGTCGCTGTTCGTCGTGCTGACCGGCCTGATCGGCATGCTCACGGCCATCCTCACCAGCCTCAACGAGCGCCGCCGGGAAATGGCCATCCTGCGCTCGGTGGGGGCACGACCCTGGCACATCTTCAGCCTGCTGGTGGCCGAGGCATTCGCCCTGGCGCTGGCGGGCGTGGTACTGGGCGTCGGGCTGCTTTATGCGGGCATCGCCGGCAGCCAGGCGTACGTGCAGGCGAACTACGGCATCTTCCTGCCATTGGCGCTGCCCAGCGCCTATGAATGGTCGCTGCTGGGCGGCATACTTCTGGCCGCGCTGCTGATCGGCTGTGTGCCGGCGTGGCGTGCCTATCGGCAATCGCTGGCTGATGGCCTGTCGATTCGCCTCTGAGCCAGCCCCGTGCAAGCCATCCCCGAATAGAGAAGTCCCATGCGCCGTCTGCTGTTCCTGCTGCTGATGCTCACCAGCGCCGCCGTCTGGGCGGCGCCGCGCGAGCTGACCTGGCCCGAGCTGATCCCCGAGGGCGCGCCGCCGCCTCCGCCGCCCGTGCCGCTGCATGACATGTCCAAGCTCTCCGACGTGCTCAACGCCGAGAGCGGCCCGGCGGTGAAGCAGCAGACACCCGACGCCCCGGTGGTAAAGGCGCTGGATGGTCAGCAGGTGAAGATGCCCGGCTACATCGTGCCGCTGGAAGTCGAGGAAGACGGCCAGACCGTCCGCGACTTCCTGCTGGTGCCCTACTACGGCGCGTGCATCCACGTGCCACCGCCGCCGTCCAACCAGATCGTCTATGTTCGAGGCGGCAAGGGTGTAAAAGTCGACGAGCTTTACCAGCCGTTCTGGATCATCGGCACGCTGAGCGTGAAAGCGGTGGAGAGCGACCTCGCCGAGGCCGGCTACCAGATGCAGGCCAGCAGCATCGAACCCTACGAGTACACCGGGCAGTGACGACCGTGCGGCATCTTGCCGCACGCCTTTGCCATGGGAAGCTTGGGGTCTTTATTGAGCCAAATCAAAAGAGCGCTTTTAGCGCTGTCTACTATTCTGAGCACCAACACTTATACCAAAGAGATATTGGAGCTCATCATGCGTAAGTCCTGGCTCACCGCCTCGCTTCTCTCCCTCGCCGTCGCAGCGCCGATCGCAGCCCAGGCCGCCGACATTCGCGGCCACCAGGCTGGCGACTTCCTGGTCCGCGGCGGTTTCGCCACCGTGGCACCCAACGACAGCAGCTCCGACATCAAGCTCGATGGCGGCAAGGTCGGCGGCACCAAGGCTACCGTCGACAGCGACACCCAGCTGGGCCTGACCTTCGCCTACCTGCTCACCGACAAGATCGGTATCGAGCTGGTCGCCGCCACCCCGTTCAACCACCAGGTTGACGTGAAGGGCCTGAACCGCGCCACCGGCCTGACCGGCCTGGACGGCAAACTGGCCGACATCAAGCAGCTGCCGCCGACCGTGCTGCTGCAGTACTACCCCATGGGTGGTACCAACTCCGCCTTCCAGCCTTACGGCGGCCTGGGGATCAACTACACCACCTTCTTCGACGAAGACCTGGCCAGCAACCGCAAGGACCAGGGCTTCAGCAACCTGAAGCTGCAGGATTCCTGGGGCCTGGCGGCCGAACTGGGCATGGACTACATGCTCAACGAGCACGCCTTCGTCAACGCCGCGGTCTGGTACATGGACATCGACACCAAGGCCAGCATCGACGGCCCGACTGCACTGGGCGTGCAGAAGACCAAGGTCGATGTCGACGTCGACCCCTGGGTTTACATGGTCGGTTTCGGCTACCGTTTCTAACGGAGCAAACATGAAAAGGCGCCCAAGGGCGCCTTTTTCATTTTCAGGGAACCGGTATGTATCTCGAACTCAAAGCACTGCACGTCAGCCTCGCCATCATCAGCACCGCCCTTTTCCTGCTGCGCCTGGGGCTGAGCTGGTGGGGCAAGCGGCCCTCGGGCTGGCAGCGCGGCCTGCCTCACCTGATCGACACCCTGCTGCTGCTCAGCGCCCTGGGCCTGGTGCACCTGGCGATGCCCTGGCCGTTGCCGGTCTGGCTGCAGGTGAAGATCGGCCTGCTGGTGCTCTATATCGTGCTCGCAGCCTTCGCCATGCGCAGTACCTCTCGGGCACCCAAGGCAGTCTTCAGCATCCTCGCCCTGAGTTCGCTGGCAGGCGTGTTCTTCCTGGCAGTCAACAAACCCTGGTGGTGATCAGCTGGGCCAGGCCTTCGGCCAGCGGCGTCGGCTCATCCAGGCGATAGCGCGACAGCAAGCGGCGGTTGTCGGCGCGGGAATGGCGGATATCACCGTGGCGCGCCGGCTGGTAGGTGATCGGCGGCAGGCCGCCGGTGAGCTTGCCGATCTCGGCCAGCAGCTGGTTCAGGCTGGTGGACTGGTCCAGGCCGACGTTGATCGCCGACTCTGCCACCTCGTCCGCCAGCAGCGCGGTCATCAGCAGCTTCACCAGGTCACCGACGTAGATGAAGTCGCGGGTCTGCTCGCCGTCGCCGAACACGGTGATCGGCAAGCCCTGCTCGGCGCGCCGGGCAAAGATGCTGATCACCCCGGAATACGGCGAAGACGGATCCTGGCGCGGACCGTAGACGTTGAAGAAGCGGAATATCGCCGGCTCCAGCGCGTGCTCGCGGCGATAGAAGTCCAGGTAGTACTCGCTGGCCAGCTTGTCCGAGGCGTAGGGCGTCAGTGGCGCCTTGACCACATCTTCGTCGATGGCGCTGCCTTCGCCGTTCTGCCCGTAGACCGCCGCACTGGAAGCGAACAGCACCCGGTGGATGCCTTCCTGGCGCATGGCCTCGCAGAGGTTCAGGGTGCCGATGAAGTTGGCGCGGTGGGTGCCCACCGGGTCTTCCACCGAGGCCTGCACCGAAGCGATCGCCGCCAGGTGCACGACGCCCTGGCAACCGCTCACCGCACCGCGCAGCGCTGCTTCATCGGCGACATCGCCGACGATCAGCTCGACGCGCGGATCGAGGTTCTCGCGCTTGCCGGTGGACAGGTCGTCCAGCACGCGCACGGCAAACCCTTGCGCCAGCAGCGCGTCCGCCAGATGGGAACCGATGAACCCCGCGCCGCCGGTGATGAGGATGGGCTGTGCGGAGGGAATGAGACGATCAGACATGGCGGTAGTAACGGTCCAGCAGGGCGGGCAGGCCGGCGCGCCAGGCGCGCGGCTTGATGCCGAAGGTATGGAGGATCTTCTTGCAGGCGAGCACCGCGTGCTGCGGTTCGTCGCCGGCGTCAGGGCGCGCGGCGTGGGCCTGCGGGCTCGGTTCCTGGACGGCCAGCGCACGGAAGGCGCGCGCTTCGCCGAGCACCACCTGGCCCAGGGACAGGGTGGTGGTCGCTTCCAGGCCGCCGTAATGGTAGGTGCCCCACAGCGGCGCCTGGCAGTCGAGCTGCTTGAGTACCGAGAGGATCACCCGAGCGGCATCGTCCACCGGGGTCGGGTTGCCGCGCCGATCGTCAGCGAGGAACAACACCTGCTCCTTTTCCGCCCGTTCGAGGAAGCGGCCCAGCACTCCGTTGGCGCTGTCATCCAGCAACCAGCCGAAACGCAGCAGCACGTGGCGCGGACAGGTCGCCCGCACCCACTGTTCCATGCGCCATAGTGCCTGGCCACGCGGGCCGAGCGGCAGCGGCTCGTCCTTCTCGCTATAGGCAGTGGCGCGGGCGCCATCGAATATACGGTAGCTGGAAGGCTGGATCAGCAGGATTTCGTGGTGCTGGCAGAGTTCGGCCAGACGCTCTACCGCGCGCTCCTGGCTGGCCAGGCGGGCGGCCTCGACAGCCTCGGCCTGGAACCAGTCGAAGTAGTAGGCGAGGTTGATCACCGCGTCGGGACGGGTTTCGTCCAGCAACACGGTGAGACTGGCGGCGTCCCAGCCCTGGTCGGGCGGTCGGGGGGCGAGGAAGCCGATGTCTTCCTCGGCGCCCAGGCGGATAAGCGCCTGTCCAAGGGCATTACCGCCACCCAACAGCATCAGGCGCATGCGCATATTCTGGGGGTCACTCGAATACGTGGGTTACCAGCGGCGCGCGGGGCGCCGTGGATGATGCCCGCATTTTTCCTGCCCCCCGGCATAGCGTCAAGCTTGGCCGACCCGCTGCAGCCTTGGCCGTGCGCGATAGTTACGCCCTAGGAGCGTCGCCGGAACAGCGGACGCGGCTCGATGACCGAGCGCCCGTAGAGCACGCTGAGCCCTGCGAGCCCCTTCAGGGCGTCCTCCACGGACTTGTCCTCGCGCACGGCAAAGGCGTCGAAACCGCACTGGCGCAGGTGCGCCAGTTGGTCGCGCAGCACGTCGCCCACCGCGCGCAACTCGCCGCGCCAGCCCAGCCGGCTGCGCAGCAGGTAGGCCAGGCTGTAGCCGCGGCCGTCGCGGAAACTGGGGAAATCGATGGCGATCAGCGCCGGTTCCTTCAGTCGCCAGATCAGGTCCTCGGGATCGTCGTCCGGCGCCAGCCACACACCGAGAGGCTGCAGGAGCGAGCTTGCTCGCGAACCACCCGGCTCCGGCGCCGACTGGAACTCCTGTTCGCGAGCAAGCTCGCTCCTACCAGAGCCCCGCTCCAGCCAGGCCTTGAGCGGCAGGATGAGTTTGTCCTCGGGCAACTCCTCCGGCACTTCGCGCAGCAAGGTCCAGGGATCATTCGGCGCCAGTTCGGCCACGCCATCGCGCAAGCGGATCAGATTATTCATGACGGCACCTCCGCCTGGCGGTACACCCGCGCCTTGAAAGGCTCCAGGCCGATGCGCTCGACCGTCTCGACGAAGCGCTCGCCGGCGCCGCGCTGCTCGACATAGGTCTGCACCAGCGCCTCGATCACCTCCGGCACTTCGGCGGCGCTGAACGACGGGCCGATCACCTTGCCCAGCGCACTTTTCGCGCCCTGCGCGCCGCCCAGGGTGATCTGGTACCACTCGCTACCGCTCTTATCGACGCCGAGGATGCCGATGTTGCCGATGTGGTGGTGACCGCAGGCGTTCATGCAGCCGGAGATGTTCAGGCTGAGGTCGCCCAGGTCGTGCAGGTAATCCAGGTCTTCGAAGCGCTGCTGGATGCCCTGGGCGATGGGGATCGACTTGGCGTTGGCCAGTGCGCAGAAGTCGCCGCCGGGGCAGGCGATGATGTCGGTCAGCAGCCCCTGGTTCGGCGTGCCCAGGCCCGCCGCGCAGGCTTCCAGCCAAAGCGCGTGGAGATCGGCCTTGCGCACGTCCGGCAGGACCAGGTTCTGTTCGTGGGCGACGCGGATCTCGCCGAAGCCGAAGCGCTCGGCCCAATCGGCCACGCGCTCCATCTGTTCAGCTGTGGCATCGCCTGGCGGCGCCTCGGCGCCCGGCTTGGTGGACAACACCACGCTGGCGTAACCCGGCACGCGGTGCGGGCGCACATTGCGCGAGACCCAGCGGGCGAACGCGACATCGGCAGCCAATGCCGTGCCATAGGCGAGATCGTCAGCGGCCGCGTAGACCGGCGCTTCGAAGGCGGCAGCCACACGCTCATATTCATCAAGGGTGAGCTGCGCCTCGCCATCGCGCAGGTGCTGCCACTCTTCTTCCACCTCTCGGGAAAACGCCTCGATGCCCAGCGCCTTCACCAGGATCTTGATCCGCGCCTTGTACTTGTTGTCGCGGCGGCCGTAGCGGTTGTACACGCGCAGGATGGCTTCGACGTAGGACAGCAAATGCCACCAGGGCAGATCGTCGCGGATCACCTGGCCCAGCATCGGCGTGCGCCCCAGGCCGCCGCCCACCAGCACCTTGAGGCGCAGCTCGCCATCTTCGGTGCGGCGCAGGTAGAGGCCGATGTCGTGCATCATCACCGCCGCGCGGTCTTCCTCGGCGGCGCAGAGAGCGATCTTGAACTTGCGCGGCAGGAAGAGGAATTCGGGGTTCACCGTGGACCACTGGCGAAGGATTTCCGCCAGCGGGCGCGGGTCGAGGAATTCGTCGGCGGCGACCCCGGCGAAGGCCTCGGTGGTGATGTTGCGCACGCAGTTGCCGGAGGTCTGGATGGCATGCATCTCGACATCAGCCAGGCGTTCGAGGATGTCCGGCACACGCTCCAGCTCCACCCAGTTGAACTGGATGTTCTGCCGCGTGGTGAAGTGGCCGTAGCCGCGGTCGTGCTCGCGGGCAATCCACGCCAGGGTGCGCATCTGCTCGCTGGACAGGGTTCCGTAGGGAATCGCCACCCGCAGCATGTAGGCGTGCTTCTGCAGGTACAGGCCGTTCTGCAGGCGCAGCGGCAGGAATTCCTCTTCGCTCAGCTCATCGCTCAGGCGCCGTTGCACCTGGTCGCGGAATTGCGCCACCCGTTCGCGCACCAGGGCGCGGTCGTAATCGTCGTATCGGTACATCGCCAGGCCACCTTCGGATCGTTGCGTGGCGGCCTGCTTCTGTCGTCGGGCACGCCACGTTGCGGTTGACCGAACTATGGCCGGCGCCTGTTGTGCAAAACAGCGGCAGATAACACGGGAAAAACCGGATCAGATGCAGGGGACGCCTGCCCCGGCGGGCCTGCGACCGGTTGCCGCAACAGGCCCGATCAGCTGCCTCATGGCGCGTGGCGCCAACCCTGCAATGGCGCGGCGCGGAGCGGATTTCACCATCTGATATGGTTTTTTCCGACGAACCTGAATCTGTTTCGGGTGCAGACCGGTTCGTACAGTCGCGGCGCCTCTTCTGCCTGATGGGCCACGATAATGAGCGAAAGAATCCCCGCGAAGGTCATCGAGATCGACGCACCGCAACGCTTCACCCCGCCGCCGAAACCGCTGTCGGCGGTCACCCCGACGGTCTACACCAAGCGCTTCGCCGGACGCTTCCGCGACCTCCGCCGTCTCGGCGGTGCGCTGCTGTTCCTGCTGTTCTTCGGTACCCTCTGGCTGCAGTGGAACGGCCGCCAGGCGGTGCTCTGGGACCTGCCCGAGCGCAAGTTCTACATCTTCGGCGCAACCTTCTGGCCGCAGGACTTCATCCTGCTCTCGGCGATCCTGATCATCGCTGCCTTCGGGCTGTTCTTCATCACGGTGTTCGCCGGCCGCGTGTGGTGCGGCTACACCTGCCCGCAGAGCGTATGGACGTGGATCTTCATGTGGGCCGAGCAGGTCACCGAGGGCGACCGCAACCAGCGCATGAAACTGGACAAGGGCCCGGCCAGCGCCGAGAAAGTCCTGCGCAAGAGCGCCAAGCACGGCCTGTGGCTGCTGATCAGCCTGGCCACGGCGGTCACCTTCATCGGCTACTTCACGCCGGTGCGTCCACTGGTGGCGGACCTGCTCACCTTCAGGCTCGACCTGGAAAGCACCTTCTGGGTCGCCTTCTTCGCCGCTGCCACCTACGCCAACGCCGGCTGGCTGCGCGAGCAGGTGTGCATTCACATGTGCCCATACTCGCGCTTCCAGAGCGTGATGTTCGACAAGGACACCCTGATCATTTCCTACGACGCAGCGCGCGGCGAGTCCCGTGGCGCACGGAAGAAGGACGCCGATCCCAAGGCCCTCGGCCTGGGCGACTGCATCGACTGCCACCAGTGCGTACAGGTCTGCCCCACTGGCATCGACATCCGCGACGGCCTGCAGATCGCCTGCATCGGCTGCGCCGCCTGCATCGACGCCTGCGATTCGGTGATGGACAAGATGGGCTACGACCGCGGCCTGGTGCGCTACACCTCCGAGCGCGCGCTCGAAGGCGGCAAGACCCACCTGCTGCGCCCACGCCTGATTGGCTACGCGGCGGTGCTGCTGGTGATGATCGGCGCGTTCATCTGGGCGCTGGAAGCGCGGCCGCTGATCAACCTCGACGTCGCCCGCGACCGTGGCCTGTTCCGCGAGAACGCCGCCGGCGAAATCGAGAACATCTACAACCTCAAGCTGATCAACAAGACCCAGCAGCCGCAGCACTATCAGCTGAGCCTCGCCGATGGCACCGGCTACCGCCTGCAGGGCGTGCCGGAGCTGATGCTGCAGCCGGGCGAGATCCGCGACTTCGCCGTCTCGGTCGCCAGCGAAGCGCAGAGCAGTGCCGGTGGTTCGCTGCCGCTGCACTTCAGGGTCAGCGACGGCAATGAAGCCATCGACGCCGCCAGCACCTTCGTCTCGCCGAGGCGCTGAGCATGGCACGGGAGCTTGGCGTGACCTCGGCGCAACGCCTAGAGTGGGCGGATTCCACCACCGCCCAGGGCGCCCCGCAGGACAAGATGAAGCGCTACGAGAAATTCGCCGACGAGATCGCCGGCCTGATCCGCAGCGGCGTACTCGCCCCCGGCCAGAAAGTCCCCTCGGTGCGGCACGCCAGCCGCACCTACGGGGTCAGTGCTTCGACGGTGTTCCAGGCTTACTACCTGCTGGAAGACCGCGGCCTGATCGTCGCCCGCGCGCGCTCCGGCTACTTCGTCCGCGAGCACGTGCAGCGTGCTCTGGCCGAACCGGAAATCGCCCGCCACGACGCGCAGACCACCGAGGTGGACGTCAGCGAACTGGTGTTCTCGGTGCTCAGCTCGATCAAGGACCCGGACACCGTGCCCTTCGGCTCGGCCTTCCCGGCGCCGGAGTTGTTCCCCCTGCCGCGCTTGGCACGTTCCATGGCACACGCCGTGCGCGACATGGACCCGCGTTCGGTGGTGGCTGACCTCGCACCCGGCAGCCACGCCCTGCGCCGGCAGATCGCCCTGCGCTACATGGTCGGCGGCATGCCGCTGCCGGTGGAGGAACTGGTGGTCACCAACGGCGCGCTGGAAGCGCTGAACCTGTGCCTGCAGGTGGTGACCCAACCCGGCGACCTCGTGGCCATCGAAGCCCCGGCGTTCTACGCCAGCCTGCAGGTGCTGGAACGGCTGAAACTGAAAGCAGTTGAGATCCCCGTGCATCCGCGCGAAGGGATCGACCTCGACGTACTCGCCGACAGCCTGGCGCGCCTGCCGATCAAGGCCTGCTGGTTCATGAGCAACTTCCAGAACCCGCTGGGCGCCAGCATGAGCGAGGAGAAGAAGCGCGCCCTCGCTGCCTTGCTGACCCGGCACCAGGTGCCGTTGATCGAGGACGACGTCTACGCCGAGCTGTACTTCGCCGCCCAGGCGCCCAAGCCGGTGAAGGCCTTCGACACCGAGGGCCTGTTCATGCATTGCAGCTCCTTCTCCAAGAGCCTGGCGCCCGGTTACCGCGTGGGCTGGGTGGCCGGCGGGCGCTACGCCGAGCAGATCGAGCGGCTCAAGCTGATGACCAGCCTGTCGGCGTCGGTGCCGGCCCAGGCGGCCATCGCCGACTACCTGCAACACGGCGGCTACGACCGCCACCTGCGGAAGCTGCGCCATGCGCTGGAAAGCCAGCAGCACGCGATGCTCGCCGCCGTGGCCCGGCACTTCCCTGCCGCCACCCGCGTCACGCGCCCCAGCGGCGGCTACTTCCTCTGGCTGGAACTGCCCGAGCAGATCGACGCGCTCAAGCTGTTCCAGCTCGCCCACGCCCAGGGCATCAGCCTCGCACCCGGGCCGATCTTCTCGGCGACGCGGCGCTTCGGCCACTGCCTGCGCCTGAACTATGGCCACCCGTGGACGACGGCCAGCGAACAGGCCATGGAAACCCTCGGACGGATCATCCACTCGCTGCAGGGCTGAAGGCTCGGACTGCAGGACTGATCCGCACATTCGGAAACGATCTGTATCTGTGCGGCAAGTTGTCGCAGGAATACCCTGTCAGGCAGGAAACCCGGACGAGGGACGCTGCCATGGACGCGGAAAGCCTGATGATTTTGCTCACAGTGGGCGCCGCGCTCGGCGTGCACCTGTGGGTGCGTTGGTACCTGCGGTGCGCCTTGGAGCCGCGCTCGGAACAATGGCTCGCCTGAACCGCTTTTCTGCAGGAGCGAGCTTGCTCGCGAACCGCCCAGCATCAGTGCCGCCGGAAACCCTGTTCGCGAGCACGCTCGCTCCTACGAAGAGCAATGCCGGATCGGACCGGGCCTGCGCTCGCTGATTCGCAGGGATCAGCGACCGGCTTGAAAACACTGGGCGTGGCGGGCGGCTGTTGCTATACAGGCAACGCCCACTGACCCTCCACGGACGGCCCAATGAATCTCTGGCAGCGCGACCTCAGCCATTCCCCCTATGCCGAACGGGTCCGCGCGGAACAGTTCGACGTGCTGCGGCGCAACTCGCCCTTCTCCATCATTGCCGCCTACCTGGTCGCCGGCCTCACCACCTGGGTGCTCAACGGCGCGCTGCCGCTGGAGTCGCTGCTGGCCTGGTTCGCCGCGCAGACCCTGCTGGGCGGCGCCCGCCTGTGGCTGCTACGGCGCTACGACCAACTGCGCGCGAGCGGCGCCGGCCCCCGGCGCAGCTGGCTGGCCCAGGTGATGATCACCACCGGCCTCTCGGGCCTGCTCTGGGGCCTGCCCGCCGCGTACTGGATGACCGTGCTGCCGCCCTCGATGCAGATGTACGTGGTGGTCGTCCTGCTGGGCCTGGGCACCGGCGTGATGAATGCCTACAGCATCGTCCTGCCGCTGTTCTACCTGTTCATCGTGCCGGCCTTCACCCTGCCTTTCGCCGCCCTGCTGGTGCTGCTGCCGGACGCCCTGAGCAAGACGCTCGGCGCGGCAGCGCTGGTCTACGCCTTCACCATCTTTGCCTTCGCCTACCGCTTCCACGCCACCCTCGTGGATTCGCTGCTGCTGCGCTTCGAGAACAGCGAGCTGCTGCGCAAGCTCAGCATCGAGAAAGAGGCCGCCGAACGCAGCGACCAGGCCAAGACCCGCTTCCTCGCCAGCGCCAGCCACGACCTGCGCCAGCCGACCTACGCGCTGGGCCTGTACCTGGGCGCACTGAAGAAACAGCCGCTGAACGAGGCCAGCGAAAACCTCGTCGACCACATCTCCCGCGCACTCGCCGCGCAGGGCTCGCTGTTCGACGCGCTGCTGAACATCTCGCGCCTGGACGCCGGCATCGTCCAGCCCAGCCTGCAGGCCTTCTCCCTCGCCGAACTGCTCGAACGCATCCAGCAGGAATGCAGCGTGCAAGCCGCGGACAAGGGCCTGAACCTGCGCGTACGCCCCGGCGCACCGTTCGTGAAGTCGGACCCGGCGCTGTTCGAACGCATCCTGCGCAACCTGGTGGAGAACGCCATCCGCTACACCGACCACGGCGGCGTGCTGATCGGCTGGCGCCGCCGTGGCCGCCAGGTGCGCGTGGAAGTCTGGGACAGCGGCCCGGGGATTCCCGAGCGCGAGCAGCAGAAGGTGTTCTGGGAATTCCACCAGCTCAACAACCCCGAACGTGACCGCAGCAAGGGTCTTGGCCTGGGGCTGGCCATCGTCCAGCGCACCGCCAGGTTGCTCGACCATCCGCTGGCGCTGCACTCGCGCGAAGGCCACGGCAGCGCTTTCATGATCAGCCTGCCGCGCGCCACCGCCGTGCAGCCGCGCAAAGCGGAAATCCTGCCGCCGCGCACGGTGCCGGGCAGCGACAAACTGATCTACGTGATCGAGGACGATGCGGAGAACCGCGAAGGCCTGCGCCTGCTGTTCCAGAGCTGGGAATACCGGCATGTCATCGTCGCCGATGTCGCCGACCTGCTGGCCGACCCGACTGCTGCCGCGCAGAAGCCGGACCTGATCATCAGCGACTATCGCCTGCGCGACCACCAGACCGGCATCGACGCCATTGCCAGCCTGCACGGGCACTACGAAGACGACTGGATCGCCGCCGTGCTGGTCACCGGCGACACCGACCCGCATCTGCTCGCCCAGGCTTCGGCCCATGGCTGGCCGCTGCTGCACAAGCCGCTGGCAGCGGAGCAGTTGAAGGCGATGATCGATGAGCAGTTCAGTGAACTGGAGCCGCTGGACGACTGAGCCCAAGCACCGAGGGGACGCCTGCTTCCTGTTCGGCGGCGATACCGGAGCTGGGCTGGTTCGCGAGCAAGCTCGCTCCTACGAAGAGCAACGCGCCAACTTGTGCGTGGGCTGGTAGCCCCGCACAGGAGCGGACTTCGTCCGCGATGGGTTGGCCGGGCTCCCTGACATCATGGATGCAGCGTCAGGTCGATCGCGGACAGAGTCCGCTCCTACGCAAGGGCTCGCCCCCGCAGTTACCTCTGGGAAGGCATCACGGCCGATACAGGTGCGCATGCCCCGCGCTGTAAAGCGATGAATCGGCGAAGCCTTCCGCCCCCAGCACCTTGCCCACCAGGATCAGCGCCGTGCGCTTGAAATCCTTTGCCGCGGCCTTTGCCAGAATATCGCCCAGCGTACCGGTGACCTGGTCCTGGTCCGGCCAGCTCGCCCGGTGAATCACTGCGATGGGGCAATCGGCGCCGTAGTGCGGCAGCAGTTCGGCGACGATGTTCGGCAACTGCCCCACGCCGAGATGAATCGCCAGGGTCGCGCGGTGCTGCGCCAGCTCGGCAAGGGACTCGCCTTCGGGCATGCGTGTCTTGTGGGCGTAACGGGTGAGGATCAGCGTCTGCGAGATGTCCGGCAGGGTCAGCTCGCAGCCGAGTATCGCCGCACAGGCAGAAGTGGCCGTGACGCCGGGAACGATCTCGTAGGGAATACCCAGCTCACGCAGGTGGCGAATCTGCTCGCCGATGGCGCCGTACAGCGACGGGTCGCCGGAGTGCACGCGGGCAACGTCCTTGCCTTCGCCGTGGGCCTGCGCCAGCAGCGCGACGATCTCGTCCAGGTTCAGCTCGGCGGTATTCACCACGCGCTCGGCGCTATGACCCTCCAGCACCGCTGGCGGTACCAGCGAGCCGGCGTAGAGGATCACCGGGCAGGAACGGATCAGCCGCTGGCCCTTGACCGTGATGAGTTCGGGGTCGCCGGGGCCGGCGCCGATGAAGTGGACCGTCATGGCTGCTCCTGTTCGGATTCAACGGGGATGAAGGCCAGCGCGCAGGTGGCCTGGTCGCTGCGGCGTTTGCCCACCAACAGTCGCGCCGGCGCACCGGCCTGGGCTTCGGCCTGCAGCAGTGCCGCGGCTTCGGCCACACTGGCAGCGCCGATGGCCGTGCGGACCGTTTCGGATGGCCGGTCCAGGCGCGGTTCGCACGCGGCCAGTTGTTGCGGCGTGAACAGCGCCAGCGGCAGGTCGAGGGCGGCAGCCAGTGCTGTCAGTCCTTCCTCGTCGGCCTTCAACGTGGCGCTAGCCAGCGCGGTAAGGTTCGACTCATCGAGGCCGGCCTCGGCCAGCGTCTGCGCCAGCAAGGCGCGCAGTTCATCGAGCGTGCAGCCGCGGCGGCAACCGAGGCCGGCAACCAGCGTCATCAGCAATCTCCCCAAAACAAAACCCCGCAGACGGCCGGGCCGCCTGCGGGGTCGAGCATAACGCGCAGATCAGGCCGACGGCGCGAAACGGCGGAACAACCAGGCAGCCACCAGGCCCAGGGCCGCCCAGAACACCGCGTTGGTGATCAGCGAGGCGACGATGAACTCGTGGGCGATGCTTTCCGGCGCGAGGCTGGAATGCACTTCCGGCTGCGGCGCGCCGATCACATGCGGCACCACCAGCAGGGCGACACCGATGCCACGCAGCGCCCAATTGCGGCCGAACACCAGCAGCGCAAGGCCGCCAGCGGTGGCAGCGGCGGTGCCGATCCACCAGGTCTGGCGCAGGGTCAGGTCGGCGGCGGCGGTGCCGGGCACCTCCGGCGGCAGGCCAAGGGACGGCGCCAGGGTGAACACGGCGAAACCGGCCAGGCCCCAGAGCAGGCCTTCGGAGGTCTTGCCCGGCTCGCGCAGGGTGAACAGGCCAGCCAGCATCAGGGCGAAGCCCACCGCGACCACCAGGTTGCCGCCAGTGGTAGAGAGGATGCGCTGCCAGCCGTCTTCCGGCTCCCAGGCTTCCGCGTCGTGCTCGTGGGCGGCCACTGCGCCTGCAGCGTGGTCATGGGCGTGCTCGTGGTTTTCTTCGACCAGCGCGGCAGCCGGTTCGGCTTTCTCGTAGGTTTCCGCCTTGAGGATCAGCGGGGACACCCACAGCAGTTGGACCACAGTCAGCACCAGCGCCGCGATCAGACCGGCGAAACCGGCGGTCTGGGCGATACGTTTGATCATTGCAATTCTCCAGGCGAGACGAGGCCCCGAACGCTGCAAACGCGCGGCCAGGAGTGCCTCGAATTCGCTGCGCTTACGCGCAGGCGGTGCACATTAGTGGCAGGGGAAGCCCGCACTGTGACGAGTATCGTGGGCGGCGTTGTGCACCGCATCGATGTGCGAGAAGCCGGCGAAATACACCAGCAGCGCACCGAGCAGGCTGGCGCCGACGGCCAGGCTGATGCGCTTGGAAAGGGGGATGGAAGTGCTCGACGCGTGCGTCAGGGTGCTGCTGGACATGAACGTTCCCTCTGAAGATCAAAGTAAGAGAACGCAGAGGTTGAACGCATTCGAACGCGCCGGAACGGCCGCGCCACGGCCTGCGCCCGCCCACCGCGGGTTTGCCAAAAACAAAGAATTCCAGGCCGGTCTCCGGGCTTGCGATGTCGGCCAGTGGCCAAGCGGGTCAACCTTCCCATGCCGGAGCACAGTGGCTACTGATGACCCTACGATCGCTTACCGTTGCGGGGGCAGCGCCGGACTGGTCCTTGCGGACGCACCGGCTTCCCGTTTCACCTCGCGCGCGTGGCGCGAGACACCTGAAACCGCGCTAGCTGACCACGAAGCCCTGCAAGCGTCAACCGATCCCCGGCGATTGACCGCCCCGCCGTCGCTGCGTAGCCTTCCTCCCTTCGAGGTTCTCCGGCGCTGGCCGGAGCTAAGAGGGAACGTGGAAATCTTCGGATGCGCCACGGCTGCCCCCGCAACTGTGAACAGCCTGTCTCTTCACGCGCCACTGCCGATTCGGGCGGGAAGGCGAAGAGATACCAGAGGGCTGTGAGCCAGGAGACCTGCCTCGAGCAGCATCAAGACAACCGGGCGGGGTGATCCGGTGGCGACCTTCGTTGCGCGGCGAACCCGCGCGCGCGCCCTTCATCCGCCCTCTCGCACCGCATCCTGCTCAAGAGGCGCGCATGAAGACCCTGGCCAAACTCCCTGTCACCATCGTCACCGGCTTCCTTGGCGCCGGGAAGACCACCCTGCTCCGCCACATGCTGGATAACGCCGAAGGTCGCCGCATCGCGGTGATCGTCAACGAGTTCGGCGAGCTGGGCATCGACGGCGAAATCCTCAAGCAGTGCTCCATCGGTTGCAGTGAAGAAGAAGCGGTCGGCCGCGTCTTCGAACTGGCCAACGGTTGCCTGTGCTGCACTGTGCAGGAAGAATTCTTCCCGGTGATGCGCGAGCTGGTGGCACGCCGTGGCGACCTCGACCAGATCCTCATCGAGACCTCCGGCCTGGCCCTGCCCAAGCCGCTGGTGCAGGCCTTCCAGTGGCCGGAAATCCGCAACGCCTGCACCGTTGACGCGGTGATCACCGTGGTCGACAGCCCGGCAGTGGCCGCCGGCACCTTCGCCGCCCATCCCGAGCAGGTGGACGAGCAGCGCAAGCAGGACCCGAACCTGGACCACGAATCGCCGCTGCACGAACTCTTCGAAGACCAGCTGGCCAGCGCCGACCTGGTGGTGCTGAACAAGGCCGACCTGCTGGACGCCGACGCGCTCGCCCGTGTCCGAGCCGAAGTCGCCGAGGAGCTGCCGCCAGCGGTGAAGATCGTAGAAGCCAACTCCGGCCAGCTGCCGCTCTCCGTGCTGCTGGGGCTGAATGCCGAGGCCGAGCTGCACATCGACAGCCGCCCCACGCACCACGACCACGAAGGCCATGAAGACCACGACCACGACGAGTTCGACTCCTTCCACGTCGACCTGCCGGAAGTGGAAGAGCGCGCCCTGCTCGACGCGCTGAACGCGCTGGTCGAGCGCCACGCCGTGCTGCGCATCAAGGGCTTCGTCGCCATTCCCGGCAAGCCCATGCGCCTGCTGGTGCAGGGCGTCGGCAAGCGCTTCGACAAGCACTTCGACCGCGCCTGGCGCAGCGATGAAACCCGTAGCACCCGCCTGGTGGTGATCGGCCAGGAGCTGGACCAGGCCACCATCGCCAACGAGCTGCGTACCGCCCTGGCGTAACACTGCCTTTGTAGGAGCGAGCTTGCTCGCGAACCAACCTCCGCAGCGGGGCATGGTTCGCGAGCAAGCTCGCTCCTACGAAGAGCCACCATCGAGCAAGCCCATGCACCTGCTGCGCACCCAACCCGGCGGCTTCGTCCCCGACGACGGCATCGCCGACCTGGCCCAGACGCCTGCCGATCTGGTGATTCTCTGCAGCGGCGACTCGCACCTGGCGCTGCTCGCCGAGGCCGCGCGCGAGCTGCCGGAGGACTACCCAAGCCTGCGCCTGGCCAACCCGATGCAGCTGCAGAACCACGCCTCGGTAGACCTCTACGTCGACGAGGTGCTGCAACACGCCAAGGTCATCCTCATCTCGGTGCATGGCGGCGTCGGCTACTGGCGCTACGGCATGGAGCAACTGGCGGCGCTGGCCGAGCGCGGCATCACGCTGATCGCCGTACCCGGCGACGACAAGCCCGACCCCGAACTGACCGCGCTGTGCAATGTGCCCGCGCAGGACGCCGAACGCCTCTGGCAATACCTGCGCCAGGGCGGCATGGACAATGCCCGGCAGTTCTTCGCCTGCCTCGCCACGTGCCATCTGCAACGCGACTACGCCTGGAACGAGCCGCAGACGCTGCCCCGCGTCGCGCTCTATCACCCGCAGACCGGCAGTTGCGACCTCGCCCGCTGGCAGGCCGACTGGCACCCCGAGTGCCCGGTGGCCGCCTTGCTGTTCTATCGCACGCACCTGCAGGCGGCGAACACCGGATTCATCGACGCCTTCTGCGAATGCCTGCAGGCGCAAGGCATCAACCCGCTGCCCATTGCCGTGGCCAGCCTCAAGGAAGCCGCCTGCCTGGAGACGGTGGAAAACCTGCTCGATAGCGCCGACGCCGAACTGATCATCAACACCACGGGCTTCGCCCAATCGAACCCGGAATCGCCGCAGGACCGACCGTTCAGCCGCGACGTGCCGGTGCTGCAAGCCATCTGCTCGCTGGACAACCTCGACCTCTGGCGCGCCAACCCGCAGGGCCTCGGCCCGCGCGACCTGGCCATGCACATCGCGCTGCCGGAGCTGGATGGCCGCCTCATCACCCGGCCGATCAGCTTCAAGGGCCTGGCCTGGCGCAGCGAGCGCAGCCAGAGCGACGTGGTCTGCTACCTGCCGCACCGGCCGGGCATGGATTTCGTCGCCGAACTGGCGCGGCGCTGGATGCTGCTGGCGCGCAAGGCCAACGCCGACAAGCGCGTGGCACTGATCCTGGCGAACTACCCGACCCGCGATGGGCGCATCGGCAATGGTGTAGGCCTCGACACGCCGGCCGCCGCGCTGAATATCCTCCGGGCGCTGGAGGCCCAGGGCTATCCCGTCGCCGGCCTGCCCGAGTCCGGCACCGCGCTTATCCACAGCCTGCTCGGCGGCGTCAGCAACGACCTCGACAGCCTCGACCTGCGGCCCTGCGCGCAGAGCCTGGCGCTGGACGATTACCTCGCCTGCTTCGCCCGCCTGCCCGAGGTGAACCAGCAAGCCGTGCGCGAACGCTGGGGCGAGCCGCAACAGGACCCGATGTTCCGCAGCGGCCGGATGATGGTCGCCGGCCTGCGCTTCGGCCTCGGCTTCGTCGGCATCCAGCCGGCGCGCGGCTACCAGCTGGACGCCGCGGCGATCTACCACGATCCGTCGCTGGTACCGCCCCACGGCTATCTCGCGTTCTACTTCTGGCTGCGCGAAGTGTTCGGCGCCGACGCGTTGGTCCACGTCGGCAAGCACGGTAATCTGGAATGGCTGCCGGGCAAGGGCGTCGGGCTCTCCGAGGAGTGCTGGCCGGATGCGATCCTCGGCCCGCTGCCCAACCTCTACCCGTTCATCGTCAACGACCCTGGCGAAGGTGCGCAGGCCAAGCGCCGCGCCCAGGCGGTGATCATCGACCACCTGATGCCGCCGCTGACCCGCGCGGAGAACTACGGCCCCCTGCGCGACCTCGAACGCCTGGCCGACGAGTACTACGACGCCTCCCTGCTCGACCCGCGCCGCGCCAACGAACTGCGCGGCGACATCCTCACGCTGGTACGCGACACCTCGCTGGACCGCGAGCTGGGCTTGCAGTTGAGCGACGACCCGGAAAGCTGGTTGCCGCAACTGGACGCCTACCTGTGCGACCTCAAGGAATCACAGATTCGCGATGGCCTGCATGTGTTCGGCGAATCGCCAGTGGGCGAACTGCGCCGCGATACGTTGCTGTCGCTGGTGCGCATTCCCCGTGGCGACGGACGCGGCGGCAACGCCAGCCTGCTGCGGGCGCTGAGCGAAGACCTGAAGCTCGGCCGCGACCCGCTGGACGAAGCTTTCGCCGAGCCGTGGGAAGGTCCGCGCCCTGATGTGCTGACCGCCGTCAGTGACGAACCCTGGCGCAGCAATGGCGACACCCGCGAGCGCCTGGAGCTGTTCGCCCTGCGCCTGATCGATGGTTCCGCCAGCGCTCCCGGAAGCGCCAGCGCGGCGGTGCTCGCGCAACTGCACCAGCAGATCGCGCCAGCGCTCGACGCCTGCGGCGCCAGTGAGATTGGCCATCTGCTCGCCGGTCTCGCCGGCCGCTTCGTCCCGCCCGGCCCCAGCGGCGCGCCCAGTCGCGGGCGCGTCGATGTGCTGCCCACCGGGCGCAACTTCTTCACCGTGGACGTGCGCAACCTGCCCACGCCCACCGCCTTCCGCCTTGGCTTCCAGTCCGCCAGCCGCCTGCTCGAACGCCACCTGCAGGACCACGGCGACCACCTGCGCCAGCTCGGCCTGTCGGTGTGGGGCACGGCAACCATGCGCACCGGCGGCGACGATATCGCCCAGGCCCTCGCGCTACTCGGCGTGCGCCCGGTGTGGCAGACAGGCAGCCAGCGCGTGGAGGACTTCGAGATCCTGCCGATCAGCCTGCTCGACCGCCCACGGGTGGACGTGACGCTGCGGGTGTCCGGCTTCTTCCGAGATGCGTTCGCCAATCTGATCCGCCTGTTCGACGCCGCCGTGCAGGCGGTCGCCGCGCTGGACGAGCCGGACGACCTGAACCCGCTGGCCGCCCGTGTGCGTGCCGATCAGGCACGTCTGCTCAGCGATGGCCTGGAAAGCGACGAGGCCCGCCGCCAGGCCGGTTGGCGCATCTTCGGTGCGCAACCGGGCGCATACGGTGCCGGCGTGCAGGGCGTGATCGAGTCGCGCCAGTGGGACAGCCGCGCCGACCTCGCCGAGGCCTACCTGAACTGGGGCGGCTACGCCTACGGTGCCGGCGATGACGGCACCCCGGCGCGCGAGCGCTTCGCCCAGCGCCTGTCCGGCCTGCAGGCGGTGCTGCACAACCAGGACAACCGCGAGCACGACATCCTCGATTCCAACGACTACTACCAGTTCCAGGGCGGCATGCTGGCCGCCGCCGAGGTCATCCAGGGGCAATCACTTTCCAGCTACCACGGCGACCACAGCCAGCCGGACAACCCGCGCATCCGTACCCTCAAGGAAGAACTCGGCCGCGTGGTGCGTTCCCGTGCGGTGAACCCGAAATGGATTGCCGGGATGAAGCGCCACGGCTACAAAGGCGCCTTCGAACTGGCCGCGACGGTGGACTACCTGTTCGCCTTCGACGCCACCAGCGAACTGGTGGACGACCACCAGTACCGCCTGCTGGCCGACGCCTACCTGCTGGACGACGACACCCGCGAGTTCATCCGCCAGCACAACCCCGAAGCCCTGCGCGACATCGCCGAACGCCTGGTCGAAGCGCAGCAGCGCGGGTTGTGGGAGGAGCCGGGGGAGTATCGGGAGATGCTGGAGAATCTGCTGGTGGACAGCGAGGAACAGTGAGGGATTCCCAGCTGGCGTAGGAGCGGACTGCGTCCGCGATAGGTTTGCCGCGCGCCGGATGCCATCGCGGACGAAGTCCGCTCCTACACAAGTGCGGAGTGGCGCATTGACCTGTAGGAGCGAGCTTGCTCGCGAACCCGCCCAGCTTCGAAGCGGCCGGGAAACTCGTTCGCGAGCAAGCTCGCTCCTACAGGAAGAGCCTCAGCCGCGACGCAAGCGCTCGGCCGTGTTCAGCAACAACGCCTCGGTACCGCTCCAGCCCAGGCAACCATCAGTGATCGACACGCCGTAACGCAGCTCGCCGGACAGCGGCTGGCAGCCGTCGAACAGGTGGCTCTCCAGCATCACGCCGCGCAGCGAAGCGTCGCCGGCGATACGCTGGTCGAGCACGCTGTCCAGCACCGCCGGCTGGCGCAGCGGGTCCTTGCCGCTGTTGGCGTGGCTGCAGTCCACCATGATGCTCGGATCGAGGCCGAGCTTCTCCAATCCCTGGCGAATCTGCTGCACGCTGGCCGCATCGAAGTTCGGCCCGGCGTGGCCGCCGCGCAGCACCAGATGGGTGTCCGGGTTACCCTGGGTCTGTACCAGCGAAGGCCGGCCCAGCGCATCGATGCCGAAGTGCTGGTGCGGGTGCGCCGCCGAGCGCATGGCATCGGTGGCGATGCCGATGCTGCCATCGGTGCCGTTCTTGAACCCCACCGGCAGTTCCAGGCCGCTGACCATCTCGCGATGCACCTGCGATTCGCTGGTGCGCGCACCAATGGCGGCCCAGCCCAGCAGGTCGTCGAAGTAGCCGGCCACCAGCGGCTGCAGCAGTTCGGTGGCGACTGGCAGGCCGCGTTCGAGCATGCCCAGCATCAGTCGGCGCGACAGTTCCAGGCCGCCGGCCATGTCACCGCTGCCGTCCAGCTGCGGGTCGTAGACCAGGCCCTTCCAGCCGATGGTGGTGCGCGGTTTCTCGACGTAGGCGCGCATGACCAGCAGCAACTGGTCGCTCACCTGCGGGGCGAGTTCGGCGAGGCGGTCGGCGTATTCGAGGGCGGAGACAGGGTCGTGCAGCGAGCACGGGCCGATCACTACCAGCAGGCGTGGGTCGCGGCCATCGAGTACGGCGCGGATCGCGTCGCGGCCTTCGCGAACGCGGTGGGCTATGGCGGCGGAGAGCGGCAGGCGCTGGCGCAGTTCGGCGGGGCTCGGCAGCGGTTGTTCGCGGCGGCGAGCGGAGGGCAGCGGCAGGTCGAGGACTTCGGCGGTGGCTGCGTGGACTTGGCGGATCAGGGTGGAGGTGGAAGCGTTCATCTGACTGGCATCCTTGGCCGGCGCGGTGGTCGTTCCGCGCTCGGCGCTCTATCTAAGTGTTCGTGGCAAGGCTCGTTGGGTGGCACGCAGCGCACTGCTAAATCGCCAGTCGGAGTTGCGGTAATAGCGGTAGTCGGTGGTGTAGGCGGTCATGTGTCGGTCCTCGGTCTGAGCGTTTTCGCTCGTTTCAATGCGTTGGGCCTTGTGGGCTTTGAAAAACAAAAACCCCGGTCGGGTTGCCGACCGGGGTTTTTAGGAAACTGTCTGGTTGGCGACCCTGCTTGCTAGGGCGCCTGTGGGGTATCAGGCGCGCCTTTGGCTAAACCAATACCCATAGAAGAAATAGCCGGCAGCAGCGGCCAGGACCTGCGCGCGAGCAACCACGGAGCCAATGGCACCGAGGCGGGCGAGGAACTGGATGGACAGGCTGGACGGCATGATGTTCTCCGTGGAAGTAGGGCCAAGTTACTGCATCGCGGCGTGCCGATCAATGACTTGGCTCTATCGTTCTGATGGACATTGGTCGCACCTCCTACGCCCGGTTCGCTACCATGCACGGACGAAATCCGCAGGAATCCCCCATGAGCGCCCTTCCCCACTTCCCCCTGGCCGCCGTCGTCGGCGCCGATGAGCTGAAGCTGGCCCTGTGCCTGGCGGCCATCGATCCCGCCATCGGTGGCGTGCTGATCGAAGGGCCACGCGGGATGGCCAAGTCCACCCTGGCGCGTGGCGTGGCCGACCTGCTCGATGGCGGGCGCTTCGTCACCCTGCCGCTGGGCGCCAGCGAGGAGCGCATCGTCGGCACCCTCGACCTGGACGCGGCGCTGGGTGAAGGCCGCGCGCAGTTCTCGCCCGGTGTGCTGGCCCATGCCCACGGCGGCGTGCTCTATGTGGATGAAGTGAACCTGCTGCCCGACCACCTCGTCGACCTGCTGCTCGACGTAGCTGCCAGCGGGGTCAACCTGATCGAGCGCGACGGCCTGTCCCACAGCCACCCGGCGCGCTTCGTGCTGATCGGCACCATGAACCCCGAGGAAGGCGAACTGCGCCCGCAACTGCTGGACCGCTTCGGCCTCAAGGTGCAACTGCACGGCACCCCGGCGCCCAGCGAGCGCGCCGAGATCGTCCGCCGCCGGCTGGCCTTCGATGCCGATCCGCAGGCCTTCCTCGCCCAATGGCAAGGAGCGCAGCAAGCGCTGCAACAGCGCTGTGTCGATGCCCGGCAAGGCCTTGCCGCGATTGCGCTGGATGATGCTGCATTGAACGAGATCGCCGAGCGCTGCCACGCCGCTGGCGTCGACGGCCTGCGCGCCGACCTGGTCTGGTTGCGCGCAGCCCGTGCCCACGCCGCCTGGCGCGGCGCCAACGCCATCGAGGCGCAGGACATCGAGGCGGTGGAACACTTCGCCCTCGCCCATCGTCGCCGCCCTGCACCACCGCAATCGGCAACGCCGCAGCAACCTTCGTCCAGTCAGGCACAAGCACCGTCCAACGCCTCCAACGGCGAAGGCCAATGGGGTGAACTCCCCGCCCAGAACGTCGCCATGGGCGAACGCCGACAGTTGACGGGCTGGCCAAAAAAGCCCTGAGCATCTGCCCACGCCAGGCCCCAGGCGCGGATGCCAACCCCCGACCCGGCCGGCTCGCCGGCGGCCGCAGCGGCGCCCGCCAACAGGGCACGCATGGCCGCATCGACTGGCCTGCCACCCTGCGCAACGGCCACCCGCAACGCCGCGCCGACCTGGTGCTGCGCGCCCGCAGCCACAAGCCCGCCGAACTCTGGTTGGTAATCGTCGACGCCTCCGCCAGCACCCGCCGCCACGGCGCCCTCGCCCAGGCCAAAGGGCTGCTCGCCGACACGTTCGAACAGGCCTATCGCCGCCGCGCGCGCCTCGCCGTGCTGCATGCCACCGGCACGAAGCCGCGCTGGCTGTGGCAGGGCCAGAAGGCATCGAGTCAGCTGCAGGAGTGGCTGGAGCAACTCGGCGCCGGCGGCGGCACCCCTTTGATCGAGGCGCTTGAGCAAGCCCGCGGATGGCTGGACAAGCGCCAGCGACAGAAGCCTGCGGAACATCAGCGACTGCTGGTGCTCACCGATGGCCGCCTGCGAGACTGGCCGACGTTGCAGCCGATGGGCTGCCCGACTGTGCTGGTGGATATCGAGGGTGGCGCGGTGCGGCTTGGCCGCGCAGAAAAACTGGCGCAGGAGCTGGGCGCGGAGTATCGGCGGATCGCTGAGATTTCGGGCTCCTATTGCTAAGAGCCCCTCACCCTAACCCTCTCCCGGAGGGAGAGGGGACTGTCCCGAGTGCAGGGTAATCACCGAGCTCGCCGGCTGACATCGAACTCACCGCCAACGCCGATCGGCCCCCTCTCCCCCTGGGAGAGGGTTGGGGTGAGGGCCGTCTCCCGGCACCGAATTTCCGACTCTCTCACGGCTCCCCATTGCGCCCATGCAACAGAAACCCCGGCCGCTCGCTCAGCCGTTCGTAGTAGGCCGCCACGGCCGGCAGTTCCGGGCGCTGCATGGGCGTCAGGTACCAACGGTTTACCGACAGGCCGACCACGACATCGGCGAGGCTGAAACAGGCGCCGGTGACGAAGGCACCGGTGCGTTCCAGCTGCCGGTCCAGCAGGGACATGCAGTGATTCCACTGCGCCTCGCTCAGGGCGATGGCGGACTCGTCGGTATGGCTGGGGCTGTTGCGCACACGGGCCATGAACACATAGCGCCAGGCATTGTTCAGCTCGGTGGCCTGCCAACCCATCCATTGCTCTACCAGCGCGCGCTCGCGGGGCGAGTCGGGCAGCAGTTCATCGAGCGGATACTGGCTGGCGAGATAACTGCAGATGGCGTTGGACTCCCAGAGCACGAAGTCGCCGTCGACAAGCACCGGCACCATGGCATTGGGGTTGAGCGCGATGAACTCCGCCGAAGCCGTGGAGCGAAAGCCCGAGCCCCAGTCCTCCCGTTCGTACGGCAGGTTCAGTTCGGCGCAGGTCCAGAGCACCTTGCGCACGTTGATCGATGAAGCGCGGCCGAGGATTCGCAGCATGGTGTCACTCCCTGTGAAGACCGGGGCCCAGCATAGAGCCAGGTGCGCCGGCGGAGAAGAGGCGCTACAGCTGTAGGAGCGAGCTTGCTCTCGAACCACTACGAAGCTGTGAACTCCCCGGAACAGATCGCCCCACAGAGCCTTCGTCGAGGCTCAGTGGCAGAAGCGCCGTCGGCTCGGAGAAGGCCGATGGGTTCGCGAGCAAGCTCGCTCCTACAAAAGGCGACCCTCCAAGGCAGCCCACAGCGAGTCGATGCTGTCGAACTCGCAATCCACCGTTGGCAGCAATGGCCGCGCCAGAGTCAGCACCGGCACACCGCGCTCGCGGGCGACCTGCAGCTTGGGCTCGGTGGCCTGGCTACCACTGTTCTTGCTGACCAGTACGTCGGTGCCGAGGCGCTCGAACAGCTCGCGCTCGCCCTCCAGGGTGAACGGTCCACGCGCGCCGAGCACTTCGGCGCTCGCGTTGCCGGGCAGGCTTTGCAGACAGCGCACCGTCCAGTGCTGGTGGGTGGGAATCTCGTCCAGATGCTCCAGCGGCTCGCGGCCCAGGGTGAACAACGGACGACGAAACGCCATCAGCGCTTCGATCAGCGCACCCCAATCGGCGACCTCGCGCCAGTCGTCGCCAGCACCCGCCTGCCAGCCGGGCCGCCGCAGCGCCCAGCACGGCACACCGGCCAGCTCCGCAGCATAGGCGGCGTTGGCACTGATCTGCGCAGCATAGGGATGAGTCGCATCGAGCAGGAGGTCGAAGCCCTGTTCGCGGATGAATCCGGCCAGGCCTTCGGCGCCACCGTAACCACCCACGCGCACTTCGCAGGCGAGGTCGTCCGGCACCTTGCCGAGGCCAGCCAAGCTGTAGAGATGCTGCGGACCGAGGCGCCGGGCGATAGCCAGCGCCTCACCGATGCCGCCCAGCAGTAGTACGCGTTTCATCTCACCTCCAGCGCTTCGCCCACCAGGTTGCCCTGGCGGTCGATGGCGAAGACTTCCAGTTGTACTTCGGCGGGCACGATGCGCCGAGCAAAGGCCAGCGCACGGGCGCAGACGGCATCGCCCAGGGCGACACCTTCAGCGCGGCATAGCGCCAGCGCCTGCTGGCTGGTATTGGCCTCGCGCATGCGCTGCTGCAGCTCCGCCGAAGCACCGATCCCGGTAGCCCACTCGGCCAGTTGCGGCAGGTCGATACTGGAGTGGCGGCTGTGCAGGTCCATGTGGCCGGCGGCGAGCTTGCTGATCTTGCCGAAGCCGCCGCAGACGCTGAAGCGCTCCACCGGCACCTTGCGCAAGTGCTTGAGCGCGGCGCCGGCGAAATCGCCCATCTCGATCAGCGCGGTGTCGTCGAAACCATAGCGACGGCGCATGGCGTCCTCGCTGGCGTTGCCGGTGCAGGCGGCAAGATGGCGGAAGCCATTGGCGCGGGCGACGTCGATGCCCTGCTGAATCGAGGCGATGTAGGCCGAACAGGAGAACGGCCGGACGATGCCGGTGGTGCCGAGGATCGACAGGCCACCGAGAATGCCCAGGCGCGGGTTCATGGTCTTCTGCGCCAGCTCGGCGCCGCCCTCGATATGGATCGTCACCTCGAAGCCGCCGGCATAGCCACACTCGGCCGCCAGCGCGGCGAGGTTGTCACGCATCATCTGACGCGGCACCGGGTTGATCGCCGGCTCACCCACCGGCAGGACCAACCCCGGTTTGGTGACCGTGCCGACGCCCTCCCCGGCATGGAAGCGCACACCCGGCTCATCGCTCAGCACGACACGGGCGAACACCAGCGCACCATGGGTCACGTCCGGGTCGTCGCCGGCATCCTTCAGCGTGCCGGCTTCGGCGCCCTCGGCAGTGCGCCGGCAGAACTCCAGGCGCAGGGTCGCGCAGCGCGCCTTGGGCAGGACGATCTGCGCGGCATCCAGCACTTCTCCAGTGAGCAACAGGCGCGCCGCCGCCAGGCTGGTGGCCGTGGCGCAACTGCCGGTGGTGTAGCCGCTGCGCAGCGGGCGGGGTTCTTCGGGGGTTTCGTCACGCATGACGAACAGCATCGTAGGATGGGTGGAGCGCAGCGATACCCATGCAGTCCCGGCACGAAAAGCGCGTCATTCCTTCCAGACTTCCAGCAGGGTGATTGGCAGCGCCGCACGCCAGGTATCGAAGCCACCCAGCGGCTGGGCCTGGGACACCGACAGGCGAGTCAGCTCGCCGCCGATGCGCGCGCGCCAGCTCAGCAGCATGGATTCGCTCTGCAGGGTGACGGCATTGGCCACCAGGCGGCCGCCGGGCTTGAGCTGCTCCCAGCACTGTTCGAACACGCCGGCCAGGGTCACGCCGCCCCCGATGAAGATCGCATCCGGCCGCTCCAGCCCCAGCAGCGCCTCCGGCGCGGCGCCGCAGACCAGTTGCAGCGCTGGTACGCCGAGGGCATCGCGGTTGAAGCGGATGTGTTCCTGGCGACCTTCGTTGGCTTCGATGGCCAGCGTGCGGCAGCTCGGATGCGCTCGCATCCATTCGATGCCGATGGAGCCGCAACCGGCGCCTACGTCCCAGAGCAGCTCGCCGGGCTTCGGCGCCAGCCGCGCCAGAGTCACAGCGCGCACGTCGCGCTTGGTCAGTTGGCCGTCATGGCGGTAGGCGTCGTCCGGCAGGCCGGTGGTCAATGGCAGGCGAACCGCGTCCATGCCGGCGACGCACTGCACAGCCACCAGATTCAGCGCAGCGGCTTCGCCCTGCGACCAGTCGCTGGCGAGCCCGTCGATGCGTCGCTCCGCCTCGCCACCCAGGTGTTCCAGCACGCTGAGGCGGCTTGCACCGAACCCCCGCTCGCGCAGCAGCGCGGCAATCGCCGCCGGGCTGCTGCCGTCATTGCTGAGGATCAGCAACTTCGCGCCTTCATGGACCTGGGCGTTGAGTGCGGCCAATGGACGCGCCACCAGCGACAATAGCGTGCAGTCCTGCAACGCCCAGCCCATCCGCGCGGCAGCCAGCGAGGCGGAGGACGGAGCGCAAAGCACGAGCATTTCCTCGGACGGAATCTGACGGGCAAGGCTCGCGCCGACGCCGAACAGCATCGGGTCACCGCTGGCCAGCACACACGTCGGCTCACCGCGCCGGCGCAGCACCGGCTCCAGGCTGAACGGGCTCGGCCAGGCCTGGCGGTTGGCGCCCAGGCAATGCGGCAGCAGCTCCAGCTGGCGGGGCGCGCCAATCACTTGGCTGGCGGCGAGCAAGGTTCGGCGCGCGGCCTTGCCGAGGCCGGCGTAACCGTCCTCGCCGATACCGACGATGGTCAGCCAGGGCGTCATGAAATTTCCTCAAGGGTGCGACGATCGATCCGACGGGCAGGCTTTTCCTGCCTTTGGGCAAAGCAGGCATAATACCCGCTTCGTCGGTGCTCGTAGGACGCTTCGCCTTTAGCGGTGAGGTTTCCGGGAGCCGAAGAGGGAACACGGTTAAGCCGTGGCTGCCCCCGCAACTGTAAGCAGCGAGTCCGCGCAATGCGGCGGCACGAGAACAAGGTTCCGTGCCGCCGGCCAGGCCACTGGGCAACCGGGAAGGCCGCGCTGGATGAGGACCTGCCAGCCAGGAGACCTGCCGACGAAACCAGTCGCGTGTGCAGACATCGAGCGGGGTGTATCGGTGTCGTGAAGTCCCCTTTTGGGGATTCGCAGGTCACCGCGACCCAGCCCTGGTGACCTCAGTGCAAGACTCCTCAGCTCTGCCCGTCCGCCCGCATGCCTGCCCCGGCCTGCTGCGCATCGTGGCCTCCCGCGATGGCGGCATCTGCCGTATCAAGCTGCCCTGTGGGCAACTCGACGCCCACGCTGCGCGAGCCATTGCCCAGGCCGCCGAGCGCCATGCCGATGGCGTGCTGGAAGCGACCAACCGCGCCAACCTGCAGATTCGCGGCGTGCATGCTGGCGCTGAAAATGCGCTGAGCCATGAACTGTTGGCCGCCGGCCTCGGCCCGCGTGAATTGGCGTCGGATGATGTGCGCAATCTGCTGGTCAGCCCGGCGCTCGGCCTCGACGCCGCCACGGCTTTCGACGCTGCTCCGCTGGCCCGCCAACTGCTCGACCTGCTGGAGCGCACGCCGCGCTTCCATGGCCTGTCGCCCAAGTTCGGCATTCAGCTGGACGGTGGCGAAGCCCTGGCAATGCTGGAACACCCCAACGATCTCTGGCTGTCGGCGATGTCTGACGATGCAGCACCGCTGTTCGCCTTCGGCCTGGCCGGTTGTCCGCCACAGAACGAGACGGATCGCCCCGCCCTCGCCGCCGTGTCCGCCGAGCAGGTGCCCCTGCTGGTGAAAACCTTGCTGCATCTGTTCCTCGACCTCGCCGGCGACGGCCAGACACGCATGCGCCACCTGCGCGAGATGCTCCGCGACGAAGTGCTGCTGGAGCGCCTGCAGCAACGCCTGCCCTTCGCGTTGCAACTTGGTCCGGCTGTGGATAACTGGCGACGCCCTGCGCCGAAAGCTTTCGGTCATCTCGGGATTCAGCCTCAGCGCCAGCCGGAACGCGCCATGGTCGGCGCGGGATTCGTCCTCGGACGCCTCGACAGCGCCACACTGTTCGGCCTCGCCGATCTCGCCGAGCGCTTCAGCGGCGGGCAGCTGCGGCTGACACCCTGGCAAAGCCTGATCCTGCCGGAGGTGGCCCAGGTGGATGCCGCCGTTGCGCTAGGCGCACTGGGCGGCCTCGGCCTGGTGATCGACGCTGCGCAGCCGCTGTCGCGCATCGTCGCGTGCAGTGGCTCCAGCGGCTGTGCGCGAGGGCTGGCCGATACCAAGGCCGATGCCTTGCGCCTCGCCGAACGCCTGCGCCACGCGCCACCAGCCGGCGTGCACCTGTGCGGCTGCCCACGCTCCTGCGCCGCCGCCCACGTCGCCCCCTACACCCTGCTGGCCGTTGCCGACGGCCGCTATGACCTGTTCCGTCGCGCCGATGGCGTGGCCGGCTTCGGCCTGCCGCTGGCGCGCAACCTTTCCCTCGATGCCGCGGGCGACCTGCTCGCCGCACCCGGAGCTTCCACCGATGCTTGATTACATTCGCGACGGCCAGGCGATCTATCGCCAATCCTTCGCCACCATCCGCGCCGAAGCCGACCTCACGGGCATCCCGGCCGACCTGGAGAAACTGGCCGTGCGCGTGATCCACGCCAGCGGCATGGTCGACGTGGTGCAGGACCTGCGCTTCTCCGCAGGCGCCGGTGCCATCGGCCGCGCGGCGCTGGCCGCGGGCGCGCCGATCCTCTGCGATGCGCGGATGGTCGCCGAGGGCATCACCCGTGCGCGCCTGCCGGCCCACAACGAGGTGATCTGCACACTCAACGATCCGGACGTCCCGGCGCTCGCTCGCGAGCTAGGCAACACCCGCTCGGCGGTGGCCCTGGAGCACTGGCGCGAGCACCTCGAAGGCGCCGTGGTGGTGATCGGCAACGCGCCGACCGCCCTCTTCTACCTGCTGGAAATGCTCGACGCCGGCGCGCCGAAACCGGCACTGATCCTCGGCTTCCCGGTGGGTTTCGTCGGCGCCATGGAGTCCAAGGACGCCCTCGCCGCCGACAGCCGCGGCGTGCCCTACGTGATCGTCCGCGGTCGTCGTGGCGGCAGCGCGATGGCGGCCGCGGCGGTGAACGCTCTCGCCACGGAGGTGGAGTGATGGCCGGCCGCCTGATCGGCCTGGGCGTCGGCCCGGGAGACCCGGAACTGCTGACCCTCAAGGCACTGCGCCTGCTGCGTGCGTCCCCGGTGATCGGCTACTTCGTGGCCAAGGCCAAGCACCACGCAGGCCAGGGCGGCAACGCCTTCGCCATCATCGAGGAGCACCTGCTGGAAACTCAGCAGCGCCTGCCGCTGGTGTACCCGGTGACCACCGAAAAGCTGGAACCGCCGCTGACCTACGAAGGCGTGATCAGCGACTTCTATGACAGCGCCGCCGCGCAAGTGGCCCTGCATCTGGATGCAGGCCGTGACGTCGCGGTGATCTGCGAGGGCGATCCCTTTTTCTACGGCTCGTACATGTACCTGCACGACCGTCTTTCGGATCGGTATGACACCGAAGTCGTACCCGGCGTCTGCTCGATGCTCGGCAGCGCGGCGGTGCTCGGCGTGCCGTTGGTGTACCGCAACCAGAGCCTGTCGGTACTTTCCGGCGTGCTGCCGGAAGACGAACTCAAGCACCGCCTGGCCGACGCCGATGCGGCGGTGGTGATGAAGCTCGGCCGCAACTTCGACAAGGTCCGCCGCGTGCTGCGCGAGCTGGGCCGCGACGGCGGCGCCCACTACGTCGAACGCGCGACCATGCGCGAGCAGCGCATCGTCGCGCTGGATGACGTTGACCCGATGGCCTCGCCCTACTTCTCGATGATCGTCATCCCCGGCCAACGGTGGAACGGCTGATGCGCGCCGCCATCGTCATTCTCGGCCAGGGCGCACTGGCCACGGCCCGGCGCCTGCAGAAGGTTTATCCACAGGCGCGCGTGATGGGTCTGAAGGACCGTGTTGAAGGTGCCGACGAGTCTTACGCGAACTTCGGCGATACCCTGCGCCAGCTCTACCGCAACGATACCCCGATCATCGCCCTGTGCGCCGCCGGCATCGTCATTCGTACCCTTGCCCCGCTGCTCGTTGAGAAGGGTGCCGAACCGCCGGTGCTGGCCGTCGCCGAAGACGGCAGCGCCGTGGTGCCGCTGCTCGGCGGGCTCGGCGGGGTGAATCGCATCGCCCGTGAAATCGCCGCCGCACTGGAGGTGGCGCCAGCCATCACCACCAGCGGCGAGCTGCGTTTCGGCGCCTGCCTGCTCGATCCGCCGCAGGGCTACGCGCTGGCGGACATCGAACAGGGCAAACGCTTCGTCTCCGACCTGCTGGGCGGCGACACGCTGCGCATCGAAGGCGACGCCCCCTGGCTGGACAAGCTGGAGCTGCCGCTGGCCGAAGACGCCGCGCACACCTTGCGCATCGATGCAGGCGTCGGTGGCATCGCACACAACGAACTGCGCATCCACCCGCGCGTCGTGCTGGCTCATGTCACGCTGGTGGATTCGCATCTGCCTGAGCGCATCCACCAGGGCCTGGCGCAAGCCGGATTGGCAAAGGCATCGCTGGCGGCGGTCATCGCCCCGCACTGCCGCATGGCCGATCCAGCACTGGCAGAGGCCGCCAGCGAGCTGGGCGTGCCGCTGCGGTTCATCCACAACGACAGCGAGTTGCCGCCGGCCCTGCTGCACGGCGACTCCTTCCACCTGCACCGCGCCGCGACGCCGGTCGAAGCCCTAAGCATCGGCCAGCCACGCGGCAAGCTCAGCGTGATCGGCCTCGGCCCCGGCGCCAGCGACTTCATGATCCCCGCCGTGCGCCGCGCCCTGGACGAAGCCCAGGACCTGCTCGGCTACGAAACCTACGTGAAGATGGCCGAGCCGCTGCGCGAGGACCAGGTGCGCCACTGCACCGACAACCGCGAGGAAATGCAGCGCGCCCGCCACGCCTTCGAACTGGCCGCCAGCGGGCGGCGGGTTGTCATCATTTCCTCCGGCGACCCCGGCGTATTCGCCATGGCCGCCGCTGTGATGGAAGCCCTGCACGAGAGCGAAGACCCGCACTGGCACGGCGTGGAGCTGGAGGTGCTGCCGGGCGTATCCGCCGCACTGGCCGCCGCCGCCAAGGCCGGGGCGCCGCTGGGGCACGATTTCTGTCTGATTTCCCTGTCGGACAACCTCAAACCCTGGGAAACCATCGAGAAGCGCCTCGACCATGCCGGCGCCGCCGACCTGGCCATGGCCTTCTACAACCCGATCTCCAAGGCGCGACCCTGGCAGTTGGGGCGCGCGCTGGAAATCGTCCGCCGCCACCGCACGCCGGAAACCCTGGTGGTGCTCGGCCGCGATATCGGTCGCCCGGCGGAGGCCCTGCGCGTCATCAGCCTCGGCGAGCTGACCCCGGAGATGGTCGACATGCGCACCCTGGTGATCATCGGCTCGTCGCTGACCCGACGCTTCTCCCGCGCCGGCGGTGGTGACTGGGTGTACACGCCGCGCTGGTATCGCTGACGGTCAATCCCCCGGGCCGGAATCCTCTGCGACTGCCGACGTAGGATGGCGTGGAGCGAAGCGATACCCATCGATGCCCTGCCAGTCAGGCCGATGGGTATCGCAAGCTCCACCCATCCTACGAACTGCGCTCCTACAGGAAACACCGGGGCCTCAGACACAGCTTGCAAATGGCCAGCGCCTTGTTGAAAATGCGATAAATTATCATTTGCAGTTTTGCGCGCCCATGTCCTCCACCTACAACGTCCAGTCGCTCTACAGCGACCATCACGGCTGGCTGTACAACTGGTTGCGCAGCCGGCTGGGCAACGCCGCCGATGCCGCCGACCTGGCGCAGGACACCTTCGTGCGCGTGCTGCTGCGGCCCGAGCGCAGTGAACTGCGCACCCCGCGCGCCTTCCTGCGGACCGTGGCCCGAGGCCTGGTGATCGATCACTGGCGCCGCGAGGAACTGGCGCGCGCCTACCTCGAATCCATCGCGCACCTGCCCGAGGCACAAGTCCCCTCGGCGGAGGCGCAGCACAGCATCCTGCAACTGCTGGAAAACATCGCCCGCCTGCTCGATGGCCTCAAGCCCAAGGTGCGCAGCGCCTTCCTGCTGGCCCAGTGCGAAGGCATGCCGCATGCGCAGATCGCCGAGGAACTGGGCGTTTCCGTGCGCTCGGTGGAGCGCTATATCGCCGAGGCGCTGTTCCACTGCTACCAACTGCGGTACGCCGAATGAATGGCGCCACACCCGATCCACGGGTGGTGAAGCAGGCGATCCAGTGGACCCTGCGGCTGAACGGCAATGCCGATGCCGAACTGCGCAACGCCTGTGAACACTGGCGCCAGGCCAATCCCGAACACGAAACCGCCTGGCTGCGGGTGCAGGCGCTGAACAGCGAACTGGCGGCCGGCTACCAGGCAGTGCCCGGTGCTCGGGTGGCGCTGGAAACCCTGGAAAGCTCCACTCAGCGCCTGCAGCGGCGCCAGGCGCTCAAGCTGCTGTCGACCTTCGCCGTCGGCGCCTCCGCGCTGTGGCTGGCCCGCGAGGTCACGCCCTGGCAACGCTGGATGGCGGACTTCAGCACAACCGTCGGCGAGCGCCAGCGCTTCACCCTGGCCGATGGCAGCGTGCTGCAACTGAACACCGACAGCGCGGTGAATGTGCGCTTCGATTCGAGCCAGCGCCTGCTGCTTCTGGAGCGTGGCGAGATCCTGCTGAGCACGGCGAAGGACGCTTCACGCCCACTGCGAGTGAGCAACCGGGATGGTCTTTTCGAGGCGCTGGGTACGCGGTTTGTCCTGCGCCAGGACGAGCGCACCACACGCCTGAGCGTCGAGGAAGGTTCGGTGGCCATCGCTCCGCGCGTGCGCGGCCAGACCACTGCCATCGCCGAGTCCGGACAGACCTTCGAGATCAACGGCGACAGCGCCCTCCTGGTCGAACGCAGCAACATGGACAGCGCCGCCTGGGCCGACGGCCTGATCGTTACTCGCGACATGCGCCTGGCCGACTTCCTCGCCGAGATCGGCCGCTATCGCCACGGCCACCTGCACTGCGATGCCAGTGTGGCCGACCTGCGTCTCTCCGGCGTATTCCGCCTGGATGACACCAACCAGTTGCTGGCCCTGCTGCCACAGACCCTGCCGGTGCGGGTGGAGAAGCGGACGGACTGGTGGGTGACGGTGAGCGCGCGGGGCTGAGCACATGGGTAGGAGCGGACTCCGTCCGCGATCGATTCCGCATCGCGCCGGAGATCAATCGCGGACGGAGTCCGCTCCTACACACGGCCCTCAAATAGTATTTCTTCGCAATCGAGAATTATTTTTGTCGGGTTTCACCACCTCGGCCGGCAAGGAGGAATACCCCGATCATTTCCCTTGTCCCGGAACCCCAAACATGCGAGCCGTCCAAGCCCCGACCTCCTCCCCCGCCCTGCCCCGCGCCAGCCGCCTGGCCCACGCCGTGCGCGGCGCGCTGCTGTGCGCCAGCCTCGGCGCCAGCCTGCCGCTGACCGCCTTCGCCGCGGACGGTGCCGCCATCACCAGCAGCCGCGCCTATGCAATCCCGGCCGGCCCGCTGGGCGAGGTACTCAACGCCTTCGCCCGCGAAGCGGGGATCACCCTGTCGGCAACCCCGGAGCAGACTCGCGGGCTGAATTCGGCGGGGCTGAACGGCACCTACTCGGTGGACCAGGGCCTCGGGCGCCTGCTGGTGGACACTCCGCTGGAGGCCGTGGACCAGGGCAACGGCAACTACGTGCTGCGCCCAGCCACACCGACCGACGTGCTGGCCATGCCCTCCAGCGATGTATTCGCCCTGGGCAACGCACTGGGCGAGGAAGACGGCTACCTGGCAACCCACAGCCAGATCGCTACCAAGACCTCCAAGTCGCTGCTGGAAACCAGCCAGAGCGTCTCGGTGATCACCCGCGAGCAGATCGACGACACCGCGTCGAAGACCGTGCAGCAGGCGATCCGCTACACCCCCGGCATCTTCACCGGCCAGGTCGGCGCCTCGAACCGCTACGACTACATCGTCATGCGCGGCTTCGCCGACAATAGCGTCGACAACATCTACCTCGACGGCCTGAAGGCCATGGGCGACAGCGGCACCTTCAGCTCGATGCAGATCGACCCGTACTTCCTCGAGCGCATCGATGTGCTCAAGGGCCCGTCCTCGGTGCTTTACGGCCGCAGTCTTCCGGGCGGGCTGGTGGCGCTGACCAGCAAAAAGCCGCTGTACGAGGATTACCACCAGATCACCGGAACCGTCGGCAACATGGGCCAGAAGGAAATGGGCTTCGACTTCAGCGGCCCTCTGGATGAGGAAAAGCGCATCGCCTACCGCCTGGTTGGCCTGGGCAAGGGTTCGGACACCCAATTCGACCACGTCAAGGAAGAGCGCTATGCCATCGCCCCAACCCTGGCCATCGACTTCACCGACGACACCACACTGACCCTGCAGGGCTACCTGCAGCACGACCCGAACGGCGGCTACCACGGCGGCGTGCCGGCGGATGGCGCGCTGTTCCACCACAACGGCCAGAAGATCTCTCGCGAATTCTTCGACGGCGAGCCGAGCAAGGACGACTTCGACCGCACCCAGCGCATGTTCGGCTACCAGCTGGAGCACCGCTTCGACGACGTCTGGACCGCGCGGCAGAACTTCCGCTACCTGGACTCCGACGTCGACCTCTCCCAGGTCTATGCGTACGGCTGGACCGCGCCTGGCGAGAACACCCTGAACCGCTACTTCTCCGGCGCCAGCGAGCACCTGCAGGCGTACATCATCGATAACATGGCCCAGGCCGAATTCAACACCGGCGCCGCCAAGCACACCCTGCTGATGGGCCTGGACTACCAGAAGCGTCGCACCACCGTGGACTGGCGCTCGGGCTCGGCGCAACCGCTGGACGCCTTCGATCCGCACTACGGCAACGACGCCATCAGCTACTACCCCGACGACAACCACACCCGTCGCCTGGAGCAGACCGGCGTCTACCTGCAGGACCTGATCGACATCGACAACTGGCGCTTCTCGCTGGGCATGCGCGAGGACTGGGTGACCGTCAAGGACAAGAACCGCAGCACCGGCAGCAAGGCCGACGACGACTGGAAGAAGTTCACCGGCCGCCTCGGCGCGCTGTACCTGTTCGACAACGGTATCGCGCCGTACATCAGCTACTCCGAGTCGTTCAACCCCAACGCCTACTCCGACCAGTCCGGCACGCCGCTGGAACCGACCGAGGGCAAGCAATGGGAAGCCGGCCTGAAGTTCCAGCCCGAGGGCAGCCACAGCCTGTACACCGCATCGATCTTCCACATCACCCAGGAGAACGTCGCCTCCAAGGAGCCGCAGGACAACTTCTACACCTCCGTGGGCGAAGTGCGTTCCCAGGGCCTGGAGCTGGAGGCCCACACCCAGGTCACCGACAACCTCAAGGTGCTCGGCAGCTACACCTACACCGACATCACCTACACCAAGTCGCTGGACGGCAACCAGGGCCACACCCCGAACCAGGCGCCCAAGCACATGGCCTCGCTGTGGGCCGACTACGGCTTCAACGCCGGCCCGCTGGAAGGCCTGTCCCTCGGCGGCGGCGCCCGCTACGTGGGCGAGACCTGGGCGGACAAGGAAAATACCCTGCGCGTGCCGGACTACACCCTCGTGGATGCGCGCATCGGCTACGACCTTTCCCGCGTCGGCCTGAAGGGGCTGGATGTCAGCCTCAACGCCAACAACCTGCTGGACAAGGACTACGTGGCGTCCTGCTACAGCCTGGACTTCTGCTACTTCGGGGAGAAACGCAACGTCACCGCGACGGTGAACTACCAGTTCTGATGGCCTGCCGCCCGGCTCGCCGGGCGGTATTTTTGTAGGAGCGAGCTTGCTCGCGAACAATTTCCGCAGCGCGGCGGGTTCGCGAGCAAGCTCGCTCCTACAGGGGGTCAGAACTCAAAGCCCCGTGGCGCGGCCGTCGCCACGGGGCTTTTTCACTCCCTAGAACTCTGCCGCGTGGCGGTAGCGCGTCTCCAGCTCCAGGGCGACGCGATAGGCTTGCGCCTCGCTCTCGCTGTGGAAGATGCCGACCAGCAGGCCTTCCTGGAACACATCCCAGCAACGCCCGCCGTGGGCGCGGAACTCGCGGGATTTATGGTCGTCGTCACGCTCGGTCACTGTAATGCTCATGTCTTTTCTTCTCCGGTTTTGCCGTACATCAAGGCAGCCCCAGAATCATTCAGTTAGCTAGCTGATTAAATAGTCGATTTCAAGAAAGACTTTTACAAGACCTCGCCAAAACGAGCGTACCAAGTTGCGCCACCACACTCACACGAACACAGGCCCTATCTACTTTTAAACACTCTGTCGCAAGCACTTTACAGACATTGTTTCAACCACTTTACATAGACGCGAAACATTGGAATTGGCTGTATTTCAACTTCAACTAAGCCATTGGATTATTTGCTTGAAAGCCAAACCAACCTGAGCTTGCCTTAAACACTCGAAGTATCATCAGGCTTGCCAGGGAGATTCATCATGAACGGAGTATCAGACCCGCCCGGCGACCCCACGCCCAACCCTCCACCACCGCAACCCACCGCCACCGAAGATGGCTGGCCAGCCTTTGCCACTCCGATTCTCTGCACCGCCATCGCGATCGGCTTCATCCTGATCCTGTTCGGCTGGCTGGTCGCAAGATTCGCCCCTTTCAGCTGGATGCTGGAAACCTTCATTGTCTGTACAGGGCTGAGCATCATACTGGGTGCCTTCGGCACTCGAGCCAAAGTCAAGGTTCTGGGCGACGCGGGAGTGCTGGTAGGCGTTGCCGCTGTCGCGATCATTATCTTCGTGACGCTGCTCAACCAGATGTCCGACCGCTATGTTCACATAAAACTCAGCGGTGACATTCAGCCGAAACAAGTCAAGACCGTCGAACTGTATGGCGACAATCAATATCCCGGAAGTCTGCTGAGCAACCGCAACTCCTGGAGTTTCTATATATTCGGCAAGGAAATCAGAA
Organism: Pseudomonas multiresinivorans; assembly: GCF_012971725.1. NCBI lineage: Bacteria > Pseudomonadati > Pseudomonadota > Gammaproteobacteria > Pseudomonadales > Pseudomonadaceae > Pseudomonas > Pseudomonas multiresinivorans. The sequence continues at coordinate 6,399,730 of NZ_CP048833.1, forward strand.
GTCCGACCGTTGACCTGAAGATAGTATTCACCGGAGAGGAAGACCGGGAAGCGGATTTCGGCTGCATCAAATCAGAGCAGATCACTCCGTATCTTGCTTCCGGAAAGACAATCCACTGGAAGTATTCGAAGAAGAACAATCGTCTGGTCAATGTGGAAACCAACCAGGTCGTCGGCGTCATCGGCTGTGAAACACCAGAGGATTTCGCCCGGCTGCCTGCAACCACCAGGCAGATGATCACCTTCAGGATGATCAGCGAGGCCGTGGCTGGCGACGAAGTGCCTGCTAACGACGCGAAGATTCAGGACCTCATCGCCGACCTCGACTCCGACAGCAGTCTCGTCAGGCGCGACGCACGAACCAGGCTGGGCGAATCCGGCGTACCGGCCATCGAGCCGTTACTCGATAGCTTCAGCCAGCCCAACGTCAGCTATCGCACCCAACTCGGCGCGCTGGTTGCGCTCAACTCGATGGCCCGGCAGAAAACCGATGTCGAGAAATTCAAGACAGGGATAACCGACGCCGAGTTGGAAGAGTTGGTCGGTGCGACCGCCCACAACGATGAAACCCTGCGCAAATACGCTTCCGAGTTCCTCTACCGGATCGGCGACCCACGCACCATCACACCCGCCCTGAGCAAGTTCCCGTCGTCTTCGGCCAACGGCAAGTACAACCTGCTGCTGGTGATCAAGGGTTCGCTTGCGCAAGCCAGCCCGGAGCAGAAGCAGGCACTGGCGGAGAAAGTCGAACAGCTGAAGTCCGTCGAAACACCAAAGACCAACCAGTTGATCGAGGACATCCTCGCTGAAGTGTCCAACTGATTCTTGAGCACCCTCTATATCATTGGAGACAAATCATGGCCGCCGACCTGAATGAGCTCGTAGCGGAGTTCCGCGACAAGGTGACTGTACTGCTTAGCGCATGCGCCAAGACGGGCGTCATCATGCGTCCGAGCACCGGGCTGCGAGACCCACTGGAACAAGGGCGACTGTGGAGGCAGTCCCGGTCGATCGAGGAGATCAGCGAGAAGATCAAATCGCTGAAGCAACAGAAAGCACCGTTTCTCGCCCACTGCATCGAGTCGGTCGGGCCACAGGATGGCAAGCACGTCACCAATGCCATTCCGGGTCTTTCCTGGCATCAATGGGGTGAAGCGCTGGACTGCTTCTGGCTGCTGGACGGCAAGGCGGAATGGTCCACCAAGCGCCTCGTCGGCGGACAGAATGGTTACCAGGTGATGGCCAACATGGCGGAGTCCGTCAAACTCGACGCCGGCGGGCACTGGCCGAAATTCAAAGACTGGCCGCACCTACAATTGCAAAAGGCCGGCAGCCCGCTGCAGGTCCACGATCTGGCTGCGATCGACAAGGCCATGCAGCAGCGATTCAGCTAAACCGCTGTTTCCAGCGGCGTGGTGGGCCGGCTGTGCACAACAAAAACCCCCTGGGACTTGCGTCGCAGGGGGTTCGGTGAAGCTGGCTGGCGATGGCTCCGTCAGAACGGAATATCGTCGTCGAAGCTGTCGTAGTCCGGAGCCGGTTGCGGCGCGGGCTGGGACTGCTGCTGCGGCGCAGGACGCTGGGCCTGCTGCGGACGCTGCTGCGGCTCGCGGGGAGCGCGCGGAGCATCGTCACCACCGGCGCCCGGACGGCCGCCCAGCAGCTGCATGTTGCCGTTGATGTCGACCACGATCTCGGTGGTGTACTTGTCCTGACCGTCCTGGCCCTGCCATTTGCGAGTGCGCAGGCTGCCTTCGACGTAGATCTGCGAGCCCTTGCGCACGTACTCGGCGACGATCTCAGCCAGGCGACCGAAGAACACCACGCGGTGCCACTCGGTACGCTCCTGCTGCTGGCCGGTCTGCTTGTCCTTCCAGCTCTCGCTGGTGGCCAGGGTGACGTTGGTCACCGCGTTGCCGTTGGGCATGTAACGGGTTTCCGGATCGCCACCGACGTTACCGACCAGAATGACTTTGTTAACCCCACGGGCCATGACGCTCTCCTAAAGGCTTCAGCACGTCGCCTGCTCGGCGCCGGCGAGGCGCTCGAGGGACGTGCGATCAACTTGTTGGGAATCCACTTTGACATAAGCGGCCGCTTCTTCAACGACCACCATCACATCGCTCACACCGGGCAATGCCTTGAAACGCTCAGCCAACGAAGCATCGCGCAGGGCCTCATCGGAAAGAGGCAGGCGAATACTCGTTACATAAGGCGGTTCGCGCATGGTAACAGCAATCGCCAGCCAGATGGCAGCCAGCACCGCGCAGCCGATGAACACCCCGTCGAGCCCGCCGTGCTGGTACATCCAGCCACCGAGAATGCCACCTACCGCGGCGCCGAGGAACTGGCTGGTGGAGTACACGCCCATCGCCGTGCCCTTGCCGCCGGCCGGCGACACCTTGCTCACCAGCGAAGGCAGCGAAGCCTCCAGAAGATTGAATGCGGTGAAGTAGACGACGATGCCGAACACCAGTTCCTTGAGGCTGTTGCCGAACTCCCAGAAGAACAGTTCACAGAGCATCAGGGTCGCCACCGCGCCGGCCAGCACGCGTTTCATCTGGCGCTTTTTCTCGGCGTAGATGATGAACGGCACCATGGCGAAGAAGCCGATCAGCAGCGCCGTCAGGTAGACCCACCAGTGTTGCTCCTTGGGCAGCCCGGCGCGCTCCACCAGCGCCAGCGGCAGCGCGACGAAGCTGGCCATGAGAATCGCGTGCAGGACCAGAATGCCGACGTCCAGGCGCAACAGATCGCCGTTCTTCAGGGTCGGGATCAGCGACTGCTTGGCAACGCTGGACTCACGGTGCTGCATGCGGTGATCCGGCACCGGCACCATGAAGAGAATGATCAGGATGCCCACCAGCGCCATGCCGGAGGTGAACCAGAACAGCCCGTGCAGGCCGAACCAGTGGGTCAGCACGGGGCCGGCGACCATCGAGGCGGCAAAGGAAACACCGATGCTCATGCCGATGATCGCCATGGCCTTGGTCCGGTGCTGTTCGCGGGTCAGGTCGGAGAGCAGTGCCATGACCACCGCGGAAATCGCCCCGGCGCCCTGGATCACCCGGCCGGCGATGACGCCCCAGATCGTGTCGGAGCTCGCCGCAACGGCAGCGCCGACGGCGAACACCAGCAGGCCGACGACGATGATCGCGCGGCGGCCAATGCGGTCGGACAGCGTGCCCAGCGGAATCTGCAGCACCGCCTGGGTCAGGCCGTAGGCGCCCATGGCGAAGCCGATCAGGGCCGGCGTTGCGTCCGCCAGCTCCATACCGTAGGTCATCATGACCGGCAGCAGCATGAACATGCCAAGCATACGGAAGGCATAGAGCAGGGCCAGGCCGGAAGTCGCCCGGAGTTCTGTGCCACTCATGCGCTCAGTGTGGGAATCGTGCATAAGCCCCTCGTGGGAAGACGGATGTCGGGAATGCGCTCAATGGCTCCCGTGACGGCGCGGCCTTCCAAGCCGCAAAGGGCCGGCTGTCGCCAGCGCCGAAAAATAGCCGCGCATTCTACCAGCCCCGAGGTCCAAGGGCACACACGCGCTACTTTGCCGCGTACCCGCCACGCCCCGTATAATCGATAGTTTTCGCCCGCCATGCGAGGCCGCTGTGGACAAGATCCTCATCCGTGGGGCACGTACCCACAACCTGAAGAACATCGACCTGACCCTGCCGCGCGACAAGCTGATCGTGATTACCGGCCTGTCCGGTTCCGGCAAGTCTTCCCTGGCCTTCGATACGCTCTACGCCGAGGGCCAGCGCCGTTACGTGGAATCCCTGTCGGCCTACGCCCGGCAGTTCCTCTCGATGATGGAAAAGCCCGACGTCGACACCATCGAAGGTCTGTCGCCGGCGATCTCCATCGAGCAGAAGTCCACCTCCCACAACCCGCGTTCCACCGTGGGCACCATCACCGAGATCTACGACTACCTGCGCCTGCTCTACGCCCGCGTCGGTATTCCGCGCTGCCCGGACCACGACATCCCGCTGGAAGCGCAGACCGTCAGCCAGATGGTCGACCAGGTGCTGGCGCTGCCCGAGGGCCGCCGCCTGATGCTGCTGGCCCCGGTGATCCGCGAGCGCAAGGGCGAGCACCTGGCGGTGTTCGACGAGATGCGCGCCCAGGGCTTCGTCCGTGCCCGCGTCAACGGCAAGCTGTACGAGCTGGACGAAGTGCCCAAGCTGGACAAGAAGCTCAAGCACTCCATCGACGTGGTAGTGGACCGCTTCAAGGTGCGCGGCGACCTGCAGCAGCGTCTGGCGGAATCCTTCGAGACAGCGATCAACCTGGCGGACGGCATCGCGCTGGTCGCGCCCATGGACGACGAAGAAGGCGAGGAAATCATCTTCTCCGCGCGCTTCGCCTGCCCGATCTGCGGCCACTCGATCAGCGAGCTGGAACCCAAGCTGTTCTCCTTCAACAACCCGGCCGGCGCCTGCTCGACCTGCGATGGCCTGGGCGTGAAGCAGTTCTTCGACGCGCGCCGGGTGGTCAACGGCGAGCTGACCCTGGCCGAGGGTGCGATTCGCGGCTGGGACAGGCGCAACGTCTACTACTTCCAGATGCTCGGCTCGCTGGCCGGGCACTTCGGCTTCAGCCTGGAAGAGCCCTTCCAGGACCTCGACCCGGATCACCAGAAGTTCATCCTCAATGGCTCGGGCCGCGAGAACGTCGAGTTCCGCTACCTCAATGACCGCGGCGACATCGTCAAGCGCGCGCACCCGTTCGAAGGCATCCTGCCGAACCTGGAGCGCCGCTACCGCGAAACCGAATCGGCCACCGTGCGCGAGGAACTGGCCAAGTTCCTCAGCACCCAGCCCTGCCCGGACTGCCACGGTACCCGTCTGCGCCGCGAGGCCCGCCATGTGTGGGTCGGCGACAAGACGCTGCCGGCAATCACCTCGATGCCGGTGGGCACCGCCTGCGAGTACGCCGAGAGCCTGACCCTGACCGGCCGCCGCGGCGAGATCGCCTCGAAGATCCTCAAGGAAATCCGCGAGCGCCTGCAGTTCCTGGTCAACGTCGGCCTCGACTACCTGACCCTGGACCGCAGTGCGGACACCCTCTCCGGCGGCGAGGCCCAGCGCATCCGCCTGGCCAGCCAGATCGGCGCGGGCCTGGTCGGCGTCATGTACATCCTCGACGAACCCTCCATCGGCCTGCACCAGCGCGACAACGAGCGCCTGCTGGGCACCCTCACCCACCTGCGCAACCTGGGCAACACGGTGATCGTGGTCGAGCACGACGAGGACGCCATCCGCCTCGCCGACTACGTGGTCGATATCGGCCCCGGCGCCGGCGTACATGGCGGGCAGATCGTCGCCGAGGGCACGCCGCAGCAGGTCATGGACCACCCGGATTCGGTTACTGGTGCCTACCTCTCCGGCCGCACCAAGATCGTCGTGCCCGCCGAACGCACCCCGCGCAACAAGAAGCAGTTGCTCAAGCTCAAGGGCGCGCGCGGCAACAACCTGCAGAACGTCAACCTGGAAATCCCGGTCGGCCTGTTCACCTGCATCACCGGCGTGTCGGGCTCGGGCAAGTCGACGCTGATCAACAACACCCTGTTCCCGATCACCGCTACCGCGCTCAACGGCGCCACCACGCTGGAAGTCGCGCCTTACGAGTCGTTCGACGGCCTGCAGCATCTGGACAAGGTAGTGGACATCGACCAGAGCCCGATCGGCCGCACCCCGCGCTCCAACCCGGCGACCTACACCGGGCTGTTCACGCCAATCCGCGAGCTGTTCGCTGGCGTGCCGGAGTCGCGCTCGCGCGGCTATGGTCCGGGGCGCTTCTCCTTCAACGTCAAGGGCGGCCGCTGCGAGGCCTGCCAGGGCGATGGCGTGATCAAGGTGGAGATGCACTTCCTGCCGGACATCTACGTCCCCTGCGACGTCTGCAAGGGCAAGCGCTACAACCGCGAAACCCTGGAAGTCCGCTACAAGGGCAAGAGCATCACCGAAGTGCTGGACATGACCATCGAGGACGCCCGTGCGTTCTTCGACGCCGTCCCCGCCATCGCCCGCAAGCTGCAGACGCTAATGGATGTTGGCCTGTCGTACATCAAGCTGGGACAGAGTGCGACCACCTTGTCCGGCGGCGAGGCGCAACGGGTGAAGCTGTCCCGCGAGCTGTCCAAGCGCGATACCGGCAAGACCCTGTACATCCTCGACGAGCCGACCACCGGCCTGCACTTCGCGGATATCCAGCAACTGCTCGACGTGCTGCACCGCCTGCGCGACCACGGCAATACCGTGGTGGTGATCGAGCACAACCTGGACGTGATCAAGACCGCCGACTGGCTGGTCGACCTAGGTCCCGAGGGCGGTTCCAAGGGTGGCCAGATCATTGCCACCGGAACCCCGGAGCAAGTGGCGGAGCTGGAGGTGTCGCACACCGGGCACTTCCTCAAGCCACTGCTGGAGCGTGATCGGGCCTGATCCGCGCCGGTATGAAAAAGCCCCTGTCGCCGATCGGCGCAGGGGCTTTTTCTTTGGCACCTGTAGGAGCGAGCTTGCTCGCGAACAGCGTTTCCCGCCCAGGCAGATGTCAGGCGGTTCGCGAGAAGCTCGCTCCCACAAAACAAAAGCCCTCGATACGCAAGCATCGAGGGCTCATCCGATCTAGAGCCGCGAATCAGATCTGCGACTGCAGGTAGTTCTCCAGCCCCATCTTGGCGATCAGGCCGAGTTGCTGCTCCAGCCAATAGGCGTGGTCTTCCTCGGTATCAGTCAACTGCACGCGCAGGATATCGCGCGTGACGAAGTCTTTGTGCTTCTCGCACAGCGCAATGCCCTTGGCCAGGGCCGCACGAACATGGCGCTCCAGCTTAAGGTCGGCTTCCAGCATTTCCGGCACGGTCTTGCCCGGGTGGATGTCGTCCGGGCGCATGCGCGGGACGCCTTCGAGCAGCAGGATGCGGCGCAGCAACGCATCGGCGTGCTGGGTTTCCTCTTCCATCTCGTGGTTGAGACGCTCGTAGAGCTTGGTGAAGCCCCAGTCCTCGTACATGCGCGAGTGGATGAAGTACTGGTCGCGAGCGGCCAGCTCACCGGTCAGCAGCGTGTTGAGATAATCGATAACCTCGGCGTGGCCTTGCATCAGCCTTCTCCCTGGGACGTGACAGCGAATTAAACGGCGCTATGGTCGCGACTGGCCATGACCGGGGTCAAGTCCGCGATGCCCCACAAACGCAACCGCCCTCCGAAGAGGGCGGCTGGTAGAACGGTTTCAGCTTAGTCGAGCTTCAGGCCCAGCGCCTTGGCGACGCCTTCACCGTAGGCCGGGTCGATCTTGAAGAACAGCGCGAGCTGACGGCGCTGGATCGCTTCCGGCACGCCTGCCATGTCCCCGGCGATGTTCTCGTACAGGCGCTGCCGTTGCGCTTCGTCGAACAGACGGAACAGTGCGGCGGGCTGACTGTAGTAATCGTCGTCGACACGGTGGTTCCAGTGGTCGGCGCTGCCTTCCAGGGTCAGCGGCGGCTCGGAGTAATCCGGCTGTTCCTGCCATTGGCTGAAGCTGTTCGGCTCGTAGGTGACGGACATGTCACCGTTATTGCCGTCCACCCGCATGGCGCCGTCGCGGTGATAGATGCGCGGGTTGTTGCGCGCAGCATTCACCGGGATCTGGTGGTGGTTCACGCCCAGGCGATAGCGGTGTGCATCGCCGTAGGAGAACAGGCGACCCTGGAGCATCTTGTCCGGCGAGAAACCGATGCCGGGAACGATGTTTGCCGGGCTGAAAGCAGACTGCTCAACCTCGGCGAAGTAGTTCGCCGGGTTGCGATTGAGCTCGAAGTAGCCCACCTCGATCAGCGGATAGTCGCCGTGCGGCCAGACCTTCGTCAGGTCGAACGGGTTGTAGCGGTAGGTCGACGCCTCCTTCTCCGGCATCACCTGTACATACATTTTCCAGCGCGGGAAGTCGCCGCGCTCGATGGCCTCATACAGATCGCGCTGGGAGCTCTCGCGGTCGGCGCCGACCAGTTTCGCCGCTTCCTCGTTGCTCAGGTTCTCGATGCCCTGTTGGGTCTTGAAGTGGAACTTGACCCAGAAGCGTTCGTTGCCGGCATTGATGAAGCTGAACGTGTGGCTGCCAAAACCATGGACGTGACGGTAGCTGCGAGGCAGGCCGCGGTCGCTGAAGTCGATGGTCAACTGGTGAAGGGCTTCGGGCAGGTGAGAGAAGAAGTCCCATTTCAGCGTGGCGTTGCGCAGGTTGGTGCGCGGATCGCGCTTTACCACGTGGTTCAGGTCGGGGAATTTCAGCGGATCGCGGAAGTAGAAGACCGGGGTGTTGTTGCCGACCAGGTCCCAGTTGCCTTCCTCGGTGTAGAACTTCAGGGCGAAGCCACGAATATCGCGCTCGGCGTCTGCTGCGCCACGCTCGCCGGCCACGGTGGAGAAGCGCAGGAACAGGGGAGTCTGCTTGCCGACCTGGGAGAACAGCTTGGCGCGGGTATAGCGGGTGATGTCCTGGGTGACGGTGAAGGTACCGTAGGCCGCGGAGCCCTTGGCATGCATGCGACGCTCAGGGATCACTTCGCGGTCGAAGTGCGCCAGTTTTTCCAGGAACCAGACATCCTGCAGCAGCATCGGACCCCGCGGGCCGGCGGTCTGGACGTTCTGGTTATCGGCGACCGGAGCTCCAGCTGCAGTCGTCAGACGGGTGTTGTCGCTCATCGTTACTCTCCTCAACGGCGGGATGCCTGTATGCCGGCAAACTGCGGAGGCAGAAGGCTCGGCCCGACATCCCAATCGGACAATTAAGCGCCTCCAACGGCATTGCGGCTGTTGATCCAGCTCAGCAAGCAGTAGAAGTCGACGGCGTTAAGGATCGGTGACAAGAGACTTGATAAGCCAATTTATTGATTCGAGCCGATCAATAGATAAAAACTTTTCTCCAGGCGATAAAAAACCGGGCACAAGGCCCGGTTTCTTATAAGGCGTAAACCTTACTCTGCAGCTTCTACTGCTTGGCCGCCAACAGCGCGGTCAATCAGTTCGACGTATGCCATGGGGGCATTGTCGCCGGCGCGGAAGCCGCACTTCAGGATGCGCAGGTAGCCGCCCGGACGGTTGGCGTAGCGCTTGCCCAGTTCGTTGAACAGCTTGCCTACGGCTTCTTTCGAACGGGTACGGTCGAAAGCGAGACGACGGTTGGCAACGCTATCCACTTTAGCCAGGGTGATCAGCGGCTCGGCAACGCGACGCAGTTCCTTGGCCTTGGGCAGGGTGGTTTTGATCAGCTCGTGCTCGAACAGCGACACAGCCATGTTTTGGAACATGGCCTTGCGGTGCGAGCTGGTACGGCTCAGGTGACGACCACTTTTACGATGGCGCATGGTTCAATTCCTTTCCAAACTTTACGTTCGGTAGCTACGACGATCAGGCAGTAGCCTTGTCGTCTTTCTTAAGACTTGCCGGCGGCCAGTTATCGAGGCGCATACCGAGGGACAGACCGCGAGAGGCCAGAACGTCCTTGATTTCGGTCAGGGACTTCTTGCCCAGGTTCGGAGTTTTCAACAGCTCTACTTCGGTGCGCTGAATCAGGTCACCGATGTAATAGATGTTCTCCGCCTTGAGGCAGTTGGCCGAACGAACGGTCAGCTCCAGGTCATCGACCGGACGCAGCAGGATCGGATCGATCTCGTCTTCCTGCTCTTCAACGACGGGCTCGCTGTCGCCTTTGAGGTCCACGAACGCTGCCAGCTGCTGTTGCAGGATGGTAGCGGCGCGACGGATAGCCTCTTCAGGGTCCAGGGTGCCGTTGGTTTCCAGATCGAGGACAAGCTTGTCCAGGTTGGTACGCTGTTCGACACGGGCGTTCTCGACCACGTAGGCAACACGACGTACGGGGCTGAACGACGCATCGAGCTGAAGACGGCCAATGCTACGGCTTTCGTCTTCATCGCTGGTGCGGGCATCAGCCGGCTCGTAGCCACGGCCACGAGCGACTTTCAGCTTCATATTCAGCGCGCCGTTATCAGCCAGGTGGGCGATAACATGGTCACCGTTGACGATCTCGACATCATGATCCAGCTGAATATCGGCAGCGGTCACCACACCCGAGCCCTTTTTCGCCAGGGTCAGCGTCACTTCGTCACGGCCGTGCAGCTTGATGGCCAGGCCTTTCAGGTTGAGCAGGATCTCGATGACGTCTTCCTGAACACCTTCGATGGCGGAGTACTCGTGGAGTACGCCGTCGATCTCGGCCTCGACTACCGCACAGCCGGGCATGGAGGACAACAGGATGCGACGCAGCGCGTTGCCCAAAGTATGGCCGAAACCACGCTCGAGAGGCTCGAGGGTGATCTTGGCGCGGGTTTGGCTGACCACCTGCACATCAATGTGGCGGGGGGTCAGGAACTCATTTACCGAACTCTGCATGGATGCACCTATTTTCTAGCCCTTACTTGGAGTAGAGCTCGACAATCAGGTTTTCGTTGATGTCGGCGGACAGATCGGCACGAGCCGGGACACTTTTGAAGGTGCCAGCTTTCTTGTCGGTGTCCACGTCGACCCACTCAACGCGACCGCGCTGGGCGCACAGGTCCAGAGCTTGGGCGATACGCAGCTGGTTCTTCGATTTCTCGCGAACAGCAACGACATCACCGGCTTTGACCTGGTAGGACGGTACGTTTACGGTCTGACCGTTGACGCTGATGGTCTTGTGGGACACCAGCTGACGGGATTCGGAACGAGTGGAACCGAAGCCCATACGGTAGACGACGTTGTCCAGACGGCACTCAAGCAGCTGCAGCAGGTTTTCACCTGTGGAGCCCTTGCGGCGGGACGCTTCCTGATAGTAGCCACGGAACTGACGTTCCAGAACGCCGTAGATGCGGCGAACTTTTTGTTTCTCGCGCAGCTGCAGACCGTAGTCGGACAGACGACCACGACGCTGGCCATGCTGGCCGGGAACTTGTTCTGCCTTGCACTTCGAGTCGAGGGCACGAACGCCGCTCTTCAGGAAGAGATCAGTGCCTTCGCGGCGGGACAGTTTGCACTTGGGACCAATGTAACGAGCCATTTCTCACTGTCTCCTATTACACGCGACGCTTTTTCGGCGGACGGCAGCCGTTATGCGGGATCGGGGTTACGTCGGTGATGCTGGCGATCTTGTAACCGCAGGCATTCAGCGCACGAACAGCCGACTCGCGACCCGGGCCCGGGCCTTTGACGTTGACGTCAAGGTTCTTCAGACCGTATTCCAGAGCAGCCTGGCCGGCACGCTCGGCCGCTACCTGGGCAGCGAACGGAGTGCTCTTACGCGAGCCACGGAAGCCCGAACCACCGGAAGTGGCCCAGGACAGGGCGTTGCCCTGACGATCAGTGATGGTAACGATGGTGTTGTTGAAGGACGCGTGGATATGCGCGATCCCGTCAACCACCGTCTTTTTGACTTTCTTGCGAGGACGAGCAGCAGGTTTTGCCATGACTATATTCCTAAGCGATTACTTGCGGATCGGCTTACGCGGGCCCTTACGGGTGCGCGCGTTGGTCTTGGTACGCTGACCGCGAACCGGCAGACCGCGACGATGACGCAGACCGCGGTAGCAACCGAGGTCCATCAGACGCTTGATATTCATGTTGATTTCGCGACGCAGGTCACCTTCGGTGGTCAGTTTGGCCACTTCGGTACGCAGCGAATCGATCTGCTCTTCGCTCAGCTCTTTGATCTTTACAGCCGGGCTGATGCCGGTGGCTGCACAGATGCTCTGTGCGGTAGTGCGACCAACACCATAGATGTAGGTCAGCGAGATAACAGTGTGCTTGTTATCCGGAATGTTTACGCCTGCAATACGGGCCATTCAGAAAAACTCCAATTGACAGCTACCCGGCGCCCAGGGAGCCAAGAAAGGGCGCGGATATTAGCGCTGTAAAAACAAATAATCAACCCGGCAGCACACTAGCTGCCGGGTTATAACGCGTGGTTCACACTCAGCCTTGGCGCTGCTTGTGACGCGGCTCCGAGCTGCAGATCACACGAACGACGCCTTCGCGACGGACGATCTTGCAGTTACGGCACAGCTTCTTAACCGATGCACGAACTTTCATCAGTGACTCCTCGAACCTTACGGGTTAGCGCAGCAGACCGCTGCCATAGCCCTTCAGGTTGGCTTTCTTCATGAGGGATTCGTACTGGTGAGAAACGAGGTGCGATTGTACTTGAGCCATAAAGTCCATCACAACCACGACCACGATCAGCAACGAGGTCCCGCCAAGGTAGAACGGTACGTGGGCAGCTACGACCAGGAACTGGGGCAGCAGACACACAGCCGTCATGTACAGGGCACCGAACATGGTCAAACGAGTCAGTACGCCATCGATATAGCGAGCCGACTGTTCACCCGGACGAATACCCGGAATAAATGCACCGGACTTCTTGAGGTTTTCCGCCACGTCCTTCGGGTTGAACATCAGCGCTGTGTAGAAGAAGCAGAAGAAAACGATCCCTGCACTAAACAGCAGAATGTTCAGCGGCTGACCAGGAGCGATCGCTTGCGCGACGTCCTGCAGCCAACCCAGGCCTTCCGACTGACCGAACCAGGCACCCAGGGATGCCGGGAACAGCAGGATGCTGCTGGCGAAGATCGCGGGAATGACACCCGCCATGTTCACTTTCAGCGGCAGATGGCTCGTCTGGGCGGCAAACACCTTGCGACCTTGCTGGCGCTTGGCGTAATGCACAGCGATACGACGCTGCCCACGCTCGATGAACACCACGAACGCAATGATTGCCACAGCCAGCAGGCCGATGGCGATCAGGGCGAAGATGTTGATGTCACCTTGACGCGCGGACTCGAAGGACTGGCCGATTGCTCGGGGCAGGCCTGCGACGATACCGGAGAAGATCAACATGGAGATGCCGTTGCCGACACCCCGCTCGGTGATCTGCTCACCCAGCCACATCATGAACAGCGCACCCGCCACGAAGGTGGTGACCGACACGAAGTAGAAGCCGAAGTCGTTGGAGAAGGCCACACCCTGGCTACCCAGACCAATGGACATGCCAATGGCCTGGACGAGAGCCAGGACGAGAGTTGCGTAGCGGGTGTACTGGCTGATCTTGCGACGCCCAGACTCACCCTCTTTCTTCAACTGCTCCAGCTGCGGGCTGATAGCGGTCATGAGCTGCATGATGATCGATGCCGAGATGTACGGCATGATCCCCAGTGCAAAGATACTCATGCGCTCCAGCGCGCCGCCGGAAAACATGTTGAAGAGGCTAAGAATGGTCCCCTCGTTCTGCCGGAACAGTGCCGCCAAGCGATCGGGGTTGATGCCCGGGACTGGGATATGCGCGCCGATCCGATAGACGATGATCGCCAGGAACAGGAAACGCAGACGTGCCCAGAGCTCGGACAAACCACCACCGTTGCTCAGCGCAGAGAGAGCACCTTGCTTAGCCATTTAGTCCTCGATTTTGCCGCCAGCTGCTTCGATAGCCGCACGAGCGCCCTTGGTGGCGCCGATGCCTTTCAGAGTGACCGCGCGAGTAACGTCGCCCGACAGCATGACTTTCACACGCTGTACGTTCTGGTTAATCACGTTGGCATCCTTCAGGGACTGCACGGTAACGACATCACCCTCGACCTTGGCCAGCTCGGAGGTACGCACTTCTGCGCGATCCATGGCTTTCAGCGAGTTGAAGCCGAACTTCGGCAGACGACGGTGCAGCGGCTGCTGACCACCCTCGAAGCCCGGAGCGATGGAGCCACCGGAGCGGGAGGTTTGACCCTTGTGGCCACGGCCACCGGTCTTGCCCAGACCGCTACCGATACCACGGCCCGGACGGTGCTTTTCGCGACGGGCACCCGGCGCGGAACGCAGATCGTTCAGTTGCATGGATTAACCCTCCACACGCAGCAGGTAGTAGGCCTTGTTAATCATGCCGCGGTTTTCAGGAGTGTCCTGAACTTCGACGGTGTGATTAATGCGACGCAGGCCGAGGCCTTTAACGCAAGCCTTGTGATTGGCCAGACGGCCGTTCACGCTCTTGATCAGAGTAACTTTGACAGTTGCCATGGTTAGAGAATCTCCTCGACGCTCTTGCCACGCTTGGCCGCTACCGACTCAGGGGACTGCATGTTCTTCAGGCCCTTGAAGGTTGCGTAGACCACGTTCACCGGGTTGGTGGAGCCGTAGCACTTCGCCAGAACGTTCTGCACGCCAGCAACTTCCAGGACAGCACGCATGGCGCCGCCGGCGATGATGCCGGTACCTTCGGAAGCCGGCTGCATGTACACCTTGGAGGCGCCATGGGCGGACTTGGTCGGGTACTGCAGGGTGGTGCCGTTCAGATCAACCTGGATCATGTTGCGGCGAGCAGCTTCCATTGCCTTCTGGATAGCGGCCGGCACTTCACGCGCCTTGCCACGACCGAAGCCAACACGGCCCTTGCCATCGCCAACCACGGTCAGCGCGGTGAAGGCGAAGATACGGCCACCTTTTACGGTTTTGGCGACGCGGTTCACTTGAACCAGCTTCTCGATGTAGCCTTCGTCGCGCTTTTGATCGTTGTTTGCCATAACTTAGAACTCCAGACCGCCTTCACGAGCGGCATCAGCCAGGGCCTTGATACGACCGTGGTACTTGAAGCCAGAACGGTCGAACGCCACCTGAGTGACGCCGGCAGCCTTGGCGCGTTCCGCGACCAGTTGACCAACTTTCTTGGCTGCGTCGACGTTGCCAGTGGCAGCTTCGCGCAGTTCCTTGTCCAGGGTCGAGGCGCTGGCCAGGACCTTGCCGCCGTCGGCTGCAATAACCTGGGCGTAGATGTGCTGGGAGGAGCGGTACACGCAGAGGCGTACGGCTTCCAGTTCGCGCATCTTCAGGCGAGCCTTGCGAGCGCGGCGCAGACGGGTTTCTTTCTTGACGCTCATTTGCTATGCCCTACTTCTTCTTGGCTTCTTTACGAAGGACGACTTCGTCGGCGTAACGCACGCCCTTGCCTTTGTACGGCTCCGGCGGACGGAAGTCGCGGATTTCCGCGGCAACCTGGCCAACCAGCTGCTTGTCGATACCCTTGATCAGGATGTCGGTCTGGCTGGGGGTTTCCGCGACGATGCCGGCAGGCAGTTCGTAATCAACCGGGTGGGAGAAGCCGAGAGCCAGGGACAGCACTTGGCCTTTGGCCTGCGCCTTGTAACCAACGCCGACCAGCTGGAGCTTGCGCTCGAAGCCCTGGCTGACGCCGATTACCATGTTGTTGACCAGAGCGCGGGTGGTACCGGCCATGGCACGGGTCTGCTGATCGCCGTTACGCGCAGCGAAACGCAGCTCACCGTTGTCCTGAATGACTTCGACGGACGGATGTACTTTCAGCTCGAGAGCGCCTTTGGCACCCTTGATCGAAAGTTCCTGACCAGCCAGCTTGATTTCAACGCCAGCGGGCAGAATGACGGGGTTCTTAGCAACGCGAGACATGCTGATTCCCCTTAGAACACAGTGCAGAGCACTTCGCCACCGACACCAGCGGCACGGGCAGCACGATCAGTCATCACACCTTTGTTGGTGGAGACGATCGAAACACCCAGGCCGCCACGAACTTTCGGCAGCTGGTCTACGGATTTGTACTGGCGCAGGCCAGGACGGCTGATTCGCTTCACTTCCTCGATGACAGGCTTGCCTTCGAAGTACTTCAGCTCGATCGACAGCAGAGGCTTAGCCTCGGCGGTGACTTGGAAATCCGCAATGTAACCTTCGTCCTTGAGGACTTTGGCGACTGCCGCTTTCAGCTTGGAAGACGGCATGCTCACGACGGTCTTCTCAGCCATCTGGGCATTACGGATGCGAGTTAGCATGTCTGCTAACGGGTCCTGCATACTCATGGGCTTAATGCTCCTGATACAAAAGATAAGCCTTCAACTTCACAACTCGCCCTCATAACGCCAGGCGAACTAAACCCGGGCTCGGGGGAGCCGGGTATTCTAGAGATCGCTCAAAAACGAATCAAGCCCCACAAGGGGGCTTGCTTCGCAAAGCGATCAACGGAGCCGTTTCCGGCTCCGTGTAGCACTTACCAGCTGGCTTTCACCAGGCCCGGTACGTCACCGCGCATTGCTGCTTCACGCAGCTTGTTACGGCTCAGGCCGAACTTGCGGTAGTAACCGTGCGGACGACCGGTCAGACGGCAACGGTTACGCAGGCGGCTGGCGCTCGCGTCACGCGGTTGCTTCTGCAGGGCGACCTGGGCATTCCAACGATCTTCCGCAGTGGTGCTCGGATTAACAATGATCGCTTTCAGCTCGGCACGCTTTTTGGCGTACTTGGCTACCGTGCGCTGACGCTTCAGCTCACGGTTCTTCATGCTCTCTTTAGCCATGGTCCTACTCCAATCAGTTGCGGAACGGGAATTTGAAGGCGCGCAGCAGGGCACGACCTTCATCATCCGAACGCGCGGTAGTGGTCAGAGTGATATCCATACCGCGGAGGGCATCGATCTTGTCGTAATCGATTTCCGGGAAGATGATCTGCTCTTTGACGCCCATGCTGTAGTTGCCACGGCCGTCGAAGGACTTGGCGTTCAGACCGCGGAAGTCACGAACACGCGGCAGGGAGATCGACAGCAGACGGTCCAGGAACTCGTACATGCGATCGCCACGCAGGGTGACTTTCACGCCGATTGGCCAGCCTTCACGAATCTTGAAGCCAGCGATGGACTTACGAGCGTAAGTCACAACCGGCTTCTGACCCGCGATCTTTTCCAGATCAGCTACGGCGCTTTCGATGACTTTCTTGTCACCAACAGCTTCGCCAAGACCCATGTTCAGGGTGATTTTGGTAACGCGCGGAACTTCCATCACGTTGCCCAGCTGCAGCTCTTGCTTCAGCTTGGGAGCGATTTCCTTCCGATAAATTTCTTTCAATCGTGCCATGGTGATCTACCTAGCTCCCTCAAGCCTGAACCGGTTTCTGGGTCGACTTGAAGACACGAATCTTCTTACCGTCTTCGACTTTGAAACCAACGCGGTCAGCCTTGTTGGTTTCAGCGTTGAAGATGGCGACGTTGGAGACGTGCAGAGGCGCCTCCTTCTCGACGATCCCGCCTTGCTGGTTGAGCATGGGGTTGGGCTTGGTGTGGCGCTTGACCAGGTTCACACCGCCAACGACCAGACGGTCGTCAGCCAGAACCTTGATCACTTTGCCACGCTTGCCCTTGTCCTTGCCGGCAATGACGATGACTTCGTCGTCACGACGAATTTTTTGCATGACGGCTACTCCTTACAGCACTTCTGGGGCAAGGGAGACGATCTTCATGAACTTCTCAGTACGAAGTTCACGAGTCACGGGCCCGAAGATACGGGTGCCGATCGGCTCCTGCTTGTTGTTCAGCAGGACGGCGGCGTTGCCGTCGAAGCGAATGATGGAACCGTCGGTACGACGTACGCCGTGCTTGGTGCGAACGACCACAGCAGTCATTACCTGGCCCTTCTTCACCTTGCCACGAGGAATCGCTTCCTTGACGGTGACCTTGATGATGTCGCCAATGCCGGCGTAACGGCGGTGGGAACCGCCGAGTACCTTGATGCACATTACGCGACGCGCGCCGCTGTTATCAGCGACTTCGAGCATGGATTGAGTCTGAATCATCTTCTATCTCCGACCCTTAGACTTCAACCGCGCGCTCGACGACATCAACCAGGGTCCAGGCCTTGGTTTTGGCCAGCGGACGAGTTTCGCGAATGGTGACCAGGTCACCAATGCGGCACTGATTGGTTTCGTCGTGGGCGTGCAGTTTGGTCGAACGCTTCACGTATTTGCCGTAGATCGGGTGCTTTACGCGACGCTCGATCAGAACGGTAACGGTCTTGTCCATCTTGTCGCTGACGACGCGGCCAGTCAGCGTACGGACGGTTTTCTGAGCTTCAGCCATGATTACTTACCTGCTTGCTGGTTGAGCACAGTTTTCACGCGAGCGATATCGCGCTTAACCTGCGAGAGCAGGTGAGACTGCCCCAACTGGCCAGTTGCTTTCTGCATGCGCAGATTGAACTGGTCGCGCAGCAGGCCGAGCAGTTGCTCGTTCAGCTGCTCAACGGATTTTTCACGAAGTTCATTCGCTTTCATCACATCACCGTCCGCTTAACAAAGGAGGTGGCGAGCGGCAGCTTTGCAGCAGCCAGGGCGAATGCCTCACGCGCCAGCTCTTCGGATACACCCTCGATCTCGTACAGGACCTTGCCCGGTTGAATCTGGGCTACCCAGTACTCGACGCCGCCCTTACCTTTACCCATACGTACTTCCAGGGGCTTCTTGGTAACAGGCTTGTCGGGGAATACGCGGATCCAGATCTTGCCGCCACGTTTTACGTGACGGGTCAGCGCACGACGTGCGGACTCGATCTGACGCGCGGTGAGACGGCCACGGCTGGTTGCCTTGAGGGCGAACTCGCCGAAGCTGACTTTAGAACCGCGATGAGCCAGGCCACGGTTGTGACCGGTCATTTGCTTGCGGAACTTCGTACGCTTGGGTTGCAGCATTTGCGTACTCCTTACTTAGCAGCTTTTTTACGAGGAGCGGGCGCTTGGGGCTTCAGCTCTTCCTGGCGGCCACCAATGACCTCGCCTTTGAAGATCCAAACCTTCACACCGATCACACCGTAGGTGGTGTGCGCTTCGTAGGTTGCGTAGTCGATGTCGGCACGCAGGGTGTGCAGGGGCACACGACCTTCGCGATACCACTCGGTACGAGCGATTTCAGCGCCGCCCAGACGACCGCTTACCTGGATCTTGATGCCTTTGGCACCAATGCGCATGGCGTTCTGTACAGCGCGCTTCATGGCGCGACGGAACATAACGCGGCGCTCCAGCTGCTGAGCTACGCTTTGCGCAACCAGCATACCGTCGAGTTCCGGCTTGCGGATCTCTTCGATGTTGATGTGCACAGGCACACCCATTTGCTTGGTCAGGTCCTGACGCAGCTTCTCAACATCTTCACCTTTCTTGCCGATCACGATGCCGGGACGAGCGGTGTGGATGGTGATGCGTGCGGTTTGGGCCGGGCGATGGATATCGATACGGCTTACGGACGCGCTTTTTAGTTTGTCTTGGAGATACTCACGTACCTTCAGGTCGGCGAACAGATAATCGGCGTAAGTGCGCTTATCTGCGTACCAAACGGAGGTGTGCTCCTTGACGATACCCAGGCGGATGCCATTGGGATGTACTTTCTGACCCATCTGATCGACTCCGTTACTTGTCCGCAACCTTGACAGTGATATGGCAAGACCGCTTGACGATGCGATCAGCACGGCCTTTGGCACGCGGCATGATGCGCTTGAGCGAACGACCTTCGTTGACGAAGACGGTGGAGACTTTGAGATCGTCTACATCGGCGCCTTCGTTGTGCTCGGCGTTGGCAACGGCCGACTCCAGCACTTTCTTCATGATCTCGGCGGCTTTCTTGTTGCTGAAAGCCAGGAGGTTGAGCGCGTCGCCCACCTTCTTCCCGCGGATCTGGTCGGCGACCAAGCGGGCTTTCTGGGCGGAGATACGAGCGCCCGAGAGCTTAGCGGCTACTTCCATCTTCCTTACCCCTTAACGCTTGGCTTTCTTGTCCGCAGCGTGCCCACGATAAGTGCGGGTAGCAGCGAACTCGCCGAGTTTGTGACCGACCATGTCTTCGTTGACCAGAACCGGCACGTGTTGACGGCCGTTGTGGACAGCGATGGTCAGACCAACCATGTGCGGCATGATCATAGAACGGCGCGACCAGGTCTTGATCGGCTTGCGGTCGTTCTTTTCTACCGCCACTTCGATCTTCTTCAGCAGGTGAAGATCGATAAAAGGACCTTTTTTCAGAGAACGTGGCACTGTCGTATCCCTCTATTTACTTGCGGCGACGGACGATCATGTTGTCGGTACGCTTGTTCGCGCGAGTCTTCTTACCCTTGGTCTGAAGACCCCACGGCGATACCGGATGACGACCAGCAGAGGTACGACCTTCACCACCACCGTGCGGGTGGTCGACCGGGTTCATGGCAACACCACGAACGGTCGGGCGAACGCCACGCCAGCGCTTGGCACCGGCCTTACCCAGCGAACGCAGGCTGTGCTCGGAGTTCGAGACTTCACCCAGGGTCGCACGGCAGTCAGCCAGGACTTTGCGCATTTCACCGGAACGCAGACGTACGGTTACGTATGCACCTTCACGAGCAACCAGCTGAGCCGAAGCGCCAGCGGAGCGAGCGATCTGAGCGCCTTTGCCAGGCTTCAGTTCGATACCGTGGATGGTGCTACCTACCGGAATGTTGCGCAGCGGCATGTTGTTGCCGGCCTTGATCGGAGCGCCGATACCGGAGATCAGTTGATCGCCAGCCACCACGCCTTTGGGGGCGATGATGTAACGACGCTCGCCGTCCGCGTATTTCAGCAGAGCGATGTGAGCAGTACGGTTCGGATCGTATTCGACGCGTTCAACGATGGCAGGGATGCCATCCTTGTTGCGACGGAAGTCGACCAGACGATAGTGCTGCTTGTGACCACCACCGATATGACGGGTGGTGATGCGACCGTTGTTGTTACGGCCGCCCGACTTGGACTTCTTCTCGAGCAGGGGAGCGAACGGAGCACCTTTGTGCAGGTCCTGGTTCACTACCTTGACGACGAAACGACGACCAGCGGAAGTCGGTTTGCATTTAACGATTGCCATGATGCACCCCTTTACTCAGCGCCAGCTGCGAAATCGAGATCCTGGCCCGGCTGGAGAGCGATGTACGCTTTTTTCCAGTCGTTACGCTTGCCCAGGCCGCGAACGGTACGCTTGGTCTTGCCCTGAACGTTCAGGGTGGTGACGCGACGTACTTTCACGCCGAACAGGCTTTCTACGGCCTTCTTGATTTCCAGCTTGGTTGCATCAGTGGCAACCTTGAAAACGAATTGGCTGTTGCCGTCCGCCAGGCCAGTGGCCTTCTCGGAGATATGCGGGCCCAGCAGCACTTTGAATACGCGTTCCTGGTTCATGCCAGCAGCTCCTCGAACTTCTTCACGGCGGACACGGTGACCAGCACCTTGTCGTAGGCGATGAGGCTGACCGGATCGGAAGCCTGGACGTCACGTACATCGACGTGGGCCAGGTTGCGAGCTGCCAGGTACAGGTTCTCATCGACGCCTTCGGTGACGATCAGTACATCTTTCAGGCCCAGGCCTTCCAGCTTGCTGACCAGACCCTTGGTCTTCGGTGCATCGACAGCGAAGTCGGCAACGACAACCAGACGATCCAGACGAACCAGCTCAGAGAGGATGGAGCGCAGAGCAGCGCGGTACATCTTCTTGTTGAGCTTCTGGGAGTGATCCTGGGGCTTGGCTGCGAAAGTCGCGCCGCCGCCACGCCAGATGGGGCTACGAATGGTGCCAGCACGAGCACGACCAGTGCCCTTCTGACGCCACGGCTTCTTGCCACCACCGGAGACTTCGGAACGAGTCTTCTGAGCCTTGGTGCCCTGACGACCGCCAGCCATGTAGGCGACGACTGCCTGGTGAACCAGGGTCTCGTTGAATTCGCTACCAAAGGTACGCTCGGAAACCTCGATCGCCTGAGCGCCATTTACATTCAGTTGCATCTCAGCTTCCTCTCTTAACCGCGAGCCTTGGCTGCCGGACGCACCAGCACATCACCACCGGTAGCGCCGGGAACGGCACCTTTCACCAGCAGCAGATTGCGCTCTGCATCGACACGCACGACCTCAAGGGATTGAACGGTTACACGCTCAGCACCCATGTGGCCCGACATTTTTTTGCCCTTGAACACTCGACCAGGAGTCTGGCACTGGCCGATGGAACCCGGGACGCGGTGGGAAACGGAGTTACCGTGGGTGTTATCTTGACCACGGAAGTTCCAGCGCTTGATGGTACCGGCAAAGCCTTTACCCTTGGACTCGCCGGTAACATCTACCAGCTGGCCTGCCTGGAACAGATCGACAGAGATGGAATCGCCTGCCTTGAACTCCTCTTCACCCAGACGGAATTCCCACACGCCGCGACCGGCGGCGACATTCGCCTTGGCAAAGTGACCGGCTTGCGCCTTGGTCACGCGAGAAGCACGGCGCTCGCCAGCAGTTACCTGCACAGCGCGATAGCCATCGCTTTCTTCGTTTTTGAACTGGGTGACGCGATTCGGCTCGACCTCAATGACCGTGACCGGAATGGAGACACCATCTTCGGTGAAGATGCGGGTCATGCCGCACTTACGACCGACAACACCAATTGTCATCTTTAGAACCTCTTTAGTGTACGGGGCTTTCACCCGCTATGGCCGCCCATTTCAGAGCGTTACACGACCAATGCCGAAGGCATTAGCCGAGGCTGATCTGTACTTCGACGCCAGCAGCAAGGTCGAGCTTCATCAGCGCGTCGACGGTTTTGTCGGTCGGCTGAACGATGTCGAGAACACGCTTGTGGGTACGAATTTCGTACTGGTCACGAGCGTCCTTGTTGACGTGCGGGGAAATCAGCACGGTGTAACGTTCCTTGCGGGTCGGCAGAGGAATCGGACCACGCACCTGAGCGCCAGTACGTTTCGCGGTTTCCACGATTTCCTGGGTAGATTGGTCGATCAGGCGGTGATCAAAAGCCTTCAACCGAATACGGATTTGTTGATTTTGCATTTGACCTCAGACTCCAAGTTGCCATTCCCAACGGACGGACTCCGCCCGTTAAAAGGAGGCGCAATTGTACGGATGCGTCTGGGGGGTGTCAATATTTAACCAACCCAACGAAAAAGGGACCCCGAAGGGTCCCTTTTTCTGGAGCGGATCAGCGATTACTCGATGATCTTGGCAACCACACCGGCGCCAACGGTACGGCCGCCTTCGCGAATTGCGAAGCGCAGGCCATCTTCCATGGCGATCGGAGCGATCAGGGTGACAACCATTTTCACGTTGTCGCCCGGCATTACCATTTCAACGCCTTCCGGCAGTTCGCAGTTGCCGGTTACGTCGGTGGTACGGAAGTAGAACTGCGGACGGTAGCCCTTGAAGAACGGGGTGTGACGACCGCCTTCTTCCTTGGACAGCACGTACACTTCGCACTCGAACTTGGTGTGCGGCTTGATGGTGCCCGGCTTGGCCAGAACCTGGCCACGCTCTACGTCTTCACGCTTGGTGCCACGCAGCAGAACGCCAACGTTCTCACCAGCACGACCTTCGTCGAGCAGCTTGCGGAACATTTCAACGCCGGTGCAGGTAGTTTTGGTAGTCGCCTTGATGCCGACGATTTCCACTTCTTCCTGGATCTTGACGATGCCACGCTCAACACGGCCAGTTACCACGGTGCCACGACCGGAGATCGAGAACACGTCTTCGATCGGCATCAGGAACGGCTTGTCGATGGCGCGCTCGGGCTCGGGGATGTACGAGTCCAGGGTTTCTACCAGCTTGCGCACGGCGGAAACGCCCATCTCGTTGTCGTCCTGGCCGTTCAGGGCCATCAGAGCGGAACCGATCACGATCGGAGTGTCGTCGCCCGGGAAGTCGTAGGTGTTCAGCAGATCGCGAACTTCCATTTCGACCAGTTCCAGCAGCTCAGCGTCGTCCACCATGTCGGCCTTGTTCAGGAACACGACGATGTAAGGAACGCCTACCTGGCGGGACAGCAAGATGTGCTCGCGGGTCTGCGGCATGGGGCCGTCAGCAGCCGAGCAAACCAGGATCGCGCCGTCCATCTGGGCAGCACCGGTGATCATGTTCTTCACGTAGTCGGCGTGGCCCGGGCAGTCTACGTGAGCGTAGTGGCGTACCGGCGAGTCGTATTCAACGTGAGAGGTGTTGATGGTGATACCACGAGCCTTCTCTTCCGGCGCGTTGTCGATCTGGTCGAAAGCGCGAGCGGAACCGCCCCAGGTCTCGGAGCAGACCTTGGTCAGAGCAGCGGTCAGAGTGGTTTTGCCGTGGTCAACGTGACCGATGGTGCCGACGTTGACGTGCGGTTTGTTACGTTCAAATTTTTCTTTAGCCACGAGAGTAACCTCTTACTAAAAGAGCTGAATCAAGCTTGTTTTTTGGCCAGAGCTTCGACGACGTTCGCCGGAGCTTCAGCATACTTGGAGAATTCCATGGAGTAGCTAGCGCGACCCTGGGACATGGAACGCACGTCGGTTGCATAACCGAACATCTCGCCCAGCGGAACCTCGGCACGGATAACCTTACCGGAAACCGAGTCTTCCATCCCCTGAATCAGACCACGACGACGGTTCAGGTCACCCATCACGTCACCCATGTAGTCCTCAGGAGTCACCACTTCCACCTTCATGATCGGCTCCAGAACCTTGCCGCCGCCCTTCTGGGCCAGCTGCTTGGTCGCCATGGAAGCAGCGATCTTGAACGCCATCTCGTTGGAGTCGACGTCGTGGTAGGAACCATCGAAGACAGTCGCCTTCAGGCCGATCAGCGGATAGCCGGCGACAACGCCGTTCTTCATCTGCTCTTCGATGCCTTTCTGGATGGCCGGGATGTATTCCTTCGGAACCACACCGCCCACGACTTCGTTGGTGAAGACCAGGCCTTCAGTGATGTTGCCCTTGTCGTCCACGTCCGGAGTCGAGAAACGAATCCAGCAGTGACCGAACTGACCACGACCACCGGACTGACGAACGAACTTGCCTTCGATCTCGATGTTGTCCTTCGAGATGGTTTCGCGGTACGAAACCTGCGGCTTGCCGATGTTCGCCTCAACGCCGAATTCACGCTTCATGCGGTCGACGAGGATGTCCAGGTGCAGCTCACCCATACCGGAGATGATGGTCTGGCCGGTTTCTTCGTCGGTCTTGACGCGGAACGACGGGTCTTCCTGAGCCAGTTTACCGAGGGCGATGCCCATCTTCTCCTGGTCAGCCTTGGTCTTCGGCTCAACAGCCACCGAGATCACAGGCTCCGGGAAGTCCATACGCTCAAGGATGATCGGCTTCTCGATGTCGCACAGGGTGTCACCGGTGGTGACGTCCTTCATGCCGATCAGAGCAGCGATGTCGCCAGCGCGTACTTCTTTGATCTCGTCACGCTGGTTGGCGTGCATCTGCACCATACGACCAACGCGCTCTTTCTTGCCTTTCACGGAGTTGATAACGGAGTTACCAGACTCCAGAACGCCCGAGTAGACGCGAACGAAGGTCAGAGTACCTACGAACGGGTCAGTGGCGATCTTGAATGCCAGAGCCGAGAACGGAGCATTGTCGTCAGCCGGACGCTCGTCTTTCGGAGCGTCGTCGCCGTCGTCAATGTGATCCGGGTGGATACCCTGGATCGCCGGGATCTCGGTCGGAGCAGGCAGGAAGTCGATGACGGCGTCGAGAACCAGGGGCACGCCCTTGTTCTTGAACGAGGAGCCACAGACAGCCGGTACGATTTCGCAAGCGATGGTACGCAGACGCAGGCCAGCCTTGATCTCTTCGATCGACAGCTCACCCTCTTCCAGGTACTTGTTCATCAGCTCTTCGTTGGCTTCGGCAGCAGCCTCAACCATGTTGCTGCGCCACTCGTTGGCCAGCTCGACCATATCGGCAGGAATTTCTTCCTCGCGATAGGAGGTGCCTTTGTCGTCTTCGTTCCAGTAGATGGCCTTCATCTTCAGCAGGTCAACCTGACCCTGGAAGTCATCTTCTGCACCGATGGCCAGCTGAACCGGAACCGGGGTGTGACCCAGGCGGTTCTTGATCTGACCGACGACGCGCAGGAAGTTGGCGCCGGCGCGGTCCATCTTGTTCACGTAAACGATACGCGGAACACCGTATTTGTTGGCTTGACGCCATACGGTTTCGGACTGCGGTTCAACGCCGGAGGTGCCGCAGAACACAACGACGGCGCCGTCCAGTACGCGCAGGGAGCGCTCAACTTCAATGGTGAAGTCTACGTGGCCGGGGGTGTCGATGACGTTTACGCGGTACTTGTCGTACTGGCCGCGCGAACCTTCCCAGAAGGTCGTGATCGCAGCGGAGGTGATGGTGATACCACGCTCCTGCTCCTGCACCATCCAGTCGGTGGTAGCAGCGCCGTCGTGCACCTCACCCATCTTGTGGCTGAGACCTGTGTAGAACAGGATTCGCTCGGTAGTGGTGGTCTTGCCCGCGTCAACGTGGGCACAGATACCAATGTTCCGGTAGCGGTTGATTGCTGTATTACGAGCCATAAAGCCCTCGCAGAAGTGTTGATGCCGTAATTAGAAGCGGTAGTGCGAGAACGCTTTGTTGGCTTCAGCCATACGGTGCACGTCTTCACGCTTCTTGACGGCGGCGCCTTTACCTTCAGCGGCGTCCATCAGTTCGCCAGCGAGACGCAGAGCCATGGACTTCTCGCCACGCTTGCGGGCGAAGTCCACCAGCCAGCGCATGGCCAGTGCATTACGACGGGACGGACGTACTTCGACCGGAACCTGGTAGGTAGCACCGCCGACACGGCGGGACTTCACTTCGACCAGCGGAGCGATGGCGTCGAGTGCTTTTTCGAAGATTTCCAGGGGGTCGCCTTTACCGCGCTCTTTGACCTTGTCCAGAGCACCGTAAACGATACGCTCGGCAACGGCTTTCTTGCCGCTTTCCATCACGTGGTTCATGAACTTCGCCAGAATCTGGCTTCCGTATTTCGGATCGGCCAGGATCTCACGTTTGGCCGCTACACGACGTCTTGGCATTGATAAGCCCTCAAACGGTCTTCAGGTAATCCGGGACTTGATGCCCGACCTTACTCTTATCGACTCAGCAAATAGGAAAACAAAATTACTTCGGACGCTTCGCGCCGTACTTCGAACGACCCTGCTTACGGTCTTTGACACCGGAGGTGTCCAGCGAACCGCGCACGGTGTGGTAACGCACACCCGGAAGGTCTTTTACACGACCGCCACGGATCAGCACTACGCTGTGCTCCTGCAGGTTGTGGCCTTCACCGCCGATGTACGAGGAAACCTCGAAACCGTTGGTCAGACGAACACGGCACACCTTACGCAGTGCGGAGTTCGGCTTCTTCGGGGTGGTGGTGTATACGCGGGTGCATACGCCGCGACGCTGAGGGCAGTTCTGCAGGGCAGGAACGCCACTCTTGTCTACCAGGCGCTTGCGCGGCTTGCGCACCAGCTGGTTGATAGTTGCCATCTATAGCTCCACTGATTGTCTTACGACACTTAAAAACGAAAATGGGCAGAGCATGCGCCCTGCCAATTTTCGGGGTACAAGATACTAAAGAGCTTACGGATTCCAGTCAAGACAAAGCCCCGGTTGTCAAGACAACCGGGGCTTTGTTTGAGGCTTAGTTACCGCTCAGATTGAGCGCTTCGGCCAGTGCTGCTTCGGCCTCGCTCGCGCTCACTCGCTGCGGTTTGCCGAGCTCGCGCTGACGCTTGCGCTCGCTGTGGTAAGCCAGACCGGTACCCGCCGGGATCAGTCGACCCACGACCACGTTTTCCTTCAGGCCGCGCAGGAAGTCGCGCTTGCCGGTGACCGCTGCCTCGGTGAGGACGCGAGTGGTCTCCTGGAAGGATGCCGCCGAGATGAACGACTCGGTGGACAGCGAGGCCTTGGTGATGCCCAGCAGAACGCGCTCGTACTTGGCAGGGAACTTGTCCTGGGTACCCAGCACTTCGTTCTCTTCCAGCACATGGACCAGTTCGACCTGATCGCCCTTGATGAAGGACGAATCGCCCGACTCGGCCACTTCGACCTTGCGCAGCATCTGGCGCAGGATGGTCTCGATGTGCTTGTCGTTGATCTTCACGCCCTGCAGACGGTAAACGTCCTGGATCTCGTTGACGATGTACTTGGCCAGCGAGCTCACACCCAGCAGACGAAGGATGTCGTGCGGGTTGCTCGGGCCGTCGGAGATCACTTCACCACGGCTTACCTGTTCACCTTCGAACACGTTCAGGTGACGCCACTTCGGAATCAGCTCCTCGTACGGATCGCTACCGTCGGTGGGAGTGATGACCAGGCGGCGCTTGCCCTTGGTTTCCTTGCCGAAGGAGATGGTGCCGCTGATTTCCGCCAGGATCGAAGGCTCTTTCGGACGACGAGCTTCGAACAGGTCGGCAACGCGCGGCAGACCACCGGTGATGTCGCGGGTCTTCGAGGTTTCCTGCGGGATACGCGCGATAACGTCACCGATACGCACTTTCGCGCCATCGTTGAGGTTGACCAGGGCGTTCGCCGGCAGGAAGTACTGAGCCGGTACGTCGGTACCCGGCAGCAGCAGATCCTTGCCCGCGGCGTCGATCAGCTTCACGGCCGGACGGATGTCCTTGCCGGCAGCCGGACGATCCTTCGGATCCATCACTTCAATGTTGGTCAGACCAGTCAGTTCGTCGGTCTGACGCTTGATGGTGATGCCCTCTTCCATGCCCACGAAGGCCACGGTGCCGTCCATCTCGGTAACGATCGGGTGGGTGTGCGGGTCCCACTTGGCGACGATGGCGCCCGGATCGACCTTGTCACCTTCCTTCACGGAAATCACCGCACCGTACGGCAGCTTGTAGCGCTCGCGCTCACGACCGAAGTCGTCGGCTACCGCCAGCTCACCGGAACGGGAAACCGCTACCAGGGCGCCGTCGGCACGCTCTACGTGCTTCAGGTTGTGCAGGCGGATAGTGCCGCCGTTCTTGACCTGTACGTTATCCACGGCAGAAGTACGGCTGGCCGCACCACCAATGTGGAAGGTACGCATGGTCAACTGGGTACCCGGCTCACCGATCGACTGGGCAGCGATAACGCCGACAGCTTCACCGATGTTCACGCGGTGACCACGGGCCAGATCGCGGCCGTAGCACATGGCGCAGATGCCGTGACGGGTTTCGCAGGTGATCGGCGAACGCACAACGACTTCGTCGACGCTCATCTGCTCGAGGAAATCGACCCACTTCTCGTCGATCAGGGTGCCGCCTTCGACGATCACGTCGTCGCTGCCCGGCTTGAACACGTCACGCGCGATCACACGACCGAGTACGCGCTCACCCAACGGTTCGACCACGTCGCCGCCTTCGATGTGCGGAGACATCACCAGGCCACGATCGGTGCCGCAGTCGATCTCGGTCACTACCAGGTCCTGGGCCACGTCGACGAGACGACGGGTCAGGTAACCGGAGTTCGCGGTCTTCAGTGCGGTATCCGCCAGACCTTTACGAGCACCGTGAGTGGAGATGAAGTACTGGAGTACGTTCAGGCCTTCACGGAAGTTGGCGGTAATCGGGGTCTCGATGATGGAGCCGTCCGGCTTGGCCATCAGGCCACGCATACCGGCCAGCTGACGGATCTGAGCCGCGGAGCCCCGCGCACCGGAGTCCGCCATCATGTACATGGAGTTGAAGGACTCCTGGTCGACCTGCTTGCCCTCGCGATCGGTCACCTTCTCTTTCGAGAGGTTGGCCATCATCGCCTTGGACACTTCGTCGTTGGCCTTGGACCAGAGGTCGATCACCTTGTTGTACTTCTCGCCCTGGGTTACCAGGCCGGAGGCGTACTGGCTCTCGATCTCCTTCACTTCCTCGGTGGCGGCATCGATGATGCGAGCCTTTTCGTCCGGGATGACGAAGTCGTTCACGCCGATCGACACACCGGAGATGGTCGAGTAGGCGAAGCCGGTGTACATCAGTTGGTCAGCGAAGATGACGGTGTCCTTCAGACCGACCACGCGATAGCAGTGGTTGATCAGCTTGGAGATCGCCTTCTTCTTCATCGACTGGTTGACGACGTCGTACGGCAGGCCTGCCGGTACAACCTGGAACAGCAGCGCACGGCCTACGGTGGAGTCGACGATGCGAGTGTTGGCGGTCAGGGTGCCGTCTTCGTTCTTGATCTTCTCGTTGATGCGCACTTTTACGCGGGCGTGCAGGGACACCTGGCCGCTGCGGTAGGCGCGGTCAACTTCCTGCAGGTCTGCGAAAGCCATGCCCTCGCCCTTCGCGTTGATCGCTTCACGGGTCATGTAGTACAGACCCATTACCACGTCCTGCGACGGAACGATGATCGGCTCGCCGTTGGCGGGCGACAGAATGTTGTTGGTCGACATCATCAGCGCACGCGCTTCCAGCTGAGCCTCGAGGGTCAGCGGAACGTGCACGGCCATCTGGTCACCGTCGAAGTCGGCGTTGTACGCGGCGCAGACCAGCGGGTGCAGCTGGATGGCTTTACCTTCGATCAGTACCGGCTCGAACGCCTGGATGCCCAGACGGTGCAGGGTCGGCGCACGGTTCAGCAGTACGGGGTGTTCGCGGATGACTTCGGCGAGAACGTCCCACACTTCCGGCAGCTCGCGCTCGACCATCTTCTTGGCGGCCTTGATGGTGGTGGCCATGCCACGACCTTCCAGCTTGCCGAAGATGAACGGTTTGAACAGCTCCAGAGCCATTTTCTTCGGCAGACCGCACTGGTGCAGACGCAGGGTCGGACCTACGGTAATTACCGAACGGCCGGAGTAGTCCACGCGCTTGCCGAGCAGGTTCTGACGGAAGCGACCCTGCTTACCCTTGATCATGTCGGCCAGGGACTTCAGCGGGCGCTTGTTCGAACCGGTGATGGCACGACCGCGACGGCCGTTATCCAGCAGAGCGTCGACGGCTTCCTGCAGCATGCGCTTTTCGTTGCGCACGATGATGTCCGGAGCTGCCAGGTCGAGCAGGCGCTTCAGACGGTTGTTACGGTTGATCACGCGGCGATACAGATCGTTCAGATCCGAGGTCGCGAAGCGACCGCCATCCAGCGGAACCAGCGGACGCAGGTCCGGCGGCAGCACCGGCAGGACGGTCAGCAC
Organism: Pseudomonas multiresinivorans; assembly: GCF_012971725.1. Classification (NCBI taxonomy): domain Bacteria; kingdom Pseudomonadati; phylum Pseudomonadota; class Gammaproteobacteria; order Pseudomonadales; family Pseudomonadaceae; genus Pseudomonas; species Pseudomonas multiresinivorans. The sequence continues at coordinate 6,430,467 of NZ_CP048833.1, forward strand.
CATCCACTCGGGATGGTTGCCGGAGCCCTGAAAGGCTTCCATCAGCTTCAGGCGCTTGGACAGCTTCTTGATCTTGGTTTCCGAGTTGGTCTGCGGAATCTCTTCGCGCAGGCGGCCAATCTCGTGCTCCAGGTCGATAGCGTTGAGCAGCTCGCGAACGGCTTCCGCACCCATGCGGGCGTCGAAGTCGTCACCGAACTCTTCGAGGGCTTCGAAGTACTGCTCGTCGTTCAGCAGCTGGCCCTTCTCCAGGGTGGTCATGCCCGGATCGATCACCACGTAGCTCTCGAAATAGAGCACGCGCTCGATGTCACGCAGGGTCATGTCCAGCAGCAGGCCGATACGGGACGGCAGGGACTTCAGGAACCAGATGTGGGCGACCGGCGAGGCCAGCTCGATATGACCCATGCGCTCACGGCGCACCTTGGCCAGGGCAACTTCGACGCCGCACTTCTCGCAGATCACACCGCGATGCTTGAGGCGCTTGTACTTGCCGCACAGGCACTCGTAGTCCTTCACCGGGCCGAAGATCTTGGCGCAGAACAGGCCGTCGCGCTCCGGCTTGAAGGTGCGGTAGTTGATGGTCTCCGGCTTCTTGACTTCACCGAAGGACCAGGAACGAATCATCTCGGGCGAGGCCAGGCCAATACGGATGGCATCGAACTCTTCGATCTGACCCTGGTTTTTCAACAGATTAAGCAAGTCTTTCAAGGCCTTTCCTCCTCACGGACCCGGTGCGACCGGCCTTGACCAGCCGCACCGTTTGACGTCACGTGTTATTCGGTTTCCAGTTCGATATCGATGCCGAGCGAGCGGATCTCTTTGATCAACACGTTGAAGGACTCGGGCATGCCGGCCTCCATGCGGTGATCCCCGTCCACGATGTTCTTGTACATCTTGGTACGGCCGTTCACGTCGTCCGACTTCACGGTCAGCATTTCCTGCAGGGTGTAGGCGGCACCGTAGGCTTCCAGCGCCCAGACCTCCATCTCCCCGAAACGCTGGCCACCGAACTGCGCCTTACCACCCAGCGGCTGCTGGGTAACCAGGCTATAGGAGCCGGTGGAACGTGCGTGCATCTTGTCATCGACCAGGTGGTTCAGCTTGAGCATGTACATGTAACCAACAGTGGTCGTACGCTCGAACTGGTTGCCGGTGCGGCCGTCGTACAGACGCATCTGACCGCTCTCCGGCAGATCGGCCAGCTTCAGCATGGCCTTGATCTCGCGTTCCTTGGCACCGTCGAACACCGGGGTAGCCATGGGCACGCCGCCCTTGAGGTTGTTGGCCAGAGCGAGGATCTCGTTATCGTTCAGCTCGTCCAGGCTCTCCTGGCGGCCGCCGATCTCGTTGTAGATCTCGTTCAGGAACACACGCAGCTCAGCGATCTTGCGCTGCTCTTCGAGCATGCGGTTGATCTTCTCGCCCAGACCCTTTGCCGCGAGGCCCAGGTGGGTTTCGAGGATCTGACCGACGTTCATGCGCGAAGGTACGCCCAGCGGGTTCAGAACGATGTCGACCGGAGTGCCATGCACGTCGTGCGGCATGTCTTCGACCGGCATGATCACCGAGACCACACCCTTGTTACCGTGGCGGCCTGCCATCTTGTCGCCCGGCTGGATGCGGCGCTTGATAGCGAGGTAGACCTTGACGATCTTCAGTACGCCCGGAGCCAGGTCGTCGCCCTGCTGCAGCTTGCGCTTCTTGTCTTCGAACTTGTCGTCCAGCATCTGGCGGCGATCGCTGATGTAGGCCTGAGCCTTCTCCAACTGCTCGTTCAGAGCATCTTCCGCCATGCGCAGCTTGAACCACTGGCCGCGCTCGAGACCGTCCAGGTACTCGTCGGTAATCTCTGCGCCTTTCTTCAGGGCAGGACCGCCGTCGGCCTTGGAGCCGACCAGAGCGGAACGCAGACGCTCGAAGGTCGCGCCTTCGACGATGCGGAACTCTTCGTTCAGGTCCTTGCGGATCTCGTCCAGCTGCATCTTCTCGATGGACAGGGCACGGCTATCGCGCTCCACGCCATCGCGAGTGAAGACCTGTACGTCGATGACGGTGCCCTTGGTGCCGGTCGGCACACGCAGGGAGGTGTCCTTCACGTCGGACGCCTTCTCACCGAAGATCGCGCGCAGCAGCTTCTCTTCCGGAGTCAGCTGGGTCTCGCCTTTCGGGGTGACCTTGCCGACCAGGATGTCGCCGGCCTGTACTTCGGCGCCGACGTAGACGATGCCAGCTTCGTCCAGCTTGTTCAGCGCAGCTTCACCCACGTTCGGGATGTCCGCGGTGATTTCTTCTGGGCCGAGCTTGGTGTCACGGGCAACGCAGGTCAGTTCCTGGATGTGGATCGTGGTGAAACGATCTTCCTGGACCACGCGCTCGGACAGGCAGATGGAGTCTTCGAAGTTGAAGCCGTTCCAGGGCATGAACGCGACGCGCATGTTCTGACCCAGAGCCAGCTCACCCATGTCGGTGGACGGACCGTCGGCCAGGATGTCGCTGCGCGAAACCTGGTCACCCTTCTGCACCAGCGGACGCTGGTTGATGCAGGTGTTCTGGTTGGAACGGGTGTACTTGGTCAGGTTGTAGATGTCGACACCGGCTTCGCCAGTCTCGACTTCGTCGTCGTTCACACGCACAACGATACGGCTGGCGTCGACCGAGTCGATCACGCCGCCACGACGGGCAACCACGCAGACGCCGGAGTCACGGGCGACGTTGCGCTCCATGCCGGTACCTACCAGCGGCTTGTCGGCGCGCAGGGTCGGTACAGCCTGACGCTGCATGTTCGAACCCATGAGTGCACGGTTGGCGTCGTCGTGCTCGAGGAACGGAATCAGCGAGGCAGCGACGGAAACGACCTGCTTCGGCGATACGTCCATGAGGGTGACGTCTTCCGGCGCCTTCACGGTGAATTCGTTCAGGTGACGGACGGCTACCAGTTCGTCGATCAGCTGGCCTTTTTCGTTCAGGGTCGCAGACGCCTGAGCGATGACGTGGTCAGCTTCTTCGATCGCGGACAGGAAGACGATGTCGTCGCTGACCAGACCTTCCTTCACCACGCGGTACGGGCTTTCCAGGAAGCCGTACTTGTTGGTGCGGGCGTAGGTGGCCAGGGAGTTGATCAGACCGATGTTCGGACCTTCAGGGGTTTCGATCGGGCACACACGGCCGTAGTGGGTCGGGTGTACGTCACGAACCTCGAAGCCCGCGCGCTCACGGGTCAGACCACCTGGGCCGAGTGCAGAGACACGGCGCTTGTGGGTGATCTCGGAGAGCGGGTTGTTCTGGTCCATGAACTGCGAGAGCTGGCTGGAACCGAAGAACTCCTTGATCGCAGCAGCCACCGGCTTGGCGTTGATCAGGTCCTGCGGCATCAGGCCTTCGCTTTCGGCCATCGACAGACGTTCCTTGACCGCGCGCTCTACACGCACCAGGCCAACGCGGAACTGGTTCTCGGCCATCTCACCGACGCAACGAACGCGACGGTTCCCCAGGTGGTCGATGTCGTCGACGATGCCTTTACCGTTACGGATGGCAACCAGAGTCTTGAGGACCTCGACGATGTCTTCCTTGCTCAGGACGCCGGCGCCTTCGATCTCGGTACGACCGATACGACGGTTGAACTTCATGCGGCCAACGGCAGACAGGTCGTAACGCTCGGCGCTGAAGAACAGGTTGCCGAACAGGGTCTCGGCGGCTTCCTTGGTCGGCGGCTCGCCGGGACGCATCATGCGATAGATCTCGACCAGCGCTTCCAGTTGGTTGCTGGTGGAGTCGATCTTCAGCGTGTCGGAGATGAACGGTCCGCAGTCGATGTCGTTGGTGTACAGCGTTTCGAGACGCGCAACCTGGGCCTTGGCGATCTTGGCCAGGGCATCGACGGTCAGCTCGGTGTTGCACTCGGCGATGATCTCACCGGTAGCCGGGTGCACGACAGCCTTGGCCACGGTACGGCCAATCAGGTAGTCGAACGGCACTTCCAGCTGGCTGATGCCGGCCTTCTCGAGCTGGTTGATGTGTCGTGCGGTAATACGGCGACCCGCTTCAACGATGACCTTGCCGGCAGCATCCTTGATATCGAAGCTGGCGATCTCGCCACGCAGACGCGACGGCACCAGCTCCAGATTCAGGGTCTCACCCTTGATCTCGTAGACGTTGGTGTCATAGAACGCGTTGAGGATTTCCTCGGTGCTGTAGTTCAGCGCGCGCAGCAGTACCGAAGCCGGCAGCTTGCGGCGACGGTCGATACGAACGAACACGCAGTCCTTCGGATCGAACTCGAAGTCGAGCCAGGAACCGCGGTAAGGAATGATCCGAGCGGAGTACAGCAGCTTGCCGGAGCTGTGGGTCTTGCCACGGTCGTGGTCGAAGAACACACCCGGGGAGCGGTGCAACTGGGAAACGATGACGCGCTCGGTACCGTTGATGATGAAGGTACCGTTCTCGGTCATCAGGGGGATTTCCCCCATGTAGACTTCCTGTTCCTTGATGTCCTTGATCGCTTTGTTCGACGATTCCTTGTCGAAAATGATCAGGCGCACTTTCACACGCAGCGGGACCGCAAAGGTCACACCGCGCAGCACGCATTCCTTGACATCGAAGGCCGGCTCACCCAGACGGTAGCCGACGTATTCCAGGGCAGCATTGCCGGAATAGCTGATAATCGGGAAGACGGACTTGAAGGCCGCATGCAGGCCGATGTCTCGGACCTGGTCCTTGCTTGCACCCGCCTGCAGGAATTCGCGATAGGAATCCAGCTGGATGGCCAGCAAATACGGCACATCCATGACGTCCGGCAACTTGCTAAAGTCCTTGCGGATACGTTTTTTCTCAGTGTATGAGTAAGCCATCAGCGTTCCCCAGCTTGGTCACCTGCTTGTTTGGCCTCTCCCGCACAGGGGAGCAGCCCAAAATCGTGCAAACCCTAGGTTTGCGCCGCCACTCGTGGCGGGTTTTTCCCGTGATGGAGGCACCTACGGCACCCCACCCATAACGGAAAAAGGCCGGTGGCAATTGCCACCAGCCATCAGCCTGTCGCTTAACGCTCGGGCTGTCGACGCAAGGTGCGAACTTACTTGAGCTCGACCTTGGCGCCTGCTTCTTCCAGGGCTTTCTTGGCAGCTTCGGCTTCTTCTTTCGAAGCGCCTTCCTTGACCACGCCCGGGGCGCCGTCAACGACAGCCTTGGCTTCTTTCAGGCCCAGGCCGGTCAGTTCACGAACGACCTTGATCACGTTCACTTTCTTGTCGCCAGCTTCGGCCAGGACGATGGTGAACTCGGTCTGCTCTTCAGCAGCGGCAGCAGCCGGGCCGGCAGCAGCAACGGTAGCGGCAGCAGCGGTAACGCCGAACTTCTCTTCCATCGCCTTGATCAGTTCAACGATCTGCATGACGGACATTTCGGATACGGCGGAGATGATGTCTTCGTTGGTCAGAGCCATGACTCTAATTCCTGTATTGGGTGACGGCCTAAGGCCATCGAATTAAACAAAAAAGGTTGAAAGCAGATGCCGAGCCTTAGGCTGCGGTAGCTTCTTTCTGATCGCGAATTGCCGCCAGAGTACGAGCCAGCTTGCTGGTAGCGCCTTGGATCACGCTCATCAGCTGTGCAACAGCTTCGTTGTAGGTCGGCAGGGTCGCCAGCACGTCGATCTGATTGGCTGCGAGGAACTGACCCTCAAACGCGGCCGCCTTGATCTCGAACTTGTCCTGACCCTTGGCAAACTCCTTGAAGATACGAGCGGCAGCGCCCGGATGTTCGTTGGAGAAAGCAATCAGGGTCGGGCCCTTGAACGTGTCGTTGAGCACTTCAAACTGAGTGCCTTCAACGGCGCGCTTGAGCAGGGTGTTGCGTACGACTTTCACGTACACACCAGCTGCGCGGGCCTCTTTACGGAGTCCGGTCATAGCGCCGACAGTCACGCCGCGTGCATCAACCACGACAGCGGACAGACCGGCTTTGGCAGCCTCGTTGACTTCAGCGACGATGGCCTTCTTGTCTTCGAGTTTAATTGCCACGGGTTTACTCCTGGATGTTACCGATTCGTCCAGCCGGAGCCGGACGGCGTTTTGGTGTCTGATTCGGTAAACGAATCGGGAGCACCATCTGCGTAGGCTTGAGAGGATCACCTCCCGGGTTTAAGGCTTGCGCCGCCTACGGTCTTGGATAGCCCCCGCCAGGCAGGGACCCCAATACCTGCGAGCAGTGGGCGAACCCACTACTCGACTTAGTTCATCAGCCTTCCAGCGAAGCCTGATCGATCTGCAGACCCGGGCCCATGGTGGTGCTCAGGGTAACGCGCTGAACGTACACGCCCTTCGAGGAGGACGGCTTCAGGCGTTTCAGATCGCTCAACAGCGCTTCCACGTTCTGCTTCAGCTTGACCGGCTCGAAGTCGATCTTGCCAACGGAGGCGTGGATGATGCCGTTCTTGTCGGTACGGAAACGTACCTGACCGGCCTTGGCGTTCTTGACGGCGGTAGCGACGTCCGGGGTCACGGTGCCGACTTTCGGGTTCGGCATCAGACCGCGCGGGCCCAGTACCTGGCCCAGTTGGCCAACAACACGCATGGCGTCCGGGGAAGCGATGACGACGTCGTAGTTCAGGTCGCCGGCTTTCATTTCGGCCGCCAGCTCGTCCATGCCAACCTTGTCTGCACCAGCAGCCAGGGCAGCTTCAACACCAGGACCCTGGGTGAAGACGGCAACGCGTACGGATTTACCGGTGCCGTTCGGCAGAACGGTGGCGCCACGTACGACCTGGTCGGATTTACGCGGATCAACGCCCAGATTGATGGCGATGTCCACGGACTCCTTGAACTTGATGGTCGACAGCTCGGCCAGCAGCTTGGCGGCATCTTCGAAGCCGTATTGCTTGCCCGCTTCAATCTTCTCGGCGATAGCCTTTTGACGCTTGGTCAGCTTAGCCATTACACACCCTCCACGTTCAGGCCCATGCTGCGCGCGGAGCCAGCAATGGTGCGTACGGCAGCGTCCAGGTCAGCAGCGGTCAGGTCAGCCTGCTTGGCCTTGGCGATCTCTTCCAGCTGAGCACGGGTAACGGTGCCGACTTTCTGAGAGTTCGGACGAGCGGAACCGCTGGTGATGCCAGCTGCTTTTTTCAGCAGAACGGCAGCCGGGGTGCTCTTGGTTTCGAAGGTGAAGCTACGGTCGCTGTAAACAGTGATGATCACAGGAGTCGGCAGACCCGGCTCTTGGCCTTGGGTCTTGGCGTTGAACGCCTTGCAGAATTCCATGATGTTCACGCCGTGCTGACCCAGAGCCGGGCCGACGGGCGGCGACGGGTTGGCCTGGCCGGCCTTAACTTGCAGCTTGATGTAAGCCGTGATTTTCTTAGCCATTTGCTACTCCAAATGCGGGTCAAGCGCCCTGTCGGGCTCCCCGGTTGCTTTCGCGTTTTATCCCAAGGACGACAAAACCCCGCAGCCTATGGCTGCGGGGTGTGGGATTCATTGTGCCGGTTAGACTTTCTCTACCTGGCTGAACTCCAGCTCTACCGGAGTAGAGCGACCGAAAATGAGCACGGCGACCTGGATGCGGCTCTTTTCGTAGTTAACTTCTTCGACGACGCCATTGAAGTCGGCGAACGGACCGTCGATCACACGAACAGTCTCGCCCGGCTCGAACAGGGTCTTCGGCTTGGGCTTGTCGCCGCTATCGGCAACGCGACGCAGGATGGCATCAGCTTCTTTATCAGTGATAGGCGCCGGCTTGTCGGCAGTACCACCAATGAAGCCCATGACGCGAGGAGTGTCCTTGACCAGGTGCCAAGTACCCTCGTTCATCTCCATCTGCACCAGGACATAGCCCGGGAAGAATTTGCGCTCACTCTTGCGTTTCTGGCCGTTCCGCATCTCTACCACTTCTTCGGTAGGGACCAGAATCTCACCAAACCCGTCTTCCATGCCGGCCAGTTTGACCCGCTCGATCAGCGAGCGCATGACATGCTTCTCGTAACCCGAGTAGGCATGCACAACGTACCAACGCTTAGCCACGGAACACCCTTAACCTACGATCATGGAAACCAGCCAACCCAGCAGGGAGTCGAGCCCCCAAAGCACCAGCGCCATTACCAGCACTACTGCCACTACGATCAGCGTGGTCTGAGTTGTCTCTTGACGAGACGGCCATACAACCTTGCGAATCTCGGCGCGAGCTTCTTTAGCCAAAGTAAAGAACGCTCGCCCCTTGACGGTCTGCAGCGCAATGAAACCTGCAACAGCCGCCATCACGAGGATACCGAGAACGCGATAGAAGATCGGTTGCGTGGAGTAATACTGGTTGGCAACCACAGCCACCACCACCAGCACCGCAACCACAAGCCACTTCAAGAGATCAAGACGCGACTCTTTGGCTTCTACCTTCGCATTCATCTGCTAGGAATCCCGTTTAAAGAAGTGCCAGATCTTGAAAAATCTGGCAGGCCAGGAGGGAATCGAACCCCCAACCTGCGGTTTTGGAGACCGCCGCTCTGCCAATTGAGCTACTGGCCTAGAACAAAGTCAGGCCGACCATTATGCCGGCCTGATAGGGAAAGATCAATCGATTATTCGATGATCTTGGCAACCACGCCGGCGCCAACGGTACGGCCGCCTTCGCGAATCGCGAAGCGCAGGCCATCTTCCATGGCGATCGGAGCGATCAGAGTGACAACCATTTTCACGTTGTCGCCCGGCATTACCATTTCAACGCCTTCCGGCAGTTCGCAGTTGCCGGTTACGTCGGTAGTACGGAAGTAGAACTGCGGACGGTAGCCCTTGAAGAACGGGGTGTGACGACCACCTTCTTCCTTGGACAGCACGTACACTTCGCACTCGAACTTGGTGTGCGGCTTGATGGTGCCCGGCTTGGCCAGAACCTGGCCACGCTCTACGTCTTCACGCTTGGTGCCACGCAGCAGAACGCCAACGTTCTCACCAGCACGACCTTCGTCGAGCAGCTTGCGGAACATTTCAACGCCGGTGCAGGTAGTTTTGGTAGTCGCCTTGATGCCGACGATTTCCACTTCTTCCTGGATCTTGACGATGCCACGCTCAACACGGCCAGTTACCACGGTGCCACGACCGGAGATCGAGAACACGTCTTCGATCGGCATCAGGAACGGCTTGTCGATGGCGCGCTCGGGCTCGGGGATGTACGAGTCCAGGGTTTCTACCAGCTTGCGCACGGCGGAAACGCCCATCTCGTTGTCGTCCTGGCCGTTCAGGGCCATCAGAGCAGAACCGATCACGATCGGAGTGTCGTCGCCCGGGAAGTCGTAGGTGTTCAGCAGATCGCGAACTTCCATTTCGACCAGTTCCAGCAGCTCAGCGTCGTCCACCATGTCGGCCTTGTTCAGGAACACGACGATGTAAGGAACGCCTACCTGGCGGGACAGCAGGATGTGCTCGCGGGTCTGCGGCATGGGGCCGTCAGCAGCCGAGCAAACCAGGATCGCGCCGTCCATCTGGGCAGCACCGGTGATCATGTTCTTCACGTAGTCGGCGTGGCCCGGGCAGTCTACGTGAGCGTAGTGGCGCACCGGCGAGTCGTATTCAACGTGAGAGGTGTTGATGGTGATACCACGAGCCTTCTCTTCCGGCGCGTTGTCGATCTGATCGAAAGCGCGAGCGGAACCGCCCCAGGTCTCGGAGCAGACCTTGGTCAGAGCAGCGGTCAGAGTGGTTTTGCCGTGGTCAACGTGACCGATGGTGCCGACGTTTACGTGCGGCTTGTTACGCTCAAACTTTTCTTTAGCCATCTTGACCGCCTCCCGTAAGGAATTGAGAAAGTCACGTCACCATTAAAACAAAGGCAGATATTTTCATATCTGCCTTTGCGAGATGGAGCTCATGAGCGGATTTGAACCGCTGACCTCACCCTTACCAAGGGTGTGCTCTACCAGCTGAGCTACATGAGCAAGACATCAGCAACAAACTTGGAGCGGGTAGCGGGAATCGAACCCGCATCATCAGCTTGGAAGGCTGAGGTTCTACCACTGAACTATACCCGCGGAGCTTGCAGCTCACGCTTGAAACTGGTGGAGGGGGAAGGATTCGAACCTTCGAAGTCTGAGACGTCAGATTTACAGTCTGATCCCTTTGGCCGCTCGGGAACCCCTCCGAGTGAGGCGGCATTCTACAGCCTGCCACCGCGTTGTCAACTGTTTTTCTTTAAAAAACTTGAGCTTAGCTCTTCGACAACGGCTTCCAGCGTTCAACCTTTTCAGGTCACCCCTGTGAAGCGGGCGCCATTCTATTCAAACTATTGAGCGCTTGCAACGTTTTTGCACGGCATTGTTTGTTTCTGCAATTCGGGGAAATCCGGGGCCAGCTGACGCACCAGGGAGTCATCCACCAGGCGCCCACTTTCTGGTGCGATCTGCGCCCAGTAATCATGCTGCGAACGAGCCAGTTCGCGCACCAAAGCATCGTAACCAGCGGTCTTCAGCCGCTCCACCACGCTGTCGGCGGAGTCCTTGCGCTGAAATATGCCAAGGGAGATCCCGTCAGTCAGATCCCCTTCCGTAATGATGTAGCTGTCAATCTTTCGTGCCTGCAACTCGCGCAGTTGCCATAGCGATGCCTGGCGCGACGCCAACGGCGGCAGATAAACCCAGAAGTCGACACCAGCAGCAGCATCCACTGTTTGCACTGACGCCTGCACATCCAGGCTCAACAGACGCTGCACCAACTGCCGAGCACGATCCTCCACCGGGAAGCTGCCCAGGTAGACGCAAGCAGATGCGGGGGCGGTCGCCACCTTTTCTTCAGCCTGTCGACGCTGAGGCGTCTCCGCAGACTCGCTGAGTAGCCGAATATTCTTCTGCTCACTGTGAAACAGGCTGAGCGGGGCAATCTCCTTGGGGCGGAGAGGCGCCTGCTGTTGATGCCAGACGTAGTAGAAGACGTTGAGGGCAAGCAGGAAAAGAAAGAACCAGCGCATCGATCAGACTCACTCGATCGGACAGGCAAGTGCCAGCCCGAGAAATACCAGGTCCGGAAGCACAACCGCGCGAGCAGACTCATCCTTGACGAGCTCAGCATCTCCACCGGTCAGGTAGACGGCGCAGTCATCACCCAGCAGCTTGTTGGCCAACTCGATCTGCTCCCGCACGAACCCGCGCAGCATCAGCACGCAGCCACGCTCCACCGCCTCGGAGGTTTCCCGCCCCGGCAGCAGATTCTGCAGCGCCTCATGAGCCGCCTCGTCGTCGTAGCGAATACGCCGAGTGTGAGTACGCAACTGGCTTCGCATCAGCGGCATGCCGGGTGCGATATAGCCTCCCAGATGCTTGCCCGCGGCATCGACTAGGTCCGAAGTCACGGCAGTTCCAAGGTCGAGCACCAGGCATCCGCGCCCCGCCAGACAGTGACCAGCCACCAGAGCCAGCCAACGATCCATTCCCAGGCGCTGATACTCCCGGTAGCCGTTTACCACACCACTGAGCTCGATAGCCGGCGCAGCTATCTGCACCGCAATGGGGAAAGCACTCTCCAGGCTCACACGAAGCGCGTCGGTTTCCTGCTCGCTTCGAACACTCACCATGCGGCAATAGCGAATATCGGCCGCTTCATTGCCCTGCAACTGCGCGAGCAACGCTTGGTCCGAGTCCGCTACGCCACCTGCGACAGTCACTAGGTCATGCTTTCTGACCACTCGCCACTTGATCAGGCTATTTCCACAATCCAACTCAAGAATCATCCGACAACCTCAGACTCAACTCGCCTCCGCTGTAGCTGTGCTCCTTGCCATCGACCAGAAGGCGAAGCGCGCCCCGCTCATCGATGCCAAGCGCGCGCCCAACGATATTATTGGCAGCAGTGGACAGCGTGACTTGCCGCCCCTGCCATAGATGAAGGGACTCCCACTCCTCGCGGCTGGCAGCGAAGCCAGACTCGCGATGACGGGATAGAACATCCGCAAGCTGAGACTCCAGCGCCTGCAGCAACTCGTTACGGTCAACCACCCTGCCTAGCGCCTCCCGCACCGAAGTCCAGGGCTGATCGATCCCCTCCGCCTTGCGCATGTTCACATTGATGCCGATACCGATGGCAACACTGCAGATGTCAGCGGGATCTCCGGTGAGCTCGAGCAGAATGCCGGCAATCTTCTTGCCGCCCACCAGAACGTCATTGGGCCACTTGAGGCCTACATCCGTCACACCCAGAGACTGAATCGCTCTCGCTACCGCAAGACCGACCACCAGACTCAACCCCTCCAACTCCTGCGCACCACCACGAACAGTGATACCCAGGGTGTAATAAAGGTTGGCGCCGAACGGACTTTCCCATTGCCGCCCTCGCCTGCCCCGCCCAGCGGTCTGCCGCTCTCCAAGGATGGCAAACGGAGCCGCGGCGCCGGCAGAAAGACGTCGCAGCACTTCGGCATTGGTGGAGTCGATCGAAAACAGGACATCAAGAGGCCACAGGCCGAAGTCGGACCTGGGCGAGATAATACTCAGCGGCTCTTCCAGGCGGTAACCACGGCCGCGCACTCGCTGCACGACCATACCGTAGTCACGCTCAAAGCCTTCAAGGCGTTTCCAGACGGCGCTGCGACTTACTCCGAGGAGAGCACCCAGCTCTTCTCCGGAATGAAAGCGGCCATCGCTCAGCAATTTCAGCAAGGTCTGCATATCACCCCCACAACAGTCAGGCACGCATCATATAGAGGCATGCCTGAATTGCCTACGCAGCAATGGCCCGACTTTCCCGCGCGCAAAAGCAAAACCCCCGGCCAGCGATGCTGACCAGGGGTCTTGGGATAGGAGCTTGACGATGACCTACTCTCACATGGAGAAACTCCACACTACCATCGGCGATGCGTCGTTTCACTACTGAGTTCGGGATGGGATCAGGTGGTTCCAACGCTCTATGGTCGTCAAGCAATTCTTTATGGACGCTCGTGGCAGTTGCACACGCTCATCCAGATTCGGGTATGTGACAGGTAATTTGCGGTTCACACGAACTTTCGGTTCGTTACGTCTTCACCGTACAACACGCAAATTGTTTGGGTGTTATATGGTCAAGCCTCACGGGCAATTAGTATCGGTTAGCTCAACGCCTCACAGCGCTTACACACCCGACCTATCAACGTCGTAGTCTTCGACGGCCCTTCAGGGGAATCAAGTTCCCAGTGAGATCTCATCTTGAGGCTAGTTTCCCGCTTAGATGCTTTCAGCGGTTATCTATTCCGAACATAGCTACCCGGCAATGCCACTGGCGTGACAACCGGAACACCAGAGGTTCGTCCACTCCGGTCCTCTCGTACTAGGAGCAGCCCCTCTCAAATCTCAAACGTCCACGGCAGATAGGGACCGAACTGTCTCACGACGTTCTAAACCCAGCTCGCGTACCACTTTAAATGGCGAACAGCCATACCCTTGGGACCGGCTTCAGCCCCAGGATGTGATGAGCCGACATCGAGGTGCCAAACACCGCCGTCGATATGAACTCTTGGGCGGTATCAGCCTGTTATCCCCGGAGTACCTTTTATCCGTTGAGCGATGGCCCTTCCATACAGAACCACCGGATCACTAAGACCTACTTTCGTACCTGCTCGACGTGTCTGTCTCGCAGTCAAGCGCGCTTTTGCCTTTATACTCTACGACCGATTTCCGACCGGTCTGAGCGCACCTTCGTACTCCTCCGTTACTCTTTAGGAGGAGACCGCCCCAGTCAAACTGCCCACCATACACTGTCCTCGATCCGGATAACGGACCAGAGTTAGAACCTCAAGCATGCCAGGGTGGTATTTCAAGGATGGCTCCACGCAGACTGGCGTCCACGCTTCAAAGCCTCCCACCTATCCTACACAAGCAGGCTCAAAGTCCAGTGCAAAGCTACAGTAAAGGTTCACGGGGTCTTTCCGTCTAGCCGCGGATACACTGCATCTTCACAGCGATTTCAATTTCACTGAGTCTCGGGTGGAGACAGCGCCGCCATCGTTACGCCATTCGTGCAGGTCGGAACTTACCCGACAAGGAATTTCGCTACCTTAGGACCGTTATAGTTACGGCCGCCGTTTACCGGGGCTTCGATCAAGAGCTTCGCTTTCGCTAACCCCATCAATTAACCTTCCGGCACCGGGCAGGCGTCACACCCTATACGTCCACTTTCGTGTTTGCAGAGTGCTGTGTTTTTAATAAACAGTCGCAGCGGCCTGGTATCTTCGACCGGCATGGGCTTACGCAGTAAATGCTTCACCCTCGCCGGCGCACCTTCTCCCGAAGTTACGGTGCCATTTTGCCTAGTTCCTTCACCCGAGTTCTCTCAAGCGCCTTGGTATTCTCTACCCAACCACCTGTGTCGGTTTGGGGTACGGTTCCTAGTTACCTGAAGCTTAGAAGCTTTTCCTGGAAGCATGGCATCAACCACTTCATCATCTGAAAGATGACTCGTCATCAGCTCTCGGCATTAAGACCCCGGATTTACCTAAGATCTCTGCCTACCACCTTAAACTTGGACAACCAACGCCAAGCTGGCCTAGCCTTCTCCGTCCCTCCATCGCAGTAACTAGAAGTACAGGAATATTAACCTGTTTCCCATCGACTACGCTCTTCAGCCTCGCCTTAGGGACCGACTAACCCTGCGTCGATTAACGTTGCGCAGGAACCCTTGGTCTTTCGGCGTGGGAGTTTTTCACTCCCATTGTCGTTACTCATGTCAGCATTCGCACTTCTGATACCTCCAGCAAGCTTCTCAACTCACCTTCACAGGCTTACAGAACGCTCCTCTACCGCGCATCTTGCGATGCACCCGTAGCTTCGGTGTATGGTTTGAGCCCCGTTACATCTTCCGCGCAGGCCGACTCGACTAGTGAGCTATTACGCTTTCTTTAAAGGGTGGCTGCTTCTAAGCCAACCTCCTAGCTGTCTAAGCCTTCCCACATCGTTTACCACTTAACCATAACTTTGGGACCTTAGCTGACGGTCTGGGTTGTTTCCCTTTTCACGACGGACGTTAGCACCCGCCGTGTGTCTCCCACGCTGACACTTCCAGGTATTCGGAGTTTGCATCGGTTTGGTAAGTCGGGATGACCCCCTAGCCGAAACAGTGCTCTACCCCCTGGAGTGATACGTGAGGCGCTACCTAAATAGCTTTCGAGGAGAACCAGCTATCTCCGAGCTTGATTAGCCTTTCACTCCGATCCACAAGTCATCCCCTACCTTTTCAACGGGAGTGGGTTCGGTCCTCCAGTCAGTGTTACCTAACCTTCAACCTGCTCATGGATAGATCGCCCGGTTTCGGGTCTATACCCAGCGACTAAAACGCCCTATTAAGACTCGCTTTCGCTACGCCTTCCCTATACGGTTAAGCTCGCCACTGAATATAAGTCGCTGACCCATTATACAAAAGGTACGCAGTCACCTAACAAAGTAGGCTCCCACTGCTTGTACGCATACGGTTTCAGGTTCTATTTCACTCCCCTCTCCGGGGTTCTTTTCGCCTTTCCCTCACGGTACTGGTTCACTATCGGTCAGTCAGTAGTATTTAGCCTTGGAGGATGGTCCCCCCATATTCAGACAAAGTTTCTCGTGCTCCGTCCTACTCGATTTCACTTCAAAGAACCTTTCACATACGGGGCTATCACCCACTATGGCCGCACTTTCCAGAGCGTTCTGTTAGATTCAAAGAAGCTTAAGGGCTAATCCCCGTTCGCTCGCCACTACTAAGGGAATCTCGGTTGATTTCTTTTCCTCAGGGTACTTAGATGTTTCAGTTCCCCTGGTTCGCCTCTTGCACCTATGTATTCAGTACAAGATACCTAGCTTATGCCAGGTGGGTTTCCCCATTCAGAGATCTCCGGATCAAAGTCTGTTTGCCGACTCCCCGAAGCTTATCGCAGGCTACCACGTCTTTCATCGCCTCTGACTGCCAAGGCATCCACCGTATGCGCTTCTTCACTTGACCATATAACCCCAAGCAATCTGGTTATTGTCTCGAACGTGAAGACGACATTCGCCGAAAATTCGCGCTTGAACTCGCAAATTTTACCTTGACTTGAATAATCACCAGTGAAAGAGATTATTCAGTCTACTTCTATCACATACCCAAATTTTTAAAGAACGGTTCTGGCACAAAGACCAGACATCAATGTTCGTTCAACTTGAACATTCATGTCTGAGCTTTCGACGATTTAATGGTGGAGCCAAGGAGGATCGAACTCCTGACCTCCTGCGTGCAAAGCAGGCGCTCTCCCAGCTGAGCTATGGCCCCATCGGATCGCAGCACACCACAACAATTGGTGGGTCTGGGCAGATTCGAACTGCCGACCTCACCCTTATCAGGGGTGCGCTCTAACCAACTGAGCTACAGACCCAATCGTCTAACCAGTGAATCAAGCAATTCGTGTGGGAGCTTATGAAGAAGCTGAGATCTTCGATTAAGGAGGTGATCCAGCCGCAGGTTCCCCTACGGCTACCTTGTTACGACTTCACCCCAGTCATGAATCACTCCGTGGTAACCGTCCCCCTTGCGGTTAGACTAGCTACTTCTGGAGCAACCCACTCCCATGGTGTGACGGGCGGTGTGTACAAGGCCCGGGAACGTATTCACCGTGACATTCTGATTCACGATTACTAGCGATTCCGACTTCACGCAGTCGAGTTGCAGACTGCGATCCGGACTACGATCGGTTTTATGGGATTAGCTCCACCTCGCGGCTTGGCAACCCTCTGTACCGACCATTGTAGCACGTGTGTAGCCCTGGCCGTAAGGGCCATGATGACTTGACGTCATCCCCACCTTCCTCCGGTTTGTCACCGGCAGTCTCCTTAGAGTGCCCACCATAACGTGCTGGTAACTAAGGACAAGGGTTGCGCTCGTTACGGGACTTAACCCAACATCTCACGACACGAGCTGACGACAGCCATGCAGCACCTGTGTTCCGATTCCCGAAGGCACTCCCGCATCTCTGCAGGATTCCGGACATGTCAAGGCCAGGTAAGGTTCTTCGCGTTGCTTCGAATTAAACCACATGCTCCACCGCTTGTGCGGGCCCCCGTCAATTCATTTGAGTTTTAACCTTGCGGCCGTACTCCCCAGGCGGTCGACTTATCGCGTTAGCTGCGCCACTAAGATCTCAAGGATCCCAACGGCTAGTCGACATCGTTTACGGCGTGGACTACCAGGGTATCTAATCCTGTTTGCTCCCCACGCTTTCGCACCTCAGTGTCAGTATCAGTCCAGGTGGTCGCCTTCGCCACTGGTGTTCCTTCCTATATCTACGCATTTCACCGCTACACAGGAAATTCCACCACCCTCTACCGTACTCTAGTCAGGCAGTTATGGATGCAGTTCCCAGGTTGAGCCCGGGGATTTCACATCCATCTTACCAAACCACCTACGCGCGCTTTACGCCCAGTAATTCCGATTAACGCTTGCACCCTTCGTATTACCGCGGCTGCTGGCACGAAGTTAGCCGGTGCTTATTCTGTTGGTAACGTCAAAACAGCAAGGTATTAACTTACTGCCCTTCCTCCCAACTTAAAGTGCTTTACAATCCGAAGACCTTCTTCACACACGCGGCATGGCTGGATCAGGCTTTCGCCCATTGTCCAATATTCCCCACTGCTGCCTCCCGTAGGAGTCTGGACCGTGTCTCAGTTCCAGTGTGACTGATCATCCTCTCAGACCAGTTACGGATCGTCGCCTTGGTAGGCCTTTACCCCACCAACTAGCTAATCCGACCTAGGCTCATCTGATAGCGCAAGGCCCGAAGGTCCCCTGCTTTCTCCCGTAGGACGTATGCGGTATTAGCGTTCCTTTCGAAACGTTGTCCCCCACTACCAGGCAGATTCCTAGGCATTACTCACCCGTCCGCCGCTGAATCCAGGAGCAAGCTCCCATCATCCGCTCGACTTGCATGTGTTAGGCCTGCCGCCAGCGTTCAATCTG
Organism: Pseudomonas multiresinivorans; assembly: GCF_012971725.1. Taxonomy (NCBI): domain Bacteria; kingdom Pseudomonadati; phylum Pseudomonadota; class Gammaproteobacteria; order Pseudomonadales; family Pseudomonadaceae; genus Pseudomonas; species Pseudomonas multiresinivorans. The sequence continues at coordinate 6,448,367 of NZ_CP048833.1, forward strand.
AGCCATGATCAAACTCTTCAGTTCAATACTGCTTGGGTTTTGAGAAAACCCTAAACTTGGCTCAGCAATCGCATGCTCTATTTAAAGAGCTAAAACTCTCGAATTCACGAGTGTTACTTGCGCTGCTGATAATCAGTCGATCATCAGTCTTACATCACAAGCACCCACACGAATTGCTTGATTCAACTTGTTAAAGAGCAGTTGGTTGATTCTTTCGTCTCAACCGAGGCGCGCATTCTACGCTAACCTCATCTTTCGTCAAGCTTTATTTTTCGAAAATTTCTTTTCTACTCGACCGCTTGGGCTTCCGAGAAGTCAAACCTCTCATCAGCGGGAGGCGCATTCTACAGCGATCAAACTCACTGTCAAGCACCTCGGCGATCTTCTTTTCAGCTCGCTGCCGGAGCAGCTAATGAAGAGCAGCAAGTGAATCACCTGCCTGACCACCACTCTCAACTCAGATCTCTGTAAGTACTTGATTTTCAAGTTCTTTCAGCGCTTCGTCGCTGGGAGTGGTGCGCATTATAGGGAGTTTAAATTGGCCGTCAACGACTAATTTAAACTTTCTTCATTCAGCAACCAGGGAGACACGCGCGAAGGCCTTCTTGCCCGCTTGCAGCACGTGGGTAGCGCCAACCTTGAAGACAAAGCTGCGATCCACCACATCGCCATCCACACGCACACCACCAGACGACAGCAGATCACGAGCGACAGCAGAGTTCTTCACCAGGCCCGCCTTATTAAGGACGGCACCGATCGGCAGGTCTTCTGCCGCCGCCACTTCCACTTCCGGCAGATCTTCCGGCAGCTCGCCTTCCTTAAGACGGTTACCAGCGGACTTGTGCGCCGAAGAAGCAGCTTCTTCGCCATGGAAGCGAGCGACGATCTCTTCAGCCAGCTTGATCTTGATGTCACGCGGGTTGGCGCCAGCCTCTACATCCTTGCGGAAACCATCGATCTCCTCCATGGAGCGGAAGCTGAGCAGCTCGAAGTAACGCCACATCAGGGTGTCCGGGATGGAGACCAGCTTGCTATACATGACGCCCGGCGCTTCCTGGATGCCGATGTAGTTGCCCAGAGACTTGGACATCTTCTTCACGCCATCCAGGCCTTCGAGCAGCGGCATGGTCAGGATGCACTGCGGCTCCTGCTCATAGGCGCGCTGGAGCTCGCGCCCCATCAGCAGGTTGAATTTCTGATCAGTACCGCCGAGCTCGACGTCCGCACGCAGCGCTACCGAGTCGTAGCCCTGAACCAGCGGGTAAAGGAACTCGTGAATGGCAATGGACTGATTGCTGGCATAGCGTTTGCTGAAATCATCGCGTTCCAGCATACGGGCAACGGTGTACTGGGAAGCCAGACGAATGAAATCAGCGGGGGAAAGCTGGTCCAGCCAGGTAGAATTGAACGCCACCTCGGTCTTTGCGGGGTCGAGAATCTTGAAGACCTGGGCTTTGTACGTCTCGGCGTTGTCGAGAACCTGCTCGCGAGTGAGGGGTGGACGGGTAACACTCTTACCGCTCGGGTCACCGATCATCCCAGTGAAGTCGCCAATCAGGAAGATCACCTGATGGCCCAGCTCCTGGAATTGGCGCAGCTTATTAATAAGGACGGTATGCCCCAGGTGCAGGTCAGGAGCGGTCGGGTCGAAGCCGGCCTTGATACGCAGGGGTTGGCCGCGCTTGAGCTTTTCGATCAGCTCGGCCTCCACGAGAATTTCGTCTGCTCCGCGCTTGATCAGCGCCAGCTGCTCTTCGACCGACTTCATTGCAGTTTCCTGTACGTTGCGAATTGCGAAAGGGAACCAACGATACAAGAACAGGCACTAAAAACAAGTTTTGCCCAGCGCCAGAGGACAGGACGTCAGAAGCCCGACATCAGGGTTGCTTCAGAGGGAATTTGGTTATATTTTAGGCAGTTATTTCACATTCCAAAAACACCACTCACGCCATGACGCAATCCGATCAGAAAGCGCCGTACTACCCGAAGAGCCATCTGCTGGCCGCAAGCGGTGTAGCAGCGCTCCTCAGCCTGGCTCTGCTGGTGTTCCCCTCGGCCGAGGTCGAGGCGAAGAAGACCACGCTCAATCTCGAGCTGGAAAACGGCACCGAGCAGATTCTCCAGGAAAAAGACGACCTTCGACCCGCTCCGGTCACGGAAGACGGCGGCTCCTCCCCTTTCGCACAGATTGAAGGGCAGCCCGACAACCAGAACAGCGCCGGAAAAGACGCGAAAAAGAAGAACGATCTCGCCGATTCGAACCAGCAATCCTCCCCCTCCGCTTCCGCAGAACCTGCGTGGAAAAGCGTGACCGTGGGCAAGGGCGACACTCTTTCCAACGTGTTCGCGAAGGCCGGCCTGCCGGCGAACGCCGTGCACGACATGCTTGCCGCCAACAAGGACGCCAAGCAGTTCACTCGTCTTGATGTCGGCCAGGACGTGGACTTCCTCATCGATTCCAAGGGCGAGTTGCAGGGCCTCAAGGTCAAGCGCAGCGATCTGGAGACCATCAGCCTGGCCAAGTCCGCCAAGGGCTATGACTTCAAGCGCGACCTGGTCAAACCCTCAGTACACGCCAACTACGCCCACGGCCGAATCGACAGCTCGCTCTTCGTCGCGGGCCGCAATGCCGGCCTGTCCCACGACCTGATCATGTCGATGGCCAACGTCCTGGGCTACGACATCGACTTCGCCCAGGATATTCGCCAGGGCGACGAGTTCGACGTGATCTACGAATCCCAGCAGGTGAAGGACAAGCAGGTCGGCACCGGCAGCATCCTGGCGGTGCGCTTCGTCAACCGCGGCAAGGAATACACCGCGGTGCGCTACACCAACAAGCAGGGCAACACCAGCTACCTGCGTGCGGATGGCAGCAGCATGCGCAAGGCGTTCATCCGCACCCCGGTGGACTTCGCCCGCATCAGCTCGCGCTTCTCTATTGGGCGTTTCCATCCCATCCTGAACAAGATTCGTGCACACAAGGGCGTGGATTACGCGGCGCCGATCGGCACCCCGATCAAGGCGACCGGCGACGGCAAGATCCTCGAAGCCGGCCGCAAAGGTGGCTACGGCAACGCCGTGGTGATCCAGCACGGCCAGCGCTATCGCACCGTTTACGGCCACATGAGCCGCTTCGCCAAGGGCATCCGCTCCGGCGTGGCAGTGAAGCAGGGCCAGATCATCGGTTACGTCGGCATGACCGGGCTGGCCACCGGCCCACACCTGCATTACGAGTTCCAGGTCAACGGCCAGCACGTCGATCCGCTGAGTGCCAAGCTGCCGACCGCCGACCCGCTGACCGGTCCGGAGCGCAAGCGCTTCATGGCCCAGGCGCAACCGCTAATCGCGCGCATGGACCAGGAGAAGGCAACCTTCCTGGCCCTGAACAAGCGCTGATCGATGCCGCTCTATCTGGGGGTAATGTCCGGGACCAGTCTCGACGGACTGGACATTGCCCTGATCGAGCAAGGCGAGCAGACCACTCTGCTCGCCTCCCACTACCTTCCCATGCCTGCGGCGCTACGCGCCGATCTCCTCGCACTCTGCTCTTCCGGCCCTGACGAAATCGCCCGCAGCGCCCTCGCGGAAAACCGCTGGGTACGCCTGGCCGCACAGGGCATCAATGAACTCCTCGCCCGCGAGAATCTGAGCGCCAGCACAATTCGCGCGATTGGCAGCCACGGCCAGACCATTCGCCACGAGCCGCACCTGGGCTTCACCGTGCAGATCGGTAACCCGGCGTTGCTCGCCGAGCTGACCGGCATCGATGTGGTGGCCGACTTCCGTCGCCGTGACGTCGCCGCCGGCGGCCAGGGCGCGCCGCTGGTGCCTGCCTTCCACCGCGCGCTGTTCGGCAGCGATAGCCGCGAGTGCGCCATCCTCAACGTGGGTGGATTCAGCAACGTTTCGCTGCTGAGCCCCGGCGAGCCGGTTCGCGGATTCGATTGCGGCCCCGGCAACGTACTGCTGGATGCCTGGATTCAGGAGCAGCGCGGCGAACCCTATGACCGTGACGGCGCCTGGGCTGCCAGCGGCAGCATCGATCAGGCGCTACTGCAGAAGATGCTGTCCGATGAGTTCTTTGCCGCGAAAGGCCCGAAGAGCACCGGACGCGAACGCTTCAACCTGAACTGGCTCAATGCAGTTCTGGCCGAGCATGGCTCGGTGAGGGCCGAAGATGTGCAGGCCACCCTGCTGGAGCTGACCGCGCAAAGCATCGCCGCAGCGCTGCTGGAAGCGCAGCCCGGCTGCAAGGAAGTAGTGGTTTGCGGTGGCGGCGCCTTCAACGCGACGCTGATGCAGCGCCTTGATGCGCATATACCGGGCGCCAGCGTGATCAGCAGCATCGACCGCGGCGTACCGCCGGAATGGATGGAGGCCATGGCCTTCGCCTGGCTGGCCCATCGTTTTCTCCAGCGTGAGCCCGGCAACTGCCCGGAAGTCACCGCCGCCCAGGGGCCGCGCATTCTTGGAGCGCTCTACCCCGCCTGAACCCGGCCCACAAACAAAAACGCCGCGCATCTGCGCGGCGTTTTCGCTTTTACGGCATCAGATCGAGAAGGACTGACCGCAGCCGCAAGTGGTCGCTGCGTTCGGGTTCTTGATGACGAACCGCGAACCTTCGAGACCTTCCTGGTAGTCCACTTCCGCACCGGCGAGGTACTGGAAGCTCATCGGATCGACCACGAGGTTGACTCCGTCGCGCTCGACGATGGTGTCGTCGTCCGCGGTGTCTTCATCGAAGGTGAAGCCGTACTGGAAGCCCGAACAGCCACCGCCCGTGACGAACACCCGCAGCTTGAGGCGCGGATTGCCTTCTTCGTCGATCAGGTTCTTCACCTTGTTCGCAGCGCCTTGCGAGAACATCAGCGGAGTGGGGGTGAAGGTTTCGATGGTCATGGTGACAACTCTCCCGGCCGAAGCCGTACGTTACAACATTGCGGACTATTATCCGCTTACCCCAGAAAAACGGTCAACTAATCCGACTCATCCATTGGTCCAGATCAATCGACCGCCTTCCGGGGCAATCTTTCCTTACGGCAGCAGTGCGACGTTGGACAGGCCCAGGTGCTCGTCCAGACCGAAGAGGATGTTCATGTTCTGGATCGCCTGGCCGGACGCGCCCTTCACCAGGTTGTCGATGACCGACAGGATCACCACCAGGTCGCCGCCCTGGGGACGGTGCACCGCAATGCGGCAGACGTTGGCGCCACGTACGCTACGGGTTTCCGGATGGCTGCCGGCCGGCATCACGTCGACGAACGGCTCATTGGCGTAACGCTCTTCATAGAGCTTCTGCAGATCGACACCACGGTCGGCGACGCTAGCGTAAAGCGTCGCATGGATGCCGCGGATCATCGGGGTCAGGTGCGGCACGAAGGTCAGGCCGACATCGCCCTTGGCCGCGCGACGCAGGCCCTGGCTGATTTCCGGCAGGTGCCGGTGACCTTTCACCGAGTACGCCATCATGCTTTCGCCGGCTTCGCAGAACAGCGAGCCGACCTTGGCGCCACGACCGGCGCCGCTGACGCCGGACTTGCAGTCGGCGATCAGCTGGCTGGCGTCGGCCAGGCCGTTCTCCAGCAGTGGAATGAAGCCGAGCTGAGTGGCGGTCGGGTAGCAGCCGGGAACGGCGATCAGGCGCGCGGACTTGATGGCCTCACGATTCACTTCCGGCAAGCCGTAGACGGCTTCGGGCAGCAGATCCGGCGCACCGTGCGGCTGGCCATACCACTTGGCCCACTCCTCGGCGTCCTGCAGGCGGAAGTCCGCGGACAGGTCGATCACCCGGGTACCGGTGGCCAGCAGTTCGCCGGCCAGCGCGTGGGCCACGCCATGCGGCGTGGCAAAGAACACCACGTCGCACTCGCCCAGACGTTTCACGTCCGGCACGCTGAAGGCCAGGCCGTCGTAGTGGCCTCGCAGGTTCGGGTACATGTCGGCGACTTTCACGCCCTCCTCGGAGCGCGAGGTGATCACCTCGACGCGCGCCTGGGGATGCTGTGCCAGCAGGCGCAGCAGTTCCACGCCCGTATAACCCGTACCGCCTACGATACCGACCTTGATCATCTGCCTGTCACTCCACCTATGGGGCCAAATTCAGGGGCAGTCATGATATGAGCCACTGCCCCGGCTGAACAGAGCGAATCCGCCTGAATTGAGGGTTACGCGGTTCAAGAGTTTCCGCTTTCCGATCAGGGGCCTGATTGACGCCTGGCGATACCGATTGCCGCAGTCGAACGATCTTTCCCACACTGCAGCCGCCACAGGGATGACGGCATTGCACGGCGCCACTACTATCGGCTCAACCGTGATCCGAGGACGTCCCGATGCTTTACCTGTGGTTGAAAGCCTTTCACATCATTGCCGTGGTCTGCTGGTTCGCCGGCCTCTTCTATCTCCCGCGCCTGTTCGTCTACCACGCCATGAGCGAGGACGCCGCCAGCCGCGAACGCTTCTGCGTCATGGAGCGCAAGCTGTACCGCGGCATCATGGGCCCGTCGATGATCCTCACCATCGTCCTCGGTGCCTGGATGCTCTATCTCAACCCCGCCTGGCTGACCCAGGGCTGGATGCACGCCAAGCTCACGCTGGTGGTGCTGCTGATTGGCTACCACCACGCCTGCGGCGCCATGCTCAAGCGCTTCGCGCGCGGCGAGAACGGGCGCAGCCATGTGTTCTACCGCTGGTTCAACGAAGTGCCGGTACTGTTCCTGATCGCCATCGTGATCCTGGTGGTCGTCAAACCTTTCTGACCCCGACAAGGAGACTGTCATGTCCCTGCCCGCCCTGCTCGACCGCCGCCTGCGCATTCCCCTGGTGGCGGCACCGATGTTCCTGGTCTCCACCCCGCAACTGGTGCTGGCGTGCTGCAAGAGCGGCATCGTCGGCAGTTTCCCCGCGCTGAACCAGCGCGAAAGCAGCGGTTTCAAGGCCTGGCTGGAGGAGATCGAGGCCGGGCTGGCAGCCGACCCGCAGGCAGCGCCCTATGCGGTCAACCTGATCGTCCACAACACCAACCCGCGCCTGCAGGCCGACTTGAAACTGTGCGTCGAGCACAAGGTGCCCATCGTGATCACCAGCCTGGGCGCGGTGCGCGAGGTGGTCGACGCCGTGCACAGCTATGGCGGCCTGGTCTTCCATGACGTGACTACCCGCCGGCATGCCGAGAAAGCGGCGGAGGCCGGCGTCGACGGCCTGATCGCCGTGGCCGCCGGAGCCGGTGGCCACGCCGGTACCTGGAGCCCCTTCGCGCTGGTCGCGGAGATTCGCCAGTTCTTCGACAAGACCCTGCTGCTGGCCGGCTGCATCAACCATGGCCACGAGATCCTGGCCGCCCAGGTGCTGGGCGCCGACCTCGCCTACCTCGGCACCCGTTTCATCGCCACCCGAGAAAGCGCGGCCTCCGAGGCCTACAAGCACATGCTGCTCGACGCCCGCGCCGCCGATATCATCCACACTCCCGCCGTTTCCGGCGTACCGGCCAGCTTTATGCGCCAGAGCCTGGAGGCTGCCGGCTTCGACATGCAGCGGCTGAATGACAAGGGCGCGCTCAACTACGGCGAGAAACTCAAGCCGGTGAGCGACGAGGCCAAGGCCTGGAAGACCGTGTGGTCCGCCGGCCAGGGCGTCGGCGATATCCGCGACCTGCCGGCCGTGGGCGAGCTGATCGCACGCCTGGACCATGAATACCGCCAGGCCCTGACCCGCAGCGCCGGCCTGTCCAATCAACTGCTGGTCTGAGCTGCGGCACCGCTCACGATATATCCGCCGAGGCCGCTTGTTGGCCTTCGGCGGCCCGATTACGCTGTAGCGATTCCAACATAGCCAGAAGACAAGGATGCCCCTATGGACCAATCCCGCTTCAAGATCGTGTTCGACGGCGCGCTGATGCCCCAGACGCCGCTGGAAACCGCCAAGGAAAACCTCGCCCGCCTGTTCAAGAGCGACGCCGCGAAGATCGAAGCGCTGTTCAGCGGCCAGCCGGTCGTGCTCAAGCGCGACCTGTCCGGCGACGAAGCCGACAAGTACCTGCGCGCGCTCCATGGCGCCGGTGCCAACGCCCGCAAGGAAGCCGAAGGCGTCGCGGACTTCAGCCTGGTGGAAACCGATGACCACCCCAGCGAAGCGACCCTGGCCGCCCGCGCGGCCGGTGAAACGGCCAGCAACGAGCGAATGACCTGCCCCAAGTGCGGGCATGAGCAAGCCAGCGCCATCGAGTGCAGCGCCTGCGGCATCGTCATCGAGAAATACCTGGCGCGCCAGGCCGAACTCGCAGCCAACCCGGCGCCCGTCGCGGCGACCGCCACTCCGGCCACTGCAGCATCTCCCTATGCGCCGCCCCAGGCGCAAGTTGGCGACGACCTGCCGGAGTTCGGCGAGCTGAAAGTCCGTAGCCTGTCCGGCCGAATCGGCCGCGTGCGCTACCTTGGCTGGTCAGCGGCACTGTCCTTCATCGTTTTCGGCGCCTACCTGGTCGCCAGCCTGCTGATGGCCGTTTCACTGCCCCTGGGCGTGGTCGCCATTGCCGCGGTGGTCATTGCCGCCATGGTCTTCAGCGTGCCGATCGGCGTGCAGCGCCTGCATGACCTGGGCTGGTCCGGCTGGCTCTGGCTCGCGCTGCTGGTGCCCTTCGTCAACGTGGTTCTCAGCCTGCTGATGCTGTTCATGCCCGGCGAGCAGACCGCCAACCGCTTCGGTCCGCCGCCGCCGCCCAACAGCACCGGCGTCAAGGTCCTGGCCTTCTCCTGGCTGCTGTTCCCGGTGTTTGGCGGTATCCTCGCCGCCATCGCGATCCCGGCCTACCAGAGCTACATCGAGCGCGCCCAGGCTGCCCAGGCGCAGTCCCAGCAAGGCGACGAAGCTGCCGACCCGGCGGCCACCGCGGAGCCCTCCGACGGCGACTTCAGCAGTGGCGACACCGAAGGCGGCGACTCGGATCAGTAATGCAACAACCCGTGGCAGGCGTGGTCGAACGCCACCCCGCCACAGAGACTCCTGAATGCCTCGTTTTGCCCTCATCACCGGCGCCTCCAGCGGTATCGGCCTGGCCCTGGCCGAAGCCCTCGCTCGCCGCGGCCAGGCGCTGATCCTGGTGGCGCGCAAGCGCGACGCGCTGGATAGCATCGCCTGCGAACTGTCCCAGCGTTTCGGGGTGGAGGTGCTGTTCCGCGTCTGCGACCTCTCCGAACCGCTGCAGATATCCGGGCTGCTCCACGAGCTGGAACAGAGCGGGCGACAGATCGAACTGCTGGTGAACAACGCCGGTGTCGGCACCTCCGGCGCCTTCATCGACCAGGACTGGTCCCGCGAGCAGGAACTGCTGGAACTCAATGTGCTGGCCCTGGCGCGCCTGTGCCACGGCATCGGCGCCATGATGGAGCGCAGCGGTGGCGGGCGGATTCTCAACGTCGCCTCCATGGCGAGCCTCCTGCCCGGCCCCTGGATGAGCAGCTACTACGCCAGCAAGGCGTTCGTGCTGCACTTCTCCGAGGGGTTGCGCGAGGAGCTCAAAAGCCGTGGCATCAAGGTTTCCGTGCTCTGCCCGGGCCCAACCCGCACGGCGTTCTACCGCAACGCCGACATGCGCCTGGGCAAGCTCGACAATGGCAAGCGGATCATGTCGCCCGAAGAAGTCGCCTTCCTCGCGGTGAAGGCACTGCGCCGCGCGCCAGCGATCATCATTCCCGGCTGGCGCAACCGACTCTTCGCCCGCTCGGTGCGCCTGCTGCCGCGCTGGGCCCTGCGCAAGCTGGCCGGCCGGGTCAATCGCCTGGCCCTGGCCAGCTAGCCAGGTTCAGTCCGCGCGTACCGTACGGCCATCGGCCCACGCGCGCAGGGCTGCCAACTCCTCGGCCATCACCACCGACAGCGGCGCTGTGCGGCGGATTTCCTCCAGCAGCAACGCCTGGTCCACGGACTTCTGCCGAGCCTGCGCGGCATAGAACGCGCCGACGACTGCCTGCTCGATCTCCGCGCCGGAGAACCCTTCGGTGGCAGCGGCCAGCTCGCCCAGTTCGAACTGGGTGGCGCCCAGTTCACGACGCTGCAGATGGATGCGGAAGATATCCTGGCGTACCTCATCGTCCGGCAGGTCGACGAAGAACAGCTCGTCGAAACGCCCCTTACGCACCAGTTCCGGCGGCAGGCGCTCGATGGCGTTGGCGGTGGCCACCATGAATACCGGCGCCTTGCGCTCGGCCATCCAGGTCAGCAGCGTGGCCAGAACGCGCTGACTGACACCGTTGTCCTGGTCACCGGTGGCCACGCCTTTCTCGATCTCGTCCGCCCAGAGCACGCAGGGCGCCATGCTGTCGGCCAGGCGCAGCGCTTCGCGCAGGTTACGTTCGGTCTCGCCGAAGTACTTGTTGTAGAGACTGCCGAAGTCCAGGCGCAGCAGCGGCAGGCCCCACAGACCGGCGATCGCCTTGGCGGCCAGGCTCTTGCCACCGCCCTGCACACCGACCAGCAGCACGCCCTTGGGCAGGTCCTTGTCCTTGCCTTCGGTGAACGCGCTCTGCCGCTCGCCCAACCAGCGCTTGAGGCTGGCCAGCCCGCCCACTTCGGCGAAACGCGCAGTATCGTGCTCGAAGCTGAGCACGCCATCGAGGTTGAGCAGCTCGAACTTGGTGCGGTTGAGCTCCGGCAGGTCTTCCTGGGTGATCGCCCCGTCATTGCAGATCACGCTGCGCGCCAGCAGCCGCGCCTCACCGTGAGTGAGTCCGCGCAGGTTCTTCACCACCTGGCGCAGGGTACGATTGTCCGTACGTACCCGCGCGCCCCGGTTACGCTCGCTCCAGCGGGTCGCTTCCTCGCGTACCAGTCCCACCAGTTCATCCTCGGACGGCAACGACAGGGCAAAGCGCGCAGCGAAACGCTGGACCTCGGCGGGCAGCTTCAGTGCGTGGGAAACCAGCACCACCGTGGGGCGGAAATTCCCCTCGGCCATGGCGATCTCCTTGAGCAGACGCACGGCACGCGGGTTGTCCGCCAGATAGGGATGCAGATCGCAGAGCACATAGAGGTTCGGCTGCGGATCGGCCTTGATCAGCCGCAGGGCATTCTCCGCCTCACGGCTGTCGCCCTCGCCCTGGGGTTCGCCACCGAAACCCAGGCGCTGCAAGCCTTCGGTCGCCGACCAGAGTTGCAGGTTGAGCCCGCGCCGTACCGCCAGGCCGGTCAGGGTTTCCAGAACCCTGGGCTCGTCCCAGGATTCGATCACGATCAGTTTGACCCTGGAATCGAGCACCAGGCCCAGGTCATGGATATCGTTCTGCACGCTCGCTCCTTGCGCTGGCCGGCCCGGAACTGGGCGCGGCGATCGACGGCCGCTAAACTGCTGCTCCTGCCCATATGACTGGAGGTGCATTTCGTGGACTGTCTGTTCTGCAAGATCGTCGCCGGGGAAATTCCCGCGCGCAAGCTCTATGAGGATGACCAGGTCATCGCCTTCCACGACATCGGCCCACAGGCGCCCGTACATTTCCTGGTGATCCCGAAGAAGCACGTCTCCACCCTCAATGACCTGACCGAGGCAGACAAGCCGCTGGCCGGCCACATCCTCTTCACCGCCCAGCGGCTGGCAAAGGAGCAGGGTTGCGACGAGGGCTTCCGCGTGGTGATGAACTGCAACGACCTGGGCGGCCAGACCGTGCACCACATCCACATGCATGTGCTGGGTCAGCGCCAGATGCACTGGCCACCGGGTTGATTGGCGCCCCGTCGATAAAAGGAAGCTGCGCGCACCTCGGCAAGACCTGTCATCCGCCATCCGGTAAACTGCCGGGCGAATGTTCCTACTCGGAGGTGCGCCATGTCCGCCGACCGTCACTACTCCCCCGCCGACCGCTTCCTGCTGCAGGCCGATGCCGCACTGCGCACCCTGCTGCCGTTCAGCGGTCATCCGGGGCGCCCGTCCCCAGCTATCGTCCAGCCCGACGCCGAGCTCAGCGAGACCGATGCCCGCCATGTGGCCGGCCTGATGCGCATCAACCACACCGGCGAGGTCTGCGCCCAGGCGCTGTACCAGGGCCAGGCGTTGACCGCCAAGCTGCCGAAGGTGCGCAAGGCCATGGAAGAGGCGGCCGACGAAGAGGTCGACCATCTTGCCTGGTGTGAGCAGCGCATCCGCGAACTGGGCAGCCGCCCGAGCGTGCTCAACCCGCTCTTCTACGGGCTGTCCTTCGGCGTAGGCGCAGCCGCCGGGCTGATCAGCGACCGCGTCAGCCTGGGCTTCGTCGCCGCCACCGAAGACCAGGTCTGCAAGCATCTGGACGAACACCTGGCGGAAATCCCCGCCGAGGACCAGAAGTCCCGCGCCATCCTCGAGCAGATGCGCGAGGACGAGGAGCACCACGCCACCAGCGCCATCGAGGCTGGCGGCCTGCGCTTCCCGGCACCGGTGAAGTTCGGCATGACGCTGTTGTCCAAGGTCATGACCAAGTCCACCTACCGGATCTGATCCGGCCGGTAACGAAAAAGGGCGCCCACTGGGCGCCCTTTTTCATCGTGCCGGAGATCAGCGCGGCATGTTGCGCGCGTAGAAGATCTCCAGCATCTCGTGCCGAACACGCTCTTCCACCTGCTTGCGCTGCTCGGGCGAGAGGTTGCTCGTGGCATCGCCGAACAAGTAGTTGTCCAGGTCGAACTCCTTGAGCAGCATCTTGGTGTGGAACAGGTTCTCCTGGTACACGTTCACGTCGGTCATCTGATAGGCCTCGTACGTGTCGTCGGAGAGGTAGTTCTGGATCGAGTTGATCTCGTGGTCGATGAAGTGCTTCCTGCCTTCCACGTCACGGGTGAAACCGCGCACGCGGTAATCCACGGTGACGATGTCCGAATCGAACTGGTGGATGAGGTAGTTGAGCGCCTTGAGCGGCGAGATGACGCCGCAGGTCGACACATCGATGTCCACTCGGAAGGTCGCGATGCCTTCCACCGGATGAATCTCCGGATAGGTGTGCACGGTGATATGGCTCTTGTCGAGGTGCGCCAGGATGGTTTCCGGTAGCGGCCCCGGGGATTCCTCGATCTGGCTGTCGGTCGGGGTGACCGGCTGCTCGGAGATCAGGATGGTTACGCTGGCGCCTTGCGGATCGTAATCCTGACGGGCGATGTTCAGGATGTTTGCGCCAATGATGTCGACAACATCGGTGAGGATCTGCGTGAGACGCTCGGCATCGTACTCTTCGTCGATGTACTGCACGTAGGCCTGCTGGTCTTCAGGCGTCTCGGCGTAGCAGATGTCATAGATGTTGAAGCTCAAGGTCTTCGTCAGGTTGTTGAACCCGTGGAGCTTGAGTTTGCTTTTCACCGTGGGAGAACTCTCATCAAATGCGGCTCTGCCGCGTGGTTGAGCATGCCCGTCAGATGCGTACGGCGCACCTGCGTAGGACGGTTTACACCTCTTCGCGATGGCGATTGTGGTTTCTGGTTTCGGGCGGAAGGCCCTGAAAAAAGGTGGCGCATTATGCAGAGGTCAGGCGACCTCTGCCAGATTTTGCGCACCCTTGATGATGAAAGGATGAAGGGAGCTGTCAGCCCAGTTCCACGATCTCGTAGTCGTGGGTGATCTCGACGCCGGCGCGGCCGAGCATGATCGAGGCGGAGCAGTATTTCTCGGCCGACAGTTCGACCGCACGCTTGACCTGCGCTTCCTTCAGACCACGTCCCTTGACCACGAAATGCACGTGGATCTTGGTGAACACCTTCGGGTCTTCGTCGGCGCGCTCGGCTTCGAGGAAGGCCTCACAGCTCTCCACCGGCTGACGGCCTTTCTTCAGGATGCTGACCACATCGAAGTTGGTGCAGCCACCGAGGCCGAGCAGGAGCATTTCCATCGGACGCACACCCAGGTTGCGGCCGCCGGCGTCCGGCGGGCCGTCCATTACCACCACGTGGCCGCTGCCGGATTCACCGAGGAACATGGCCTCGCCCGCCCACTGGATTCGCGCTTTCATTGCAAAGGACTCCGCCGGAAAAAAGGGGCGATAGCTTAACACAGCCCTCTAGCACGCCCACCGGGGCCTGCGGCTGTTACCCAGGTCTCATTTCCACACGGCGAGTATGCATTTATCACTTAAGCTGGCGCCGGTTTACTGGCACACTCTAGGAAATTGCCCGCACGAATGTTCCAGCTTTCCGATTGTTGGTAACACGTCGTCTGTTAAGCTCTTGCGGATTTACGTACGCGCAAGAATGCTCAGCAAGGCAATCTGCCGCCCTGCGGATCGAGGGGGATCGAGCCAGGGACGCACGGCACTACAGCTGGTCATAAAAAATCATTAGCGCCTGTTGTGCAAAGGCCACTCTTTATTCTTTCCGGGACTCGGGCATGGTAGCTATTACCCTCACACCCAAAATCAAGAACCTCGACAAGTTGCTCGCGCACTGTCATCGCCGCCGCTTCACCGCCAAGAGCACCATCATCTACGCTGGCGACCGCTGCGAAAGCCTGTTCTTCATCATCAAGGGGTCGGTCACCGTCCTGATCGAGGACGACGACGGCCGCGAGATGATCATCGGGTACCTCAACACCGGCGATTTCTTCGGGGAGATGGGGCTCTTCGAGAAGGAAGGCAGCACCGGCCAGGAGCGCAGCGCCTGGATCCGCGCCAAGACCGAATGCGAAGTCGCCGAGATCAGCTACGCGAAATTCCGCGAACTGAGCCAGCAGGATCCGGAGATTCTTTTCACCCTGGGCAGCCAGATGGCCGATCGCCTGCGCAAGACCACGCGCAAGGTCGGCGACCTGGCCTTCCTCGACGTCACCGGCCGCGTCGCCCGCACTCTGCTGGACCTGTGCCAGCAGCCGGACGCCATGACCCACCCGGACGGCATGCAGATCAAGATCACCCGCCAGGAAATCGGCCGCATCGTCGGCTGCTCCCGCGAGATGGTCGGCCGCGTGCTCAAGAGCCTGGAGGAACAGGGCCTGGTGCATGTGAAAGGCAAGACCATGGTGGTCTTCGGCACCCGCTGAAGCATCCGCAGAATGCAAAAAAGCCGGCAATCGCCGGCTTTTTTGTTGTCCTGACTCTGTAGGAGCGAGCTTGCTCGCGAGCCCTTGCCGGCCGCTAGGGCGCCTGGGCAGTTCGCGAGCAAGCTCGCTCCTACATAAGGGCTGTCAGTCCGGATCGGCGCCCAGCTTGACCTTGCTGCGCTCGGGGAAGAACAGGCGCTTGAGCTCGGTACCCGGCTCGTCGGCACGCATGAAGGCTTCGCCGACCAGGAAGCCGAACACGTCGCTGACTTCCATCAGCTCCACATCGGCGCGGTTGAGGATGCCGCTCTCGGTGATCACCATGCGCTCGCGCGGGATTTCCGGCAGCAGGTCCAGAGTGGTCTCCAGGCTGACTTCGAAGGTGTGCAGGTTGCGGTTGTTGATGCCGACCAGCGGAGTGTCCAGGGTCTTCAGCGCGCGCTCCAGTTCCGGGGCGTCGTGCACTTCCACCAGCACGTCGAGGCCGACGTCCTTGGCCACCGAGGCCAGCTCGGCCATGCGCACGTCATCCAACGCCGAGACGATCAGCAGGATGCAGTCGGCGCCGATGGCGCGGGCTTCCACCACCTGATAAGGGTCAATCAGGAAGTCCTTGCGGATCACCGGCAGCGTGCAGGCCGCGCGGGCTTCCTTGAGGTAGGCGTCGCTGCCGAGGAAGAAATCAATGTCGGTCAGCACGGAGAGGCAGGCGGCGCCGCCCTCCTCGTAACTGCGGGCAATGTCGGCGGGGTCGAAGTTCTCGCGCAGGATGCCCTTGCTCGGGGACGCCTTCTTCACCTCGGCGATCACCGCCGGCTCGCGGCGCTTGGCGCGTTCCAGCAAGGCATTGGCGAAACCACGGGGTGCGTCCGCGGCACGCGCCAGCTGCTCCAGCTCGGCAATGCTCACGCGGGTGCGGCGATCAGCGACTTCTTCGGCCTTGCGGGCCAGGATCTTCTGCAGAACCGTCGGCACACTCACTGTGCGTTCTCCTCTCGGTAAACGGCGGTGAAGGCCGCCAGCTCTTCCATCTTCTCCCGCGCCAGCCCGGTGTGCAGGGCGTCGTGGGCCAATTGCATGCCTTCGTGCAGGCTGGTCGCCAGGTCCGCCGCGTAGAGCGCAGCGCCGGCATTGAGCACGATCAGCTCGGCGGCCTTCTGCCCGGCCTCGGTCTTGCGACGGCCAAGGGCATCACGGATCAGCTCCAGCGACTGCTGCGGGCTGTCCACAGTCAGGCCGATCAGGCTCTGGCTCTTGATGCCAAAGTCTTCCGGCTGCACTTCGTACTCGGTGACCACGCCGTCCTTCAGTTCGGCCACATGGGTCGGAGCGGCGAGGCTGAACTCGTCCAGGCCATCGCGCGAATGAACCACCAGGATGTGCTCGCTGCCCAGGCGCTTGAGCACCTCGGCCAACGGACGGCACAGCGCCTGGCTGAACACGCCGACCACCTGGTGTTTCACACCAGCGGGGTTGGTCAGCGGGCCGAGCATGTTGAACAGGGTACGCAGGCCCAGCTCGCGGCGCGGGCCGGCGGCGTGCTTCATGGCCTTGTGGTGGACCTGGGCGAACATGAAGCCGACGCCGACGGTCTCGATGCAGCGCTTCACCTGGACCGGCTTGAGGTCCAGGTAGATGCCGGCCGCTTCCAGCAGGTCGGCGCTGCCGCTCTTGCCGGAGACCGCACGGTTGCCGTGCTTGGCGACTTTGCCGCCCGCCGCGGCGACGACGAAGGCCGCCGCCGAGGACACGTTGAAGATGTTCGCGCCGTCACCGCCGGTGCCGACCACGTCGACCACGTGCTTGAGGCTGCCCAGTTCGACCTGGTCGGCCAGCTCGCGCATCACCGCGACGGCGCCGACGATTTCGTCGATGGTCTCGCTCTTCATGCGCATGCCCATGAGGAAGGCGCCGATCTGCGCGTCGGTGCACTGCCCGGTCATGATCTCGCGCATGACGTCCTGCATTTCCTCGGTGGACAGGTCCAGCTGGTTGACCACGCGGTTGAGGGCTTCCTTGATATTCATGCGCGCACCCCGCCGGTCTGCTTGAGGAAGTTGGCCAACATCTCGTGGCCTTGTTCGGAGAGGATCGACTCGGGGTGGAACTGCACGCCCTCGACGTTCAGCGTCTTGTGGCGCAGGCCCATGATCTCGTCGACCGAGCCGTCTTCCAGCGCCGTCCAGGCTGTGATCTCCAGGCAGTCGGGCAGCGTCTCGCGCTTGACCACCAGGGAGTGATAGCGGGTCTGGGTCAGCGGGTTGTTCAGGCCGGCGAATACACCCAGGTCCTTGTGGAACACCGGGCTGACCTTACCGTGCATGACCTGGCGCGCCCGCACCACGTCACCACCGAAGGCCTGGCCGATGGACTGGTGGCCCAGGCACACGCCCAGCAGCGGCAGCTTGCCGGCGAAGCGTTCGATGACTTCCAGGGAAACACCCGCTTCGTTCGGGGTGCACGGACCGGGGGACAGGACGATGCGCTCGGGGTTGAGCGCGGCGATCTCGTCGACGCTCAATTCGTCGTTGCGAATGACGTGGATGTCGGCCTTCAACTCGGCGAAGTACTGCACCAGGTTGTAGGTGAAGGAATCGTAGTTATCGATCATCAGCAGCATGTCTGCTCGAACCTCATGATTGCACTGCTTTCGGATCGCGCCATCGTCGACACCCATTGCGGCCTCGCGGGCTGCGCGAATCTGGCAATTATGCCAGCGGATGGGAGAAATGGACGCGTAAGAAGAGACCGGCGCTATGCCGGGAAAGAAGGAATCAGGCGCGCCAGCGCCAACGGGCGAATGCCTTGAGGAGGGAGGTGATGATGCGGGTGCGGTGGATCACGGTTGCGGTCTCGCCTAGCGATGGCCGAACAGTAGCCCAAGGCCGGGCGCCAGCGCAATACGCGCGGCGCCCCTGCCGACGAAGGTAGGACATTTCACTGGCACGCCTGGAGGGCGGCACGCAGGCGGGTTTCGTAGGCCAGGTGTTGCTGCCGTTCGGCCAGCAGCGCACGCACCTTGGTTTGCAGGTCGTCCGTCGGGCGCAGGGCGGTGGTGGCGAATCGGGGAGCTTCGATGGCCGGTGTCTGGCACGGCACCGGGATAGGGATACGGATTTCCACAGGCTTGGGTGAAGTCGCGGCGCAACCGGCGAGCAACAGCGGAACGATCAGCATGAGCACTTTCATGGCAGCAGCTCCCGGTCGATCAGTTGACGAACCACTGCGCACTCTTCGCCCTCGCTGCGCTCCAGAAGCAATCGGTTGGCGGCATCTTCATGGCTTTGCGCCAGGCCACGGGCCTGGGCCAGGGCTCGCTCGGCGGCCTCCGCACGCTGGCGGGAAGTTTCTGCCAACACGTCGAGCTGCTCGTTCTGCAGCACCAGCCGAGATTCCAGCGCCTTGCCGGCTTCGCTGCAGCGTGCCTGCTCAAGCTGCAGGCCCTGCAATTGCCCGCCATAGAAGCGCGCCGCCAGCCAACCGCCGAACAGGCCACCCAGCAGGAAGCCGGCCACCCCCAGCGCCAGCCAGAAACGGCTCATCCCAGCACCTCCTGCGCGCGCCGCCAGAGCAGTACGCGCTCGTCCTGGCCGTTGAGCCCGCCATTGATACGCCGGGTAATGTCCTCGAAGCGTCCGGCGTCCGCCAGCTCGCCAAGCCCGTTGCGCTGCCACCACCAGGCGGCGGACCGACACGCCCAGCGGGGTTCCGCCAGTAGTTGTGGGCGGGCGACAAAGGGCTGTGCGAGCCGTTCGCCAACCGAGCGGTAGTTGCTCCGCCCCGTCACCTGCAGCAGGCCGCGGCCACGAAAGCGCCAGCCGTCGCCAGAGGCTTCATCACCGTTTCCGTTGCGCCCGGCGTAGACGAGGTTGGCAATGCGCTCCGGCTGGTACGCCACCTCTCGCGCCAGCGCCGTGGGCGAGCCGTCGGCGCTGCGGAAGCGCCGGGGCCAGACGGCGGCCAGACGCTGGGCGCTGTAAGTCAGGCTTTCCACGCAGCGGGTCAGATGGGCACTTTCATGGCCGACCTGGGCGATGAAGGCAGCAACACGCGGCGGCGTGTCGATTCCGAAATCCCCCATGGCGGCGTCGAGTGCCGGAAGAAAAACGCCCGCGACAGGGCGGGCGTTGGGCAGGATCAGCAGCAGCTGGCGTTCGTCGATTTGCATATCAGCCGCCCTCCCCAGCCTTGCCCTTCCCTTGCGCCCCGCCGTTGCACTGCACCGTGGTGGTCCAGCCACCTGCGGAAAAATGCTGGGTGACCGAATCGATCAGGTAGCGACCGTCGAGCCCTGCCTTGAAGCCCTGCAGATCAATAGTCAGTTCGGCGAACAGATCGGCGCGGCCGGGCAGGTCCAACTGCACTTCGGCGCTGTTGCGATTGAACTCGGCCAACCGTGCCGCAGCGACGCGCCGGGCGGCCGCCTCGTCCGGCTGCGGGTGGCGGTCGCAATGCTCCGCGGCGACTTGTGACGGCGCGTCCGGGTTGGTCACACGAACCTGCTTCTGTACGCCGTCGGTGCCGCGATAGGGCACCTTCACCGCTGCCACGACCTTCCGGTCATCCAGGGTAAAGCGGAACGAACCCACGTCCCCGCGCCCCAGCACCGGTATCTCCAGCGCCTGCCCACTGGCGCTGCGGCCAGACTGGCGCGGCTGCACCAGCAGGCTGTTGTTGGCCAGCTTCGCGGTGCAGTCGTACTGCCGGGCCAGCCGGGTGATGAAGTTGAAGTCCGACTCTCGAATCTGGTCGATGCGCGCGATCATTGTCTCGACATTGCACGCTGCGCGCCAGCCATTGCGCGCAGCGATATCCGCCACCACGCTCGCCAGGCTCATGCCTTCCCAACTGCCGCTGCGGGCGGCCTTGCCCTGCCCGCGCATGTCCCCGCTCTTGCCCTTGATCACCAGGTTGTCCGGCATGCCGCTGTAGGTCAGCGTATCCACCACATAGCGGCCCATGCGCGTAAGCGGCGCGCCGTCGTAGCCGAGGAAGACTTCCAGCGCCGCGCCGCGCCGGGGCAGCGTGACGGCGCCATCGCGGTCATCGATGGTGATCTGGAAGGTATCGGACTCCAGGCCAGGCTTGTCGGTCAGTTGCAGCTCGATCAACCGGTCGCTGACCAGCGCAGTAATGTCCGCGCCGTCGGCGCTGATGCGGAAGGCAGGTTTCATAAGCCACCTTGAATGAAAAGGCCCCGCTTGAGCGGGGCCTGGTTACTGAAGCGAATGCCGGTGGTCACTCCCACAAGCGCACGCTCTGGTCTGCCGGCACGAGCAGTTCCGGCAGGCGGATGATCACGCCTCCCCGTAACGGTTGAGCTTCGTCGGCCAGTCCGGGATTGGCATCCAGCACAGCTTCCACGCAGCCATTGAGATGCCCGTAGCGCTGGTAGCAGAGGCGGTCCAGCAGGTCGCCGTCAGCGCTTCTGACTATCGTCGTCGCCATAGCGGGTGAACTCCAGGTCGAGGGTTTGCTGACGAGGCACGCCATTGGCGAACAACGCCTCCTGCGTCTCGGTGATCTTGGTCAGGCACCAGTTGCCCAGGTCATCGCCGCGGCCGGTGCCGAGATGGACCGGCTCGCTCAACGCGGCGATGTCGCGCAGAGTTCGCGGCTGGTTCCAGCCGACGCGCTGCGAGGTGTCGCCGGCACGGATGAACAGCGGCATGACCACGCCATTGAGCGTGAGCGTTTCCGGGCCCAGGCCGACGCTCTGCTGCGCGCTGCGCCGGCCAAGCCGTGCCTGGTCCTTCCAGGCATAGCTGCTGGTGCGGGTCAGTCGCTGGAAGCCAGTGGTGTCGACGTTGAAGTAGTAAGTCTGCTCGGTCGACTTCAACGGGGTCATGATCAACAGGTGCTGCGGCACCTTGCACATCTGCTCGGAAGGGTCGAGCCTGGGTGCCAGCACCGAGCTTGGCAGGATGTCCTTCAGGCGCGGATCAATCTTGCCCAGCACCTTGTTCACCGCCTGGCCGGCGTTGCTGATCTCTTCTCCCAGCTTCTCCACGTGCTCGTTGACCTCGGCTGCCACTTGCCTGGCCTTGTCGAGGTTCTTCTGCAGCTTTTCCTGCTCGGCCTGGGCTTTCTTCACCCCGTCCTGCAGCTTGCCCTGGGCACGGACGATGCCATCGGTGACGCGCTTGAGCTTGGCTGCCGCCTCAGGTGTAACCCCGGGCAGACCTTCGAGCGCCGCGACGCCGCTGCGAATGTGCAGCATCGCCTTGTCCACCGGTGCGGCGACCTGCTCCAGGTCGCGCCGGGCGGCCGTGGCAGCGCCCGCAATCATCCCGAGGCCGGTATTGAACTGTTCCAGATAGGTCATGGGGCCTCCCTACATAACGACGGTGTCGAACAGCGCATTGCGCTGCCTTTCCTGCTGGGCCTCGGCGATCAGCCGGCGCATTGCCGGGACCAGCTCATCCAACAGTTGCTGCGGATTGACGATGTTGCCCGCCACGTTGATGCTCACCTGCGGCGAGAAGGTCCAGTTGGCTGGAGCGTTGGCGGCCATAGCTGCGGCGACCGGAGTTGCCGGAGCCGGCGCGGCAGACTGCGATTTCGCTGCCTCGTCCGCCGGACCGAACAGCGCCCCGACCTTGCCACCGATCAACTCGCCCACGGTTGCGCCAATGGAACCTCCGACCAGCGTGCCCACCAGCGGAATCGGGATCAGTGTGCCCACAGCCGCACCGACTGTCGCGCCAATGGCGGCACCACCGGCCTTGCCGTAGCCAACCGCCTTCTGCGCGGGCGACTGATCACTGGCATAGACCGAGGCAGCATCGGCAATCGCCATCGCAGCACTGACCGGACCGAAGCGTCGCAGCCCCGCTCCCAGTCCCCGCGCCAGTCCACTCACCGCCCTCTCGACTCCGGAGGCGCCTACGCTTCGCACCACTGCTGTGCCACGGCGCAGAATGCCGCCAGCGGCGCGGCCGACACGCGAAGAGCGCACGGATTTTGCCGCGCGGCCGATCCATCCGGAGGCGACTCCGGCGGCGCGTCCCAGGGTGGACCGGGCGCGCTGGAAGATACCGCCACGCGCCGCATTGCCCGAGCCGCCAGTTTTCGCTTTGCCGGTGCCTTTGCCTTTGCTCTTGCCTTTGGGTCTGCCATCAGAGAAGTCACCCAACCCGCCAGTTGGCCAGTTGGTGACGAAGACATCCTGGACCTCGCGCCTGCCCCAGTTCCAGGGCATCGCATCATTGGCGTCCTCGACGAATTTCTTTGCGTCGATCAGTGACTTCAGCGCCAGCAGACCACCACCGACAAACTCCAGGGCGCCCTGATGGCTGAGCACGGCATCACCAATTCCCAGCATGGCGCCGGAAATCTTCTGCTCGCTGGCCTCCAGCTGCCCCAGCGGAGAATCCTGATGTTGCTTGACGCCCTGCTGCAACAGGTCGGCCGGGGCGGCAGCCAGGGACTGCCTGGTCTGCAACAAAGCCTCAGTCTTCTGCGAGTCTCCTGGCCGCAACGAGGCCAGGCTGCCAAGCAGATCGCGGCTGAACAGCTCGACCGACGGCGCTTCCTTCTGACCACGCCACGCCACTGCACTCAACGCACGCTCCAGATCGGCGGCATTGTTGATGCCTCCCTTCTGCTGCAGGGCGCTGATCAGTTGTGCTGCCGTTTGCGTCGACACGCCCTGTCCCTGGGCGAACCTGGCCGCCACCGGCAACATCGTGTCCATATCGCGGAGCGGCACCTTGCTCTCGGCCATCGCCTGCGCCAGGTCCAGCACCTTTTCGTGGGGCATCGCAGCAGCATCCGCCGCCGTCACAACGCGCTTGCCCAATGCCGCCTCGGCGACCGGGTCGTAGGGTTGCCCTGCCGCTTCGCGAACCTGCATCAGACGCCCACGAAACGCGAGGCTCGCGCTCAGGGAGGATCGCGCGACATCACCGACAGAGTTCAGCTCGGCCAACGACTTTGTCGCCGTTTCCATTCGCTGCCAATCGTTCGCCGGTGCGCTCGCCCCTGGCGCTACAGCGACGGTGATTTTCGGCAAGCGAACCTCTGCCGGCCGCAGCCCCAGCAGATCGATGATCCGTCGCAGCGCCAGCCTGGTTTCCCCCGCGTTGCGCTCACTGGCGCGATGGCGGACATCCTGGTTGTCCAGAACGGCATCGATGCCATCCACCAGCGTGCGCATGGGCAGACTTGCATCCAGTTTTCCAACGAGGGTTCCCAGGCGCACGGCGGAGTCCGTTATCACCCGGCCGAGCGTGCTGCCCAGACCGACGACAGCCGCCACCAGCACGTCCGGCTTTTCACTCATTTCCATTTCACTCGCCCTCTGACGACATTCGTCACTTCAACGACAAGGGAGCGCCGGTCACCCGACGCTCCGCCAGGGCGAACTAGCCCGCCTCGTCCCCCAGCCACCAACGCAGGTCGCTGAGGGTCATGCACTCCAGTTCGCCGGCCGTGAAGCCCGACTCAGTCGCCAGTCGCCGCGCCAGCTGGCGCATCAGCGCGAAGCTCATCGTCGTCCTCTCGCACCAGGCGAAAGTAGGCGTGTTGCAGGCGCTGGTAATCGCTGAGCTTGAGCCCCTCCAGGTCCTGACGGCTGACCTGCACCAGCGAGGCGAACAGTTGCAGCTCGCGCTCCTCGTCATCACTGGCCACCTTGCTGGCCAGGCGGATGTCACGCACGGTCGGCGCACGCAGGGTGAGGACGTCCACATCGACGCCATTGCAGGAGGTCGGACGGGACAGCTTCACCACCGCCGCGTCCTCGGAAAGGCTCAGCCACGCGGGCTGTTTGACAGAGTCTTGCATCACGGCTCTCCTCAGACGCCCAGGTCGTTACGCATGGCGGCGAGCTGGTCGACGCCGTCGATCTTGCGCACCGAGTTGGCCGGGTCGATCTCGAACATCTCGCGACCCTCGACTTCCAGCTTGTAGTAGGTGACCGCCACGCTGTAAGTGCAGGCGGCCAGGTCGCCGGCTTTCCAGTCGCCCGGGTTGATCTCCTTGAGCAGGCCACGGACGGTGGCGACTACCGGAACGGTGCCGCCCTTCTGGGTCTTGAAGGAGCCGCGGAAGGTGCCGTTGAATGCCCCCTGGTCGCTCAGGCCGAAGAACTTCATGGCCTCGCGGCGCGCGCCGTTGGTGGTGAACTTTGCCTCCATGGCCTCCAGGCCGACGTCGAGCAGGACCGGAGCGTCCATGCCACCGGCACGGTACTCCTGGGTCTTCACCTTGAGGGTCGGCAGGGTCAGGGAGGGCACGTCACCGGCAAAGCTGACGCCGTCGACGAAGAGGTTGGTATTGGTCAGGATCTGCGGAATCATCTGGGGTTCTCCTTAAGCTGCGTCCAGGACTTCGGTGAGCCACTGGTCGGTCACCTCGACGCGGAAGTTGGGGTTCTCGGCAGGCGGTACGTCGGTGAAGCGGATGTTCCAGTACACCTTGCCCTGGGCCAGTTGGCTGGCGGTGTTGAGTTCCGGGTCGGCATAGACCTCGAAGTCGATCACCGCGCCCTGGTTCTTCAGGTCGCGCATGAAGGCCTGCAGGCCCTCGGTGACATCCTTCACGTAGGTCTTGGTGATGCCACGGTCGACCGCCCACTTGTGCCCGGCGAGGATCGCGTCCATCACCATGTCCATGGTCCGCACGCGGGTCACGAAGGCCCACTTGGCGTCGCTGGAGAGGGTGCGGTTGCCCCACAGGCGGTAGCCGTCGTCGCGGATGATGGTGGTGATGTTGGCGTTGTTGAGCAGGTTGGCGCGGCAGGTCTCGTCGCCGTCGAGGAATTCGATGGGCCGGCCGGTACCGGTGATGCCGAGCAGTTCCTTGTTCGACGGCGAGGACCAGAAGCCGTACTGGCTGTCGGTCCAGGCGAACAGCGCGGCGGCGTTGGCGGATGCCGGTGCGTCAACTGTGGCGCTGCTGGCGGTATCCCAGTACTGCACGCCCGGATCGACCAGGTAAATGCGCTTGCTGCCGAACTCTTCGGCGTAGGCAATGGCCTCCTCGTCGGTGGTGTTGGGGCCGTCGACGATGGCGATGGCGCGCAACTTCTCGGCCAGCGCGCCCATGGCAGTGCCGACCGCCTGAGTGGCGGAATGCTTCGGCGCGATCAGCAGACGCGGCTGGGCATTGAAGCGCGACTTGCCATCGAGCAGCGCCTGCAGGCCGGTACGCTGGCCGGCTTCGGTGACGCTGCCGATGATCGAGGAAGTCTGCTGCGCAGCATCCTCGACCTTCGTCACGCCGACGGCCACGACCACTGCGGCGGACTGGGTGAAGATGGCGGTGCAGGACTTGTAGATGGCCGATGCGGTACCGAAGGCGGCGGCCGCTTCACGCAGGTTGGTGAGCAGCACGGGCATGTCCGCCTGTGCGGTCAGCTTGCTATCGGGGGTGAAGGTATCCACCAGGCCGATGATCGAGGACGACGGCAGCGCAATGGTGCGCGCACCGACGTCGACATTGGTCACGGTGACGCCGTGAAAGAAGCTCATAGGGTTTTCTCCAGACATAAAAAAACCCGCACTGGGCGGGTTCTGTTAATGGCTCGTGCGAAGCGATTACTGCTCCGGCAACTGAGGCCACATAAGGGTTTGAGGATAGTGGGGCTGTTGCTCCACCCGGTTGACTTCAACTCGGTAAACTTTCCAGTCATGCAGCCTCTGGATTTCCTCCGGGGTAGCAATCCCGAGCTCCACCGAGTCCTGCAGCGGGGCGATCTTTTCTGCGGCCTGCTGCAGCAGATGACTCTTCTGGTAAGAGATTTCCGCTATCAGTTGCCCACTCGTAGGCACAGCGCAGGGCGCAATGTCACCGAATTCTCCAGCTATTGCCTTCTGGAAAATCTCGCGCCCATGGGCCTCGCCGTCATTGGGCGTTGCCGTGAAAGGCACCTCGCCCAAGCCTTCGAAGGTCACCAGCAACGATATGCCGGTCTGCGCCTCGTCCACCCAGAATGGTTGGCTGGCTTTCAAGAAATTCAACATTCACGCGATCCTCAGGAACAGACTGGCCCCGCCAGTTCCGCTGTTGTTGTCACTATAGAGCTGGCCCATCAGACGCCAGGTCCCACCAGCGAAGTTCTTCACTCCATTGGTGTCTCCGGCGATGTTGGTATAGAACAGACTGCCGCCCGCCGAGACCGACCCGGCCGCCGCGCCCAACGCCCCGCCGGCATTGTTTCGCAAGAGCGCATACGTCCCGACGGCGCCGGTTGCAGAGTTTGCTGCCAGACGCGACAGGCCGTGCATGTCCGTCCAGAGGTAGCCCAGATCAAGGGCATCAACCTGGATTCGTGCCCCGGTGCCGTTCTGCGCCCACCCGATGTAAACCGTATTGGTACCCTGGGCATTGCCACCACCTTGGCGAACCGGGACAAAGCCCAGCCAGCTCTGAAGATAATGAGTTCCGCCATCTGTTTTCCTGCAGTAGACGTTGCCGCCATCATGACCTATGCCAACGGCGATCCCCTCCCTGGAAGCTCCGTCGGTGATCCCGTAGCCCCCCAGCGTTGTTGCTTTACCGGCCTTGCCCGCGAGTGCGTTGGTAACGGTCGCTGCGAAACTGGGGTCATTGCCCAACGCTGCGGCAAGCTCCTTGAGCGTATCCAGCGAGGCCGGCGCACCGCCGACTAGATTTGCAACAGCCGTCGACACAAAGGCAGTGGTAGCCAATTGTGCGCTGTTACTCCCGGCAGCAGCAGTGGGTGCTGTTGGGACGCCAGTCAGTGCCTGCGAGTCGACCTTCGCCAGCTCCACTGGCGTTCGCCAGCTCCCATCACTGTTGCTGGATCGCCCCCAGAACCGATCGGTGTAAGGGGCATTCATCAGCTCAAAACCGCGGCTGCCGTTGTAGGTCACCCGGATGACAAAGGCGTTGGTATTCGGATACGGCGATACAGGTCCTGGGAGGTAATACATTCCCGATTTCAGGTTAGCCAGTGCATCCGCATCAGCTGGAACACTGCCCGTAGTAGCACTTGCCAGCCCCGCACCTTGCAGAGTGGCTTGCACGGAAGCAGTGGTACTGAACTCCTGCCAGGCCTGCCAAGTGCCATTGCGGCGTCGGTAGAAGATGCGCTCCACGCCGTATGGCTGGAAGAGCTGGAAACCGGCTGTTCCATAGACCTTGTGCAGAACCAAGCCTGAGTTCGCAAGTGGAGTGCCTGCTGCGCTGGCCGTGACATAATAGAACCCTGCAGCGGCAGTCACATCGTCCACATCCGCAAGAGTCGGGGCGGCTCCCGCACCTCCAAGACCGATCTTCTCCCGCAGGACATTCCAGACATACCCAGTCGTAGCCAAAGCATTGTCTGCCCGATCACTTGCGGCTGTCGGAGCCATCGGAGCCCCACTGAATACGGGGCTATCCAGGAAGGCATTCTCCCGCCAAGGTCCCCAAGCGGAAGTTCCCCTACGGCGAATCCAGGTGCGATCCCCGCTATACAGCACGAATATCTGGAATCCGCCTGCACCGTAAACTCGATGAATCAACCCGCCTTGCGCCACGATTGGTGTCCCCGTCGCGGTGCTTGGAACGAAGTAGAGTCCGGAAAGCAGCGATGGATCATCCAGGTCATTTGCCTGAGCACTGTTCAGAGAAGTTGTCGCGAGGCCATAGGCTGCCATCGCATTCCGCACGAATGCCGTGGTAGCAAGACTGGTGTCGTTGTCCGATGCATCCGGTGTCGGAGCCGTGGGGTTGCCGGAGAAAGCCGGCGACGCCAGTCGCGCCAACCCGTTAGTGATGTTCTGGAATGTCAGTGCAGTCGCACCCAGAGCAATGGGCGCATCGGTGACCAGCTGCCACACCGTATCGGCCTGGGCTGTCCCAGTTTCGACAGAGACAGTCAGAGCCGGGGTCACCTCGGCATTTTCGTCGCAGTCCTCGCTACGCTTCCAAGCTCCGCTGGCGGCAACGTAGATGCCGTTCTCGCTGGCGGTCGTCTGGTTCTTGACCAGTACCCTGTCGCCAGCGATCAGCGCGACGCCGTCCACGCTCTGGATCCCGCTCAAAGTGATGTTGGCAGTGGTTGCCGTGCGCACGGACTGCTTGTAGTCCGTGCGATTCATGGCACTGACGATTGCACCGTCCACATAGTCCCGAGTCGCCAGGACCACGCTGGGATCGACGGTCAGTTGAACCGACGACGTGTTGCTGACGAGCAACACCATGCGGACGGTCTGTGTGCGGCCGCTGCCTTCGGCCAATTGCGGTTTGTACGAGGGCGCGCAGTTGGCATAGGCGACCAGAGCCCCCGTCTCGTCGTACAGACCGAGTTCACGAAGCCACCAACCGCCCACATCGGCGGGAATGATCTGCTCGGCAATGATGCGTGAGCTATTGCTCGGATCGACATCAAGGCTGTTCAGAGGTGCACGACGCACCTCGTTGACCAGCGCAGTACGACCGGCATCAGGCGTGGGTACGGTACCTCCGCCGTCGCCCACAGCAAGCTGGGTAATCTTCAGAGTGGTGCCTTGCGCAGTGGCATTCGCCAGCTTGCCGGCACCGATGGTAGTGAGGAGTGCGTAGTAGGTTACGGCCATGATTGGACACTCAAGCAGTCGATGTCAGATTTCAGTCCAGAGGACTGTTGCCACCCGATTACGGAGGGCTGGAGAAAACGGTGATGGTGTCCCCGTCATAAACGACCGAGCCGACGTAGAGCGGCCCCAACGGTTCCACGCTGATATCTAGCCCAATGAGGTGTCTGGTAAGAGGCTTAGCGTCATCAATAAGACGCTCTACCTCCTGGTACATCTCTTCGCTGATACCGCTGTCGAGTACGCCGATGCGCAGTCGAAAGGTACCGGGCTCGCCCTTGGGCTCCATGTGCCACCACTCGATTACCTCGATGAGGTAACCCAGCGGCTCAATCACCCGCCGGAGCGCGGCGATGGTTCCCTTGTGCTGATGGATGCGAAACGCAGCGGCCACCGCCTTGCGCTTCACCGCCTCGTTCCAGGCCGGATCCCAGCGGTCCACCGACCAGGCCCAGGCGAGATACGGCAGCAGCGCGACCGGGCAGCGTTGCGGGTCCATCAGCTCGCGCAGGGGCACTGGCAGGTCACCGACCTGCACATCGGCCAGCGCACGCTCCAGCGGCGTCGAGTTGATCGGCAGCAGGCGGCTACTCATCGGAGCCACCGACGCGGATCTGGTAGCCGCTGCAATAAGCCGCCTGGGTGGAGTCGAGCACCACGTCCGCCGCCGGCTTCGCCAGTTCGACGCGCTGCACGCCTTCCACATGCAGGGCGGCAAACAGCGCGCTGCGGCGGATATCCCGGCCGATGCGGCGCTGGGTAGCGATGTAGCTCTGCAGCGAAGCTTCGGCAGCCTGCTGGATCAGCTCGGCCTCCGGCCCCGGGTAGATATAGAGCACGGCATCGACCTGGTAAGGCACGATGGCGGCGGACTGCACCGTGAGACGGTCGCCTACCGGGCGCACATCCTCATCGTTCAGAGCCATGCGCACCGCCTGGAGCAGCTCTTCCGAGGCAGCGCCGTTGCCCTCGGAGGACAGCACGCTGACCAGTGCTTCGCACGGCTGCGGGCTGACCGCCGAGACGTCGGCGATGCGCCCGTCGGCGCCGAGCGCGAAGGCCACGTAGGCGTTGCGCGGGCCGGCCACCGAAAGCTGATCGAAGGCCAACTGGGTGCGGTTGCGCAGCGAGTCGTCGCCCTCCAGCACGGCCGGTGTCGGCGGCGAGGTGGTGGCGTCCGCCTGCTGGATCACCAGGCGCTTGACGTTGTAACCGGCGGCCAGTTGATCGAGGTCGCCCTGCGTCGCATAACCGAGCATCACGGCACGGGCGGCGTCGTTGATCCGGGCGCGCAGCAGCAGCTCGCGGTAGGCCGCCAGCTCCAGCAGCTTGACCACCGGATCGGACTCCAGCGCGGCGTTCCAGGCCTCACCCATGGCACTGCGGAAATCCGCCAGCAGCTCGTCGTAGAGGCTCTCGTAGTCGAGGTTTTCCACCACTTCCGGGGCGGGCAGCTGGGACAGGTCGATGAGGCTCATGCCGCCACCTCCAGACCGACTTCGTCACCCAGGTAGATGCCGCGCAAGCGCAGCGAGACGCTACCGCCCATCACCGCCGTCACCTGCACGGAACTCAGGCGCAGGCGCGGCTCCCAGCGGCCGATGGCGCGGGCTACTTCCGCCTGTACTGCTCCCTTCCAGCCCTCGGTCACCGGCAGGTCGACCATGCGCCGCAGGCGACTGCCGTACTCGGGGCGCATGCGTCGACTGCCCAGCGGCGTGCCGAGGATGTCCTCGATGGATTGTTTCAGGTGTGCCAGCCCACTGAGCGGCTGGCCGTTGCGCCGATCCATGCCGATCATGGCCGCGCCCTCCGCCACTCGGGGTGCGCACAGGAATCTTTGCCCATGGCAGGTCTCCAGAAATGCAAAGGCCCGCACATGGCGGGCCCGGGTTGAAAATCGACATTCGTCAGTGGGTGTGGTGATTGCTGTTGCCGGCGGTGTCCATGATCGAACCGGTGCTGCTGATATTGCCGTTCACCGTCAGCGCTCCCTTGATGTTCACCGGCCCGGTCAGCTGGATATTCGCGGCAGTGACGGTCACCGCCCCCGGATCGATCACCACCTGGGTGCCCCCGACCTTCACCGTTGCACTGCCGGCAGGCAGTTGCAGGTCGTAGCGATGCGCCTGCCAGTCGTAGCTCAACACCGCGCCATCGGGGAAATGCCAGCTCTCCACCTCGCCGCGATTGTTCGGTGCAGCCGCTGCCGCGCCGAACAAGCCGGGCACGAAGGTGCCCATCGCGGCCATGCCTGACGGGCTCAGCAATACGCCCTGCTCGCCCAGGCTCGGCGCGCGCCAGTGCCGAGCGGCACCAGCGGCCTGTGCATGCCAGCGCACCCAGGCGCTGGTCCACTCGCCGGACCGCACACGCACCCGCGCTGCCGCCAGGTCCACCGCTACCACCTCGCATGGCATGACCAGCGCGGCCAGCATGCGGTCGTGCTCGGCGCTCACGTAGTCCTGGTTCATTGCAGCGCTCCAGGGTCGAAGTAGTCGTCCTCATGACCGGGACCGGTCTCGGGATCGAACCCCAGCACCAGGCTGCCCGGCGGCTGGTCTTCCCAAGGCCATTCCGTTTCACCGAGCAATACCGGTTGCTGCCACTCGACCAGCCAGGCCCGGCACGTCGCCAGCGCCGGACTCTCGCTGTCCGGCTGGGCCTGGATGAAGCTGACCGGCTCCAGTTCCAGCCCCCAGTTCTGCGCGCGCAACAGCATGGCCAGCGCGGCGACGTTGCGCAGTGCAAAAGCCTCGGATTGCGCGTTATCTTTTGCTACCAGAATGCGCGCCTGGAGCCGGCAGACTAGAGCTGTCTGCCCATTGCCGGGATCGCGGCCGGGCAGCAGGCCGGCGTACTCCAGCGCCAGCGCAGGAAGTGTCGCCGGTGCTTGCTTGAGTGGGCCACGCAGAAAGGCGCCGATCTCGGTCAATCGCGTGGATAGCGCCTGCTCCACCGTGTCGAGCAGCAGGGCGAGGGTCAAAGGTTGTTCGGACATGTCGTCTCCTTGAAGCATCACTCTTGTCCGCGCTCGCTTGGCGGCAGTTCGCAGACGCCCAGGCGCTTCGCCGCCCAGCGCTCATAGAGGCCGACGGCGATCTCCGCGCCGGCCGCCGCAGTCAGGCTGCCGATGGCCGCGGCCAGCGTCAGCGAGGCCCCGCAGGACATGGCCAGGAACATCACCGCCATGCCACAGACGATGGAAGCGCCGGAGCGCAGCGCCAGGCGTCGCAGCAATCGCCAGCCGCCCAGGCCCGCCTTGTCGGCGCGCCACATTTCACCGCTGATGCCGCCCGCCACCGCGAGCAGGATCAGCCCCCACAAAGGCACATCGGCCAGGGTCTGAGGTTCGTTGCCCATTGGCTCACCTTGGATAAAGACGCCCGCGAACGGGCGAAACCGGCGGCTATCAGCCGGCCGGGGATCACTGCCGGCAAGCTCGCCGGCCGCCCGCCGAATCGGCGGTTCAAAAAAACGCGGGCATGAAAAAGCCCGGCGCTGAGGCCGGGCTTTTCGGGGTTTCGCGTTGTGCTCCCTGGGGACGCACCTTTACAAGAATGACTACTTTTTACCCCCCGATTCCCGCCGGAACAAGGCTTCTTAGGGAATGCGCTGCAATACGCAGATGACACACCGCAATGTGCCGCCGAAACGCCGAAATCCAGCGTCTGAAATTTCAGAGCACCTTGCTCATCAGCACGGTGGTAAAGCCGCTGTGCCACTCCTCATCCGGGTAGAAATCGACCTCCGCATAGCCCTGCTTGCCATAGAAAGCGCGCGCCTGCTGGTTGAAGGTGTCGGTCTCCAGCCGGGCCCGGGCGAAACCTGCTGCGCGGATATTCCGCTCCGCGTGATCCAGCAACACAGCACCAATGCCGCGGCGCTGCTGGCCGGGTGAGACGTGCAGGGCATCGATGAAGTCGTCGCGCCAATCGAGCAGGCCGACGATCTCGCCATCGATGCAGGCGACCTGGAAATGCGGCAGGCGCTCGCGCAAATAGGCGACGGTATGTGCGGAAGACTCGAAGCGCGCGATGGCTTGGGCACTGAGCGCGGGCTTCCAGGTGGCTTCATAGGTTTCGCCGAGGATGCGCAGGATGGCATCGGCGTCGACCGGTTCTGCGCGGCGGAGAAGAATAGGCGTTTTCATGGGGCGCGAGCATAGCTCAAGGCACCCCGTGGAATGCACGAAGCCCGGCGCAGGGCCGGGCTTCGGAGAAGGGCAGGAAGGACTCAGGCGACGCGGCGCATCAGTCGCGACTGGATGCTCTGGTGCGCCACATGCAGGCGCAGATAGAAGGTGTTGCGGCTGCAGCGGCAGTGCCGGTACTTCTGTGCGGCTTCGCTGTCGCGGTTGAGGTAGTGCTCCGTGACCACATCCTTCTGCTCGTCCGGCAACTGGTTGATGATCAGGTCCAGTTCGGCGACGCGGTCGAGGATCACCTTGCTACCCCGGGTGCCGCGGATCATTTCGCCCTTGTTGGCGATCATCATCGCCAGGAGGTTGCCGCCGGCGTAACCACCGCCCGCGCTACCCGGATTGTGCATTTCCTCGGCCCAGAGCTTGAGCATTTCATCGATCGGCTTGATCACGGCATTGCTCCCTGGCGGCTCAGTGCCGCCGCTCCAGTTCGTCCATTGCCTGGCAGTCGATGCACCGCGTGCAGCCCGGCGCGGCCAGTCGACGTGCGGGTGGAATATCGTCGCCGCAGTCTTCGCAATACTCGGCGGAGCTGACCGCCAGGCGAGAGCGGCGGCTGTGCAGCAGGTCTTCGATCCGGTCGAGCACCAGGTCGTTGGCGTAGTCAGCGATATCAGCCACGGCGCACCTCCGTATCGACGGCGTGTGCGCAATGCCCGGCGTGTTGCAGGTGTTGATTCATGAAGGTCCTCCTGGCGACCTGCCCTCCGTGGTCGCCGAGCCTTCGGTCGGCCTGTGGTGGTCAGTCGCGATCTGTTCGTCGCGGACGCCTGACCATCGTGGCGGCGTCCCTTGCCGTTGCGCGGGCAGCACCTCCCTGGCCTGCCCGCGCCCTCCAGCCTGCGCCGCGCATCGCGGTTCGCAGGCAACCCGCAGCGTCCTTGCCGCGGTGAGGGGGAAGCCGTTCGCCTCCCTTCAGCCGAACCGGTATTCATCTCTTCGGTCGGCTGCTGGTTTTTATGATTACAACTATAGCTATACTTAGTCAACACCAAAGCTATTTACAGCCTACAACCCAGGAGGTAGAGTGCCCCCATGGAAAACCCACCCTCATCGACGCTGGCAGACCGCCTCAAACAGGCGATGGCCTCGCGTAACCTGAAGCAGGAAACCCTGGCTGAAGCTGCCGGGGTTTCGCAGAACACCATCCACAAGCTGACCTCGGGAAAGGCGCAGAGCACGCGCAAGCTGATCGAGATCGCCAGCGCCCTGGGCGTCTCGCCGACCTGGCTGGCCACCGGCGAAGGTTCGCCGGCGGCCAGCACCAGCACGCCGGTAGTGCGCCCGGCCGATGGCAGCCCGCTACGGCTGGAACCGCTGCACCCATGGGATAGCGACACACCGCTGGACGAGGACGAAGTGGAACTACGCCTGTACAAGGAAGTGGAACTGGCAGCCGGCGCCGGCCGCACCGCGGTGCGCGAGATAGAGGGGCGCAAGCTGCGTTTCTCGTACGCCACCTTGCGCGCGGCGGGAGTCGACCCAGCGGCGGCGATCTGTGCCCAGCTCACCGGCAACAGCATGGAGCCGCTGATCATGGATGGCTCCACCATCGGCATCGACACGGCCACCACGCACATCACCGACGGCGAGATCTACGCCCTGGAGCACGAAGGCATGCTGCGGGTGAAGTTCGTCTATCGCCTGCCTGGCGGCGGCATCCGCCTGCGCAGCTTCAACCGCGACGAATACCCTGACGAGGAATACCCGGCGGAGCAGTTCGACAGCGGGCAGATCCGCATGATCGGCTGGGTGTTCTGGTGGTCGACGGTGCGCCATCGCCGCGCACCGACCCTGGTTCGCTGAGCGTCGCATGCTGGTCATGAACCCCGCTTCGGCGGGGTTTTCTCTGCGCGGCGATTGAAAAGAAATACAACCTTTGCTATATTTTCTCCTGTCGCCACCACCATCGGAACAGGAGAGTCCCATGCAGTCGACCGCCGATATTCGCCCCGCCCCGCGCCCGGAGACGGTGAGCCTGGTGTATCAGATCTTCGGAGACGTCCTGGTGCCGCTGGAGCAGGTACGCGAGCGCTGGTTCCGCAACCTGAACCGGGAGAATTTCAGCAAGGCACTGTCCTGCGGCCGCATCGCCCTGCCGGTGACCACGTTGGATGACAGCCACAAGGCGATGCAGTACGTCGCGGTGGATCATCTCGCTGCGTATGTGGAGGAGCGCTCGCAGCAGGCGAATGCTGCCTTGGTTCAGCGCAAGTCGGGTCTTCAGGTGATGGAGGCGCGCCAGGCCGGGTGATCAGGCTCTTGTAGGAGCGAGCTTGCTCGCGAACGGCGTTGGCCGGGTGCTCCGATGTTGATCGGTTCGCGAGCAAGCTCGCTCCTACACAGAGCAGCCGGCGACTGCGCGAAAGCCGAGTCAGGGAACCTGATGTATCGCGTAGGAGCGGACTCCGTCCGCGATAGCTCCCGGCGCGACTCGTAGCTGGATATCGCGGACGGAGTCCGCTCCTACGAAAAGAAAAAGCCCCGCCGAAGCGGGGCTTTTCAGTCGAGTCAGCGACTCAATCGTTACCGTGCAAACGCGCGGTGTGCTCGGCCAGAGCCACGGCGCGGAACATCGCACGGCGCTTGTTGATGGTTTCTTCCCACTCCGCTGCCGGGACCGAGTCGGCGACGATGCCGCCGCCGGCTTGCACGTGGAGTTCGCCGTTCTTGATCACCGCGGTGCGAATGGCGATGGCGGTATCCATGTTGCCATTCCACGCGAGATAGCCCACGGCACCGCCGTAGACGCCACGCTTGACCGGCTCCAGCTCGTCGATGATTTCCATCGCACGGATCTTCGGCGCGCCGGACAGGGTGCCGGCCGGCAGGATGGCGCGCAGGGCGTCCATCGCCGAGAGCTCCGGCTTGAGCTGGCCGTTCACGTTGGAAACGATATGCATGACGTTGGAGTAACGCTCGATCACCATCTGCTCGGTGACCTTCACGCTGCCGGTCTGCGACACGCGACCGACGTCGTTGCGGCCCAGGTCGATGAGCATCAGGTGCTCGGCGATTTCCTTGGCATCGGACAGCAGGTCCTCTTCCAGCGCGCGGTCGGCTTCTTCGGTCGCGCCACGCGGGCGGGTGCCGGCGATGGGGCGTACGGTGACTTCGCCGTCCTCGACGCGCACCAGCACTTCCGGTGAGCTGCCCACGACGTGGAAGTCGCCGAAGTTGAAGAAGTACATGTAGGGCGTCGGGTTGAAGCAGCGCAGCGCACGGTACAGGTCAATCGGCGCGGCGGCGAAGTCGATGGACATGCGCTGCGACGGCACGACCTGCATGCAGTCACCGGCGAGGATGTACTCCTTCACGGTGTCCACCGCCCGCTCGTAATCCTCGCGGGTGAAGCTGGCGCGGAACTGCGGCTCCGGTGCGTTGACCGCGCTGAAGTCCAGGCCGCGGCGCGGGGTGATCGGCTGGCGCAGGCGCTCCAGCAGTTCATCCAGTTGCGCCAGCCCCTTGTCGTAGGCGTCGGCCTGGGCTGGGTCGGCGAGGACAATCGCGTGCATCTTGCCGGCAAGGTTATCGAACACCACCACGGCGTCGGAGACCATCAGCAGGATGTCCGGATTGTTCAGCGGGTCCGGGTTCGGGCACTGCGCCAGGCGCGGCTCGACGTAGCGCACGCAGTCATAGGCGAAGTAGCCGACCAGTCCACCGTTGAAGCGCGGCAGGCCTGCGATAGTCGGCACGCGGTAGCGATCCTTGAACTCCTCGACGAAGGCCAGCGGATCGGCGCATTCGAAGCTCTCGGTCTCGGCGCCATCGACCTTGATGCTCGCCTGGTGGCCGTAGACGCGCAGCACGGTGCGGCTGGGCAGGCCGATGATCGAGTAGCGGCCCCACTTTTCGCCGCCCTGCACGGACTCGAGCAGGTAGGTGTTCGGGCCGTCGGCGAGCTTGAGGTAGATCGACAGCGGGGTGTCGAAGTCGGCAAGGGTTTCGCAGGTCAGCGGAATGCGGTTGTAGCCTTCGGCGGCCAGGCGCTGGAAATCTTCGCGGGTCATGATCAGCCTCGTGGAATGAGGAGGTAACGGACTTGGGTGCACACACGCGCCGGGCGAACCGGCCAAAGGAGGTCAGGCGCGCCAGCGCCAGCGGGCCAGGGCCTTGATGACCTTCATCCAGAGTGTGTGGGGAGCCGTTTCCACGGTGCTGTCTCGCTGAGCGGGTTTTGAAGCGGAGTCGGGCAACACTATCGCTTTGCTCGAGTCGAAGCAAGGCAGCAGATGGCGCAGGTCGTCGAGCACCAGCGTCGGGGTTTCCTCGGCGATGGGGCGGCCATGGTTGTAGCCGTAGCTCAGGCCAACGCTGCGAACGCCAGCGGCTTTGGCGGCAAGGATGTCGTTGCGCGAGTCGCCGACGAACAGGGTCTGTTCCGCCGACACGCCGGCCATCTTCATCACGAACAGCAGCGCAGCCGGGTCGGGCTTCTGCTGCGGCAGGGTGTCGCCGCCGATGATCCAGCGGAAGAATTTCCCCAGCTTCATTTCGTCCAGCAGCGGACCGACGAAGCGCTCGGGCTTGTTGGTGATCAGCGCCAGCTCGACGCCGCGCTTCTTCAGCCACTTCAGGGTCTCGATGACGCCGGGGTAGACCACGGTCAACGCATGGCTGTCGGCGTAGGCGTCCATGAAGAGTTCCAGTGCGCGCTCGGTGTCTTCCTCGCTGACACTTTCATGCTCGATGTCACCCGCCAGGGCGCGGCGCACCAGTACGCGCGCACCGTTGCCGACCCAGTGACGCACGGCGTCCAGGCCGGCCGGCTGGCGCCCAAGCGCCAGCAGCATCTTGTCCACCGCCGCGGCGAGGTCGGGGACCGAGTCCACCAGGGTGCCGTCCAGGTCGAACATCACCAGACGCGGCAGCCCGGCGAACGGCAGTTGTGCAGCGCTCATCACTTGCGCGCCTGCGCCAGCTCGGCATGCATGGCGCGAATGACCTCGGCGTAGTCCGGTGCGTTGAAGATGGCGGAGCCAGCGACGAAGGTGTCGGCGCCAGCAGCGGCGATCTCGCGGATGTTCTTCACGTTCACCCCGCCGTCGATTTCCAGGCGGATGTCGCGGCCGGAAGCGTCGATCAGCGCGCGGGCTTCACGCAGCTTGTCGAGGGTGCCGGGGATGAACTTCTGCCCGCCGAAGCCGGGGTTCACGCTCATCAGCAGGACCATGTCGATCTTGTCCATCACGTACTTCAGCGCGTCCAGCGAGGTGGCCGGGTTGAATACCAGACCGGCCTTGCAACCACCGTCCTTGATCAGTTGCAGGGAACGGTCGATGTGCTGGGTGGCTTCGGGATGGAAGGTGATGTAGGTGGCGCCGGCTTCGATGAAGTCGCCGATGATGCGGTCAACCGGGGAAACCATCAGGTGCACGTCGATGGGCGCGGTGACGCCGTACTTGCGCAGGGCCGTGCAGACCATCGGGCCGATGGTCAGGTTCGGCACGTAGTGGTTGTCCATCACATCGAAGTGGACGATGTCGGCGCCGGCGGCGAGCACCTTGTCCACATCCTCGCCCAGGCGGGCGAAATCGGCGGACAGGATCGACGGAGCGATGGCGTAGGGTTGCATGGCGCACCTCTGTGGGCGGAAATCACGGATGGCGCGCATTGTAGCCGCTCGGACGGCTGGAAGGGGACTGGGCCGATAGTCGATGCCGGGCGGGGCAAGCCCAGGCGGAAATTCAGGCAAAAAAAATCGCGGACCGGTCCCGCCGCCGCGGGTGAGCACGGCGACGGGAACGTCCGCGAAACACTGTGAACTCAGGAAGTCGGGGCGGTACGCAGTTTCTCGCTGCGGCCACGCAGCCACTCGAGGGTCAGCAGGAGCAGGACGGAGAAGCCGATCAGCAGGGTCGCCGCGGCGGCGATGGTCGGGCTGAGGTTCTCGCGGATGCCGCTGAACATCTGGCGCGGCAGGGTGGCCTGCTCGGGGCCGGCAAGGAACAGGGTCACCACCACTTCATCGAAGGACGTGGCGAAGGCGAACAGCGCACCGGAAATCACCCCCGGAGCGATCAGCGGCAGGGTGACTTTGAAGAAGGTCAGCACCGGCGGCGCGCCCAGGCTGGCGGCGGCGCGCACCAGGTTGTAGTTGAAGCCCTGCAGGGTCGCCGACACGGTGATGATGACGAAGGGCACACCGAGCACCGCGTGGACGATGATCAGCGAGATGTAGCTGTTGCCCAGGCCCAGCGGCGCGAAGAACAGGTAGCTCGCCACGCCGATGATCACCACCGGCACGACCATCGGCGAGATCACCAGGCTCATGATCAGCGCCTTGCCGCGGAAGTCTCCGCGGGTCAGGCCGATCGACGCCAGGGTGCCGAAGACCATGGCCAGCACGGTGGCCGCCGGGGCGACGATGATGCTGTTGGTCAGCGCACGCATCCACTCGGCGGAGTTGAAGAAGTCGGCGTACCAGCGCAGGGAGAAGCCCTGCAGCGGGTAGACCAGGAAGGTGCCGGAGTTGAACGACAGCGGCACGATGACCAGTACCGGCAGCACCAGGAACAGCAGGATCAGGCCGCAGAGGATGCGCAGGGTGTAGAACCACACGCGCTCGACCGGGGACATGTACGGGCTCAGCATCTTCTTGTTCTCCTCATCAGCCCAGGCGCAGGCGGCTCGCGCCCACCAGCCAGCCATAGATCACGTAGAGCACCAGGGTGGCGAACAGCAGCAGGCCGCCCAGGGCTGTGGCCATGCCCCAGTTGATGGTGGTGTTGGTGTAGAAGGCGACGAAGTAGCTGACCATCTGATCGTTCGGGCTGCCCAGCAGCGCCGGGGTGATGTAGTAGCCGATCGACAGGATGAACACCAGCAGGCAACCGGCGCCGACGCCAGCGACGGTCTGCGGGAAGTAGACCTTCCAGAAGCTGGCGAACGGGTGGCAGCCCAGGGAAATCGCGGCGCGCATGTAGCTCGGGGAAATACCCTTCATCACGCTGTAGATCGGCAGGATCATGAACGGCAACATGATGTGCACCATGGAGATGTACACGCCGGTGCGGTTGAACACGAGCTGCAGCGGCTGGTCGATCAGGCCCATCTTCAGCAGCGCGCCGTTGATCAGGCCGCCCGACTGCAGCAGCACGATCCACGCGGCGACGCGCACCAGGATCGAGGTCCAGAACGGCAGCAGCACCATGATCATCAGCAGGTTGGACTTGCGGGTCGGCAGGATCGCCAGCAGGTAGGCCAACGGGTAGGCCAGCGCCAGGCAGATCAGGGTGATCACCGCGCCCATCCAGAAGGTGCGGGCGAAGATGTCCAGGTAGATCGACTGGTCGGGCGTGGCGCGGGCGATTTCACCCAGGTCATCGATGCGGTGATCGAGCGCCGCCAGCAGGTAATAGGGAGTGACGGAACTGGCGTTGCGACGGATCGCCTGCCAGTAGGCCGGGTCGCCCCAGCGCTCGTCGAGGGCTTCCATCGCGTCCTTGTACGACGCCGGCTGCTCCTTGAACGGCAGCGCGCGGGCAGTCTTGGACAGCAGGCTGCGGTAGCCGGCCAGTTCCATGTTCAGGCGCTTGGAGAGGTCACCGATGGTCTGGTTCTTGCGCGCGGCGACCAGGTCTTCGCTCAGCGCCTTGTACACCGCGTCCGAGGGCAGCGACTTGCCGTCCCATTCGGAAATGGCGTTGACGGTCAGCGGCATCGCGCCGACGACCTCGGGGTTGTTCACGCTCTTGTAGAGCAGCGCCGCGATGGGCACCAGGAAGGTCAGCAGCAGGAAGACCAGCAGGGGCAGCACCAGCGCCTGGGACTTCAGACGGTTCATCCGCTCCGCGCGCGCCAGGCGCTGCTTGAGGGTGGGGCCGGCGACCTCGTTCAGAGACACAGCGGTGGCCATAGCGAACTCCGGTAAAACGGGCCGCCCGAGGGCGGCCAAGGTGTGGTGTCAGGAGGAACCGCCGCGAGGGGGAACGGCGGCTCCGGTCCGTCGCGGCTCGGGCAGTCGCGACGGCAAGGGACGGCTGCTTACTTGGCAGCCCAGGCGTTGAAGCGCTGTTCCAGCTGCTCGCCGTAGTCAGCCCAGAAGGTCACGTCCATGCCCACCTGGCCCTGCATGTTTTCCGGGGTGGTCGGCATGTCTTTCAGCAGGTCCTTGCTCAGCAGCGGTACGGCGTTCTTGTTGACCGGGCCGTAGGCGATGTTCTCGGAGTAGGTCTTCTGCTGCTCGGGCTGAACCGAGAAGGCGATGAACTTGAGGCTCTCGTCCTTCTTCTTGGCGCCTTTGGGGATGGCCCAGGCGTCGAAGTCGTAGATGCCGCCGTTCCAGACGATCTTCAGGTTGCTCTCTTTCTGCACGGCGGCGATGCGGCCGTTGTAGGCGGAGCTCATGACCACGTCACCGGAGGCGAGGTACTGCGGCGGCTGGGCGCCTGCTTCCCACCACTGGATGCTCGGCTTGATCTGGTCGAGTTTCTTGAAGGCGCGGTCCTGGCCGTCCTTGGTGGCCAGCACCTTGTAGACGTCCTTGGGCGCGACGCCGTCGGCCATCAGGGCGAATTCCAGGGTGTACTTGGCGCCCTTGCGCAGGCCGCGCTTGCCCGGGAATTTCTGGGTGTCCCAGAAATCCGCCCAGCTGGTCGGCGCGCTCTTCAGCTTGTCGGCGTTGTAGGCCAGCACGGTGGACCAGACGAAGAAGCCGACGCCGCAGTTGCTGACGGCGCCCGGCACGTAGTCTTCGGCCTTGCCGAGGATGGCCGGGTCGATTTCTTCGAACAGGCCTTCGTCACAGCCGCGGGCCAGTTCCGGCGATTCGACTTCCACCAGGTCCCAGGAAACGCTGTTGGTGTCGACCATGGCCTTCACCTTGGCCATCTCGCCGTTGTATTCGCCGGCGACGATCTTGTTGCCGGTGGATTTTTCGTAGGGCTCGTAGAACGCCTTCACCTGGGCATTCTTGTTGGCGCCGCCGAAGGACACCACGGTCAGGTCGGTGGCGGCCATGGACTGGGCCGCAAAGGCCACGCCCAGAGTCAGCGCTGCGAGTTTGAGCCCCGATGCTTTCAAGGACTTCGACATTATTGTTGTCTCCACAGTGTGCAGTTTGTTTTTCTTGGATGCGTCCGGGAGTGGCCGGTCCGCTTTCGTTACGCCGCGGACAGTGGGTCGAGCGCGCGGACGTGCTCGACTTCCCAGCCCAGCGGAACCACGTCGCCAACACTGAGCGCGGGATCGAGCTCGGCGATCGGCTGTTTGACGAAGAAATCGGTACGGCCGCAGACCTCCAGGCGAATGCGCACGTGGTCGCCCAGGTAGATGAACTCGGCGACGCGGCCGGAGAAGCGGTTCACGCAGTTTTCGCTGTGGCCGTTGAGGCGCACGCGCTCGGGGCGGATCGACAGGCTGACGGTGTCGCCGACGTTGCCGACGTTGACCGCCAGCGCCTCGACCTTCTCGCCACGGGCCAGGCCCACGGTGCAGCGGTCGCCATCGCGGGCCTGGAGCTGGCCGGCGATGCGGTTGTTCTCGCCGATGAAGTTGGCGACGAAGGAGTTGCGCGGGTGCTCATAGAGCTCGGCCGGCGGGGCGATCTGCTGGATCTCGCCCTGGTGGAACACGGCCACGCGGTCGGACATGGTCAGGGCTTCGCCCTGGTCGTGGGTCACGTAGACCACGGTCACGCCGAGGCGCTGGTGGATGTGCTTGATCTCCATCTGCATGTGTTCACGCAGCTGTTTATCCAGCGCACCCAGGGGTTCGTCCATCAGCACCAGTTGCGGCTCGAAGACCAGCGCGCGGGCCAGGGCCACACGTTGCTGCTGGCCACCGGAAAGCTGGGCGGGATAACGGCCGGCGAAGCTGTCGAGCTGAACCATGGACAGCGCACGTTTCACGCGCTCGCTGACATCGGTCTTGCTCATGCCGCGCACGGAGAGCGGGAAGGCCAGGTTCTCGGCCACCGTCATGTGCGGGAACAGGGCATAGTTCTGGAACACCATGCCGATGTCGCGCTTGTGCGGGGGGACGTTGTTGATGGCGCGGCCGGCGAGCTGGATTTCACCGGCGGTAGGAGTTTCGAAACCGGCCAGCATCATCAGGCTGGTGGTCTTGCCGGAACCGGAAGGCCCCAGCAGTGTCAGGAATTCGCCTTTGCGAATGTCCAGATTGAGGTCCTTCACGATGAGGGATTCGCCGTCGTAGCTCTTCTGCACGCCACGGAAACTCACCAGCACATCGTTTGCCTGATTCTCGGCCATCACCGCACCTTTGTTTTTTTGTAAATGCCGTTGATCTCAAGACTAGAGAAGCAACACCTACGCGCAAATCGGGCGGTATGAGAGATTGCTATAAGGCTTAGAGAGGATGCTTTGTAGGGATCGCCCTACAAAAACCAGGGAAACCAACTGCCGACCAAGGGCTGGCCGGCAGTCCGCCGATCAGCGCTTGGCCCAGGCCTGGAAGCGCTTCTCCAGCGCGTCGCCATGCTCGGTCCAGAACGCCACATCCATGCCGACGGCATTGGCGATGTTCTGTGGCGCGGTCGGCAGGTTGGCGGCCACGTCCGGCGCCAGCAACTCCACCGCCTTGCGGTTGGTCGGGCCGTAGGAAATGTTTTCGGCGAAGGCCTTCTGCTGTTGCGGCTGGCTGGCGAAGTTGACGAACTGTTCGGCCAGTTCCTTCTTGAACACGCCCGAGGGCAGCGCCCAAAAATCGAAGTCGTAGATGCCGCCGGCCCAGACCATGCGAAAGCCCTTCTGCTCGCCCTGCGCGGCGGCGATCCGGCCGTTGTAGGCGGAGCTCATCACCACCGTGCCGTCGGCGAGATCACGCACCGGGTCCTGGCCGGACTTCCACCAGTTGATGTTCGGCTTCAGTTCATCGAGCTTGCGGAAGGCGCGATCGACACCGTCATTGGTGGACAGCACCTTGTAGACGTCCTTGGGCGCGACGCCGTCGGCCATCAGGGCGAATTCCAGGCTGTACTTCGCGCCCCAGCGCAGGCCGCGCTTGCCGGGGAATTTCTTCGTGTCCCAGAAATCCGCCCAGCTGCTGGGCGTGCCCTGCAGCTTGTTCTGGTTGTAGGCCAGCAGCGTGGTCCAGACGAAGATGCCGACGCCGCACGGCTGCACCGCACCGGGAACGAAGTCGGCTGTGTTGCCGAGGGTCTTGGGGTCGAGCTTCATGAACAGCCCTTCCTCGCAGCCGCGCGCGAGCTCGGGGG
The DNA here is from genome assembly GCF_012971725.1 of Pseudomonas multiresinivorans. Lineage (NCBI taxonomy): Bacteria > Pseudomonadati > Pseudomonadota > Gammaproteobacteria > Pseudomonadales > Pseudomonadaceae > Pseudomonas > Pseudomonas multiresinivorans. The sequence goes on from NZ_CP048833.1 coordinate 6,492,259, forward strand.
CCTCGACTTCCACCACGTCCCAGGACACGTGGCTGATCTCCACCATGCGCTTGAGCTTGGCCAGGTCGCCGTTGTAGGAGCCGTGGACGACGGAGTTGCCGGTCACTTCCTTGAACGGTTTGTAGAAGGCCGCCTCCTGGGCTTCCTTGTTCGCGCCACCGAAGGAAATCACCGTGACGTAGTCCGCCAGCGCCGGCATCGCAGCGCCCCCCAGCAGGCCGAACAGCAGCCCTCCCCTTACCGCTCGCAACATCTTCTTCTCCTTGTTATCACGACGTACCGCATGAAGCGGGCAATCATTCCCTGCCTCACGCCCGCTAGATAGACGGTTTGTTACAGAAATCGGACACGTCGCACAGAGTGAAGGGAAAATTCAGCGAGCCATCTGCCGCAGATCAAACCAGCGGCACGGGTCGGTCAGACGAGCTTGTGCTCCATGGCGTAACGCACCAGATCCGCCACCGAGTTGGCATTGAGTTTCTGCATCAGCCGCGCCTTGTGGGTGCTGATGGTCTTGCTGCTGACCGCCAATTGCTGGGCGATCTCGTTGACGCCTTCGCCGTGCACCAGACGCTCGAACACCGAGAACTCGCGCTCGGAAAGCAGCGCATGGGGCGGCCGCGAATCGGTGAGGCCGACTTCGAAGACCATCCGGTCGGCGAGGTCCGGGTCGATGTAGCGGCCACCGCTGGCGACCTTGCGAATCGCCGTCAGCAGTAGCGCCGGGTCGCTGTCCTTGGTGGCGTAGCCAGCGGCGCCGACCTTCAGCGCGCGGGCGACCATCTGCACCTCGTCGTGCATCGACAACATCAGGATCGCCGGCGGATTGTTCAGCGCGCGGATCCGCGGGATGGCTTCCAGGCCGTTGACGCCAGGCATCGAGATATCCAGCAGAACCACTTCGCAAGGGATCTGGCGCAGGTTCTCGAGCAACTGCTCGCCGTTGGTGGCCTCGCCGACCACCTGCAGGTCCTTGGCCATGCCGATCAGTTGCTTGATGCCTTCGCGCACGATCGTATGGTCTTCCGCCACCAGCACTCGAATCACCTCCGTTCCTCCCGCTTCGCACTTGTCATTGTCATTGTCATTGTCATTGTCGTTATCGATGCCGATGCCGATGCCGATGCCGTTGTCGCCCGGTTAGGCGCTTCGGGAGCGCAGCGGCACCCGGATCCACAGCGTAGTGCCCTCCCCGGGCTGGCTGTCGATCTGCAGGGTGCCACCGAACATCAGCACCCGCTCGCGCATGCCCACCAGGCCGAAGGAAACACCCTGGCGCGTGGCCTGCGGGTCGAAGCCCAAGCCGTCATCGGCGATGCGCAGGCACAGCTCGCTGCCCTCGACGCTCAGCTGCAGTTCCACAGTATGCGCCTGGGCATGGCGCATCACATTGGTCAGCGCCTCCTGGAGGATGCGGAACAGGCCGATGGCCTTGGCGTCGGACAGCTCCGGCGGATTCTCCGGCACCTCCACCAGGCAGGGAATCTGCGTGCGCGACTCGAAGCGGCGCGCCTGCCACTCCACCGCCGAACCGATGCCGGCATCGAGGATCGGCGGGCGCAGCGCGGTAGCCACATCGCGCACCAGCTGGAACAACTGGGCGATAAGACGCTTCATGTTGTCCAGGCGCTCGCGTAGCCCCGCGTCCAGTTCGCCATAGGCCAGTTCGCACATCGAGGTTTCCAGCTTGAGCACGGTGAGCACCTGGCCCAGTTCATCGTGCACCTCGCGGGCGATGCGTGCCTTCTCCTCCTCCCGCACGCTCTCCAGGTGCGCCGACAGCTCGCGCAGTTGCCCGCGGGAATCCTGTAGTTCGAGTTCGATCTGCTTGTGCTCGGTGATGTCCCAGACCACGCCGTCCCAGGCCGACCGACCGTCATCCAGGGTCCGCACCGTGGCCTTGATGTCGACCCAGCGCGGCTCGTTGCTGCGGGTGAGGATGCGGCCCTGCCACAGCCAGTTGCGCTGGCCTTCCACCGCCTCCTGCTGGCTGGCGAGATAGCCCTCGCGCTCGGACGGATGCACCAGGCCCATGATGCCCAGGCCGCTCTCGCGCAGGTAACCGGGCGAGTAACCCAGCGAGGTTTCGCTGCCGCCAGTGATGAAGCTGATGTAGGCGAAATCGGAGTCGTCGTCCGGCGCATTGGGCTCCAGGCGGAACACCAGCCCCGGCACGTTGGCGGCGATGCCCTGCAGGCGCGCCTCGCTCTCTTCCAGCGCGGCGCGGGCGCGGCGGCGTTCGGTTACATCACTGAGGAAGACCAGCAGGTACTCCGAATCACCGAAGCGCAGGAAGCTCAGCGAGACGTCGGCCGGCAGCCATTGGCCGTCGGCGCGCAGGCAACGGGTCTCGAAGCTCAGCGGAGCTTCGTCGGCGTTGCGCGCGCGGCGCCAGAGGTTGAGCCAGCGGTCCATGTTCAGCGTCGGCTCGAAGTCCGCCAGCGGCCGGTCCACCACGGCGCCCGCGGCATAACCGAGCAGCTCCTCGGCGGCGCGGTTGGCGTAGCGCACATGGCTATCCCAGTTGACCCAGAGGATGCCGACGGTGCTGCTGTCGATGGCGAACTGGGTCAGGCGCAATGCCTGCTCGGCGGCCTGGCGCAGCTCGATGTCGCGGCGTGCCGCCAGCAGGCGCGACTCCAATGCGCGGTGCTGCCGGCGCAGCCAGAGCAGTGCGGCAACGGCGAACAGCAGCAGCAGGCCGAGCAGGATGCAGAGGTTCTGCCAGAAGCCAGGGGAAGAACCCAGACGCGGGTAGGTCGGTTGCAGCCAGCGTTCGTGGAGCTGGTCGAGGTCCTTGGCCGGCACCGCGCGCAGGGCGGCGTCGATGATCCCTGCCAACTCGGGCAAACCGCGCCGCGTCGCCACGCGCAGCAATTGCGGATAGCCGATATCGGCCACCACCCAGAGGCCGGTGAATTCGGTTTCACGGGTCAGCCGCGCCAGCTGCGCCTCATCGATCACCGCGTAATTGGCCTCGCGGCCCAGCACCTTGCGCAGCACTTCGCGGTCGCTGTCGACGATCTGCAGGGTCAAGCCCGAATAGGTGCTGCGCAGGTAATCCACCACCGGGCCGGGTCCGCGCACAGAGACCGATTCGCCCTCGCGCAGGTTGTCCAGCTCCACGGACGTGCCGCTGCGGCGGTCGCCCACCACCAGCCGCGGTACGCGCAGATAGGGATCGGAGAACAGCCAGTCGCGAAGGGTCGAGGGCGTCTGGCTGACGCCGGGCGCCAGGTCGATTTCGCCGCTGTGCACGGCTCGCTCCAACGCGGCCTGGTCCGGATAGGTGCGCCATTCGAGGCTGACACCCATGGCCTTAGCCAGCCATTCCAGCAATTCCACGTTTGCCCCGGAGAGCTGCTGCAGCCGGCGATCCTGTTGCACATAGGGCGCCTCCAGTACGGCGCCCACGCGCAGTTGCGGATGCTCGGCAAGCCAGGCGCGCTGCGCTTCGTCCAGTGCCAGTGGCGGCACGGCGGTTTCCGCCACGGCCAGCAGCGGCAGGCACAGGAACCACGCCAGGCAGGCTTTCCAGAACACACGACTCATGCCGACAGCACCATGGATTTCACTCGGGTCAAAGCAAAGGGCCGGCATACCTTACCGCAACCCCGGTTGAACCCGGCACGCCTGCGCCTGACAAAGCTAATACAAGCCGCTAGGCTGGCCGCACTCGCGCCCCGCCGCGTGCTGCCCGCCAGACAGGGATATCATCGATGCCGCATTTGTCTCGACCGACGCTTCTCGCCCTTTGCCTGACCCTCGGCCTGTCGCCGCTGGGCATCAGTCGGGCCGAAGACGCCAAGCCCGCCACCGACGAAAAATCGGCCACGGCACCGGTGGTGCGCCAGGCGGTGAGCGAGCGCAGCCAGGACGAAGCCAGCGGCCTGGTACGCCAGCTGCCCGAAAGCGAGCGGCAGGAACTCAAGGCCGGCGACGAAACCTTCCTTGCCCTCTGGCTGCCGGCCAATACCGCCGACGCCGAAGGCGCCGTGATCCTCATCCCCGGCGATGGCGAAAGCGCCGACTGGCCGGTGGCGATCAGTCCGCTGCGGCGCAAGCTGCCCGATGCCGGCTGGCAGACCCTGGCCGTCACACTGCCCGACCCGCAGAGCACCGCGCCGATTCCGCGCCCGAAGGAATCGCCCGACAAGGCCAGCGCCGACACCGACGCCAGCGCTGCCGATAGCGCCAGCAAACCGGAAGTGAAAGGCAGCCAAGGCAGCGCGACGCCGACTCCGGAAAGCACCGCCGAGACCGGCAGCGCGGAGCCGGCCCAGGCCAGCCCGGAAGCTCCGCCGCCTCCCACCGACCCGGTGGAACTGCGCAAGGCCCACGCCGAACGGGTGCTGGCGCGCATCCAGGCAGCGGTCGAGCTGGCGCAGCAGCACAAACCCAGGACCATCGTCCTGCTCGGTCATGGTACCGGCGCCTATTGGGCAACCCGCTACCTGGGCGAGCGCACACCGGCGGACATCAAGAACCTGCTGCTGGTGGCGCCAGAGATGCCGCGCGACTTCAAACCGTCACTGGACGAGACCGTCCCCTTGCTGAACCTCGCCACCGGCGATTTCTACTACAAGGACAAGGCAACCGATGTAGCGGCAGCCAAACTGCGCCTGCAGGCCAGCAAGCGGCAGAAAGCCTCCAACTATGTGCAGATCGGCATGAACGCCCTGCCAGCCGACCTGGGCACCGAGCAGGAACAGCTTTACCGGCGCATCCGCGGCTGGCTATCGATGCACCTGGAGCCGATCGAGCAACCCTGAGTCAACGGAAGCCGCGACGCTGGCGCACCAGCAGGTAGGCCGCCTGGATCTCGCGGGTCCTGCTGGTGGCCGCGGCAATCCGTTCAGGGCTGGCGCCCATGCCTTCGAGCTTGTCCGGGTGGTTCTGGCTGATCAGCTTGCGGTAGGCGCGCTTGATCTCCTCCGGCTCGCTGCCCGCCGACACGCCTAGCAGTCGCAGCGCTCCGGTATAGGATTCACGCGGAGTAGCCGGCGGTTTGGGCGGCTCGGCACCGGACGACATCGCCAATACCCTGGAGCGAGAAAGCCCCAGCGAATCGCCCCATTGCAGCAGCAGGTTCTTCTGCGCGGCGTTCGGCGCGCCGCTCGCCCAGGCCATTCGCCAACAGGCCTGGAGCAGCCCCTCGGCAGTCGCCTCCTGGCCATGACGCTGGCGCAAGCCGACGTCCAGCAATTCACCGCCCAGCTTGCCGCGACCGAAGGCATCGATGGCCTGGCGACGAGCCTTGTCATCCAGCTGCAGGCGCTGCATTTCGGAACGCGCCTGCTGAATGTGCGCATCGACCACGCGGCCGCGGCTCTTGGCCAGACGGCCGAGTAGCAGGAAGAGCAACTCCTGGTCACCTACCCGAGGGCCGCCGCGCAACTGCTCCAGCAGGCCCCGCCAGGTCCGCTGCTTCAGGCGCCGGTCGAGCACCTGGCCGAGCAACGCACCGAGCATGGCGCCCGGAATGCTTGCCAATGCCCATCCGGCGATGACGCCCACCAGGGTCCCCGGCCAGAACACCTCAGCCCTCCGCCAATTGGCGTTCGACTTCTGCCAGGCGCTCGTGGGTGCCGACATCGATCCAGCGGCCACGATGGTGCACGCCACTCACGCGCCCTGCTTCCATCGCCTGGCGCAGCAGCGGCGCCAGCTTGAACGCGCCGGGCTGGCAGCCGTCGAACAGCTGCGGACGGAGGATGGCGATGCCGCTGTAGGTCAGGCTCGGCTGACCTTCCCGGTAGTCGCTGACGCGACCGTCACGCAGGCAGAAATCACCCCGAGCGTGGTGGCCGGGATTGTCCACCAGCACCAGATGCGCCAGGTCGCCCTCGGCCAACGCGCCGTGCAGGCTTGCGTAATCGAAGTCGGTCCAGATGTCACCGTTGGCGATGACGAAGGCGTCGTCACCCAGCAGCGGCAACGCCTTGAAGATGCCGCCGCCGGTTTCCAGCGGCTCACCTTCGGGCGAGTAGAGGATGCTCACGCCAAAGGCCGAGCCATCGCCCAGATGGTCTTCGATATGCTGGCCGAGCCAGGCGTGGTTGATCACCAGTTGATCGAAACCGGCCTGGCGCAGCGCCTGCAGCTGGTACTCGATCAGCGGCACGCCGCCAGCGCGCACCAGCGGCTTGGGCGTGTGCAGGGTCAGCGGGCGCAGGCGCTCGCCCTTGCCCGCGGCGAGAATCATGGCCTTCATGCGGGATGCGTCTCGTCTTTGGGCAGGCTGGCCAGCAGCGCGGCGAGGTCGGCCAGTTCCGGCCGGCGCGCGATGACGCTTTCCAGGTAGCGGAAGAAGCGTGGCACATCGCCCAGGTAGCGAGGCTTGCCATCGCGATGGCAGATGCGCGCGAAAATGCCGATCACCTTCAGATGACGCTGGGCGCCCATCAGGTCGCTGGCGCGGAAGAAGGTCTCGAAGTTCTCCGGCAGCGGAATACCGGCGGCCTGGGCCTTGCGCCAGTAGCGCGAAAGGCCGTCGTGGACGCGCGGCTCCGGCCAACTGAGGAAGGCGTCCTTATAAAGGCAGGTCACGTCGTAGGTCACCGGACCGTAGACCGCATCCTGGAAGTCGAGGATGCCGGGGTTCGGCTCGCTGAGCATCAGGTTGCGCGGCATGTAGTCGCGGTGCACCAGCACGCGCGGCTGCGCCAGGGCGCTGCGCACCAGCAGATCGCAGGTGCGTTCCCAGCGAGCGAGTTGCTCGCCCTCCAGGGTCACGCCCAGATGGCGCTGCAGGTACCAGTCGGGGAACAGCTGCAGCTCGCGGCGCAACAGGGCTTCGTCGTAGGCCGGCAGGCGCTCGGCCACACCCACCTGCTGGAAGGCCACCAGGGCGTCCAGGGCGTTCTCGAACAGCTCCTCGGCATTCTGCGCAGTGAGCACATCAAGGTAGGTCTGCCGCCCCAGATCATCGAGCAGCAGGAAGCCCTGCTCGACATCCTCGGCCAGAATCTTCGGAACGTGCACGCCGGCCTCGGCCAGCAGGCCGGCGACCTTGATGAAGGGGCGGCAGTCCTCCTGGGGCGGCGGCGCATCCATCACGATCAGGCTGCGGCCTGCGCCCTGCCAGCGGAAATAACGGCGGAAACTGGCGTCGCTGCTGGCCGCAGTGAGGCTGGCCTCGGGCACCAGCCCCCAGCCTTGCACGTTGAACACTGCGGGCAAACTCAAGTCCAACCAGCGGATCATCTGCTGGTAACGAGCATCCTCGGTCATTTTTCGGGGTTCTCCACGGCGCTAGCCGTTGCGCGGGTCATGCTTTATTATCCAGCATCTTTTTGAGCCCATCGATAGGCGTGCGGCCCGTTTTGGGCTGAAGGCTCGCAGGAAGCCCGGATTAACAAGATGGCAGTGAATTTCCCCGTGTTCCGTAGAAAATTCCCCTTACTGGTGACCGGTGGCCTGCTGGCTATCCAGCCGCTCGCCTTTGTGACCGCGGCACCCGGCGAGCAGTTCGCCTGCCAGCCCTCCGCGTCCGGCGCCTGGGACTGCTCCTCGCAGAACAGCGCCAGCAGCGTGCCGCGTCCGCAGCATGGGGCCACCTCCGTCAGCGCCGGCGGCACTGCCGCCAGCAGCAGCTCGAAATCCTCGGGCAGCTCGAGCAGCAGCGCCGGCGAAGAGCCGAAACAACTGGTCACCGAATCCGGCGGCCGCGGCCTGAAGTCGCGCAGCAGCGACTACAGCCACCTCGACTGGATCCCCCGCGACAAGCTCACCGCTGCACAACAGGCCGAAATGGGCCCGTACTGCAGCGGCGCCTACGTCGAGCCGGTACGTCCAGGCATGAACGACAAGACGCCGAACGACGAGGCCCCGACCTACGTCTCGGCGAAGGTTTCGCGCTACGAGCAGGAAAAGCAGGTCGCCACCCTCGCGGGCAATGTGGTCCTGCGCCAGGGCAGCATGCAGGTGGAGGCCGACGAGGCCAACCTGCACCAGGCCGAGAACCGCGGCGAGCTGGTCGGCAACGTCAAGCTGCGTGACAACGGTGCGCTGATCGTCGGCGACCATGCCGAACTGCAGCTGGACAACGGTGCTGCGAAGATCGACAACGCCGAATACGTCATGCACCAGGCTCAGATCCGCGGCAGCGCGCTGTACGCCAAGCGCCAGGAAGACGCGATCATCCAGCTCAAGGACGGCACCTATACCCGTTGCGAGCCCGGCAGCAACGCCTGGGTCATGAAGGGCAATAACATCAAGCTGAACCCGGCCACCGGTTTCGGCACCGCGACCAACGCGACCCTGCGGGTAAAGGACATTCCGGTCTTCTACACCCCATACATCTATTTCCCGATCGACAACCGTCGTCAGTCCGGCTTCCTGGCGCCTTCCTTCGCCAGCTCGACCGATACCGGCTTCACCCTGACCACGCCGTACTACTTCAACCTGGCGCCCAACTACGACGCCACGTTGTACCCGCACTACATGGTCAAGCGCGGCATGCTGATGGAAGGAGAGTTCCGCTACCTGACCCACAGCAGCGAAGGCCAGGTCACGGCGGCTTACCTGAACGACAAGAACGACGACCGCAAGGACTTCCCGCAGTACACCGACACTCGTTGGCTGTACGGCTGGAAAAATACCAGCGGCCTGGATTCCCGCACCCTGGCGCAGGTGGACTACACCCGCATCAGCGACCCGTACTACTTCCAGGACCTAGACACCTCGCTGGGCATCGGCTCGCCGACCTACGTCAACCAGCAGGGCTCGCTGACCTACCGCGGCGACAGCTACACCGCGCGCCTGAATGCGCAGTCCTTCCAGCTGGCGACCGTGACCGACGTCACGCCCTACGATCGCCTGCCTCAGCTCACCCTGGACGGCCGCCTGCCGTTCAACCCGGGTGGCCTGAACTTCACCTACAGCACCGAGGCCGTACGCTTCGATCGTGATTTGGATGAAGGCTACTACCGTATCGACGTGGACAACCCGACGCTCTACCCGCGCCCGGATACCAATATCCGCGGCCTGGCGCGCGCCACGGGTGATCGCTTCCACGCCGAACCGGGCGTCAGCCTGCCGATGAACCGCAGTTGGGGCTTCATGACTCCGACCGTCAAGGCGATGTACACCAAATACGACCTCGACCTGGACAGCCAGGGTAAGGCCGACCTCGCCAATCCGACCATCAACACAGGCAACCGTGAGTTCGAAAGCAGCCCGGATCGCTCGCTGGGCTTGGCCAAGCTCGACAGCGGCCTGTATTTCGATCGCGACACCACCTTTGGCGGTACCAAGTTCCGCCAGACCCTGGAGCCACGGGCGATGTATCTGTACGTCCCGTACAAGGACCAGGACAACCTGCCGACCTTCGATACCGGCGAGTTCACCTTCAGCTACGACTCGCTGTGGCGTGAAAACCGCTTCACCGGCCGTGACCGCATCGGGGATGCCAACCAGCTGTCGCTCGGTGTGGGTTCGCGCTTCATCGAGGACGATGGCTTCGAGCGCGCCTACATCGCCGCTGGCCAGATCTACTACTTCAGCGACCGCCGTGTACAGCTGCCGGGCCTGACCGAAGAGGACCTGCGCGCCACCGGTGCGAAGAACCCGGATGCCGATACCTGGCGTTCACCCTACGCGCTCACCGGCATCTATCGCTTCAACCATGACTGGTTCGCCAGCTCGGACTTCAACTGGAACCCGAACACGAACCACACCGACAACGGCAACCTGATGTTCCACTATCAGCCCGAAGCCGATCCTCGCAAGGTGCTGAACGCCGGCTACCGCTACCGTGCGGACAGCAAGCGCTTCAACCCGAACACTGGCCAGTTCGAATACGGCAGCGACGAGTACAAGATCGAACAGCATGATCTCTCGTTCATCTGGCCCGTCCTTCCGCAGTGGGCCGCCATCGGCCGCTGGCAGTTCGACTACAACCAGAGCCGCACGCTGGAAGCCTTCGGTGGCTTCGAGTACGACAGCTGCTGCTGGAAGCTGCGCCTGATCAATCGCTACTGGGTCGACTACGACGACGAGGAATTCGTGACCTCCACGTCCAAGGCCGACCGCGGTGTATTCCTTCAAATCATCTTGAAAGGCCTTGGCGGCGTGGTTGGCAACCAGGTGGAAGGCTTCCTCGACCAAGGTATCCAGGGTTATCGTCAACGTGAAGACAATGCTATGTAAGGCCCTGCGCCCGCTGATGCTGGGCGCGCTGTTGGCAAGTTCCGTCGTGCACGCCGAAGTGGTTCCGCTGGACCGTGTGGTCGCCATCGTCGACAACGACGTGGTGATGCAGAGCCAGCTGGACCAGCGCCTGCACGAAGTCCGTGCAACCATCCAGAAGCGCGGTGCGCCGCTGCCGCCCGAGCACGTGCTGACCCAGCAGGTGCTCGAGCGTCTGATCATCGAGAACATCCAGCTGCAGATCGGTGACCGCTCCGGCGTGCGCATTACCGATGAAGAGCTGAACCAGGCCATGGGCACCATTGCCCAGCGCAACAACATGAGCCTGGACCAGTTCCGTGCCGCCCTGTCCCACGATGGCCTGTCCTATGACGAGGCCCGCGAGCAGGTGCGCCGCGAGATGATCATCAGCCGCGTGCGCCAGCGCCGTGTGGCCGAGCGCATCCAGGTCAGCGAGCAGGAAGTACAGAACTTCCTCGCCTCCGACCTGGGCAAGATCCAGCTCTCGGAAGAATACCGCCTGGCCAATATCCTGATCCCGGTGCCCGACAGCGCCTCGCCCGAGACGGTGCAGGCTGCCGCTCGCCAGGCCCAGGAAATGTACCAGCAGCTCAAGCAGGGCGCGGACTTCGGCCAGTTGGCGGTCTCCCGCTCGGCCGGCGACAACGCCCTGGAAGGCGGCGAGATTGGCTGGCGCAAGGCCGCCCAGCTGCCCTCGCCGTTCGACAGCATGGTTGGCACCCTGGCCGTGGGCGACGTGACCGAACCGGTCCGCACCCCAGGCGGCTTCATCATCATCAAGCTGGAAGAGAAGCGCGGTGGCAGCAAGATGCTGCGTGACGAAGTTCACGTCCGCCACATCCTGCTCAAGCCCAGCGAGATTCGCAGCGAAGAAGAAACCCAGCGCCTGGCCGAGAAGCTCTACGAGCGCATCCAGGCCGGCGAGAGCTTCAGCGACCTGGCGAAGAAATTCTCCGAAGACCCGGGCTCCAAGCTCAACGGCGGCGACCTCAACTGGGTCGACCCGGAATCCCTGGTACCGGAATTCCGCGACGTGATGAACAACGCGCCGCAAGGCCAGGTGACCAAGCCGTTCCGCTCGCCGTTCGGCTGGCACGTGCTGGAAGTCCTCGGCCGTCGAGCCACCGACAGCAGCGACAAGTTCCGCGAGCAACAAGCCGCCCAGACCCTCCGCGCACGCAAGTACGACGAGGAACTGCAGGCCTGGCTGCGCCAGATCCGCGACGAAGCCTACGTCGAGATCAAGCAGTAAGCAGCGCGAGTCGCTACGAAGAAACCCGGCCATGGCCGGGTTTCTTTTTGCCTGCCGGAGGCTTCGTCGTAGAGTAGGAACATCCGCGGTAAATCCTGATTCGAGAGTCGTCCATGAGTACTTCCCACCTTTTCGCCCTCACTCCCGGCGAGCCCGCCGGCATCGGTCCCGACCTCTGCCTGCTGCTGGCCCGTGAAACCCAACCGCATCCGCTGGTCGCCGTCGCCAGTCGCGAACTGCTGGCAGAGCGTGCCGCACTGCTGGGGTTGAACATCGACCTGCAGGAAGTGGGCCCGGGCCGCTGGCCCGATGTCGCCGCTCCGGCCGGCAGCCTTTATGTCTGGGACACCCCGCTGGCAGCGCCGGTGGAACCGGGCAAGCTGAACCAGGCCAACGCCGCCTATGTGCTGGAGACCCTCACCCGCGCCGGCCAGGGCTGCCTGGACGGGCATTTCGCCGGAATGATCACCGCCCCCGTGCACAAGGGCGTCATCAACGAAGCCGGCATCGCCTTCTCCGGCCATACCGAGTTCCTCGCGGATCTCACCCGCACCGCCCAGGTAGTGATGATGCTCGCCACCCGCGGCCTGCGCGTCGCCCTGGTGACCACTCACCTGCCGCTACGGCAGATCGCCGATGCCATCACCCCGGATCGCCTGGAGCGAGTCACCCGCATCCTGCATGCTGATCTGTGCGACAAGTTCGGCCTGGCCAACCCGCGCATCCTGGTCTGCGGCCTGAACCCCCATGCCGGCGAAGGTGGCCACCTCGGCCACGAGGAAATCGACGTGATCGAGCCGACCCTGGAGCGCCTGCGCACCGAGGGCATGCAACTGATCGGCCCGCTGCCGGCCGACACGCTGTTCACCCCCAAGCACCTTGAACACTGCGACGCGGTACTGGCCATGTACCACGACCAGGGGCTGCCAGTGCTCAAGTACAAGGGCTTCGGTGCAGCAGTGAACGTAACGCTGGGCCTGCCGATCATCCGCACCTCGGTGGACCACGGCACCGCGCTGGACCTCGCCGGCACCGGCCAGATCGACAGCGGCAGCCTGCAGGTTGCCCTGGAAACCGCCTACCAGATGGCCGAAGCCGGCGCCGCGAAAGGCTGATCAGCAGCATTCCGTTCGGCCAGCGTTTCGTGCTGGCCGTCGCGGACTGGTAAACTGATGGTTTTTCCGCCTCCAGCCGGCCGCCTCGGGCGCCCGGCTGCTCTCCGGAGCCTTCGATGTCCGAACTCTTCCAGCACCGCGCCCGTAAACGCTTTGGGCAGAACTTCCTGCATGACGCCGGGGTGATCCACAAGATCCTCCGCGCCATCGCCGCCAAGGAAGGCCAGCACCTGCTGGAGATCGGCCCAGGCCAGGGCGCCCTGACCGAGGGCCTGGTGGACAGCGGCGCGAAGCTCGACGTGATTGAGCTGGACCTGGACCTGATCCCGCAACTGAAATGGCGCTTTGGCCTCAAGCCCAACTTCAGCCTGCACCAGGGCGATGCGATGAAGTTCGACTTCTCCAGCCTCGTCGCCTCCCCCGAGGACAAGCTGCGCGTGGTCGGCAACCTGCCCTACAACATCTCCACCCCGCTGATCTTCCATCTCCTGGACCATGCCTCGCTCATCCAGGACATGCACTTCATGCTGCAGAAGGAAGTGGTGGAGCGCCTGGCCGCCGAGCCGGGCAACGGCGACTGGGGCCGCCTGTCGATCATGGTGCAGTACTTCTGCCGGGTGGATTATCTGTTCACCGTCGGCCCCGGTGCGTTCAACCCGCCGCCCAAGGTCGAGTCGGCCATCGTGCGCCTGGTGCCCTACGCTGAACCGCCCCATCCGGCCAAGGATCACCGCGTGCTGGAACGCATCGTCCGCGAAGCCTTCAATCAGCGTCGCAAGACCCTGCGCAACACCCTGCGTACGCTGATGAGCGTCGAGGACATCGAAGCCGCCGGCGTCGACCCGACCCTGCGTCCGGAGCAATTGAGCGTCGCCGATTTCGTCAGCCTGGCTAACCGTTACAGCGAAACCAACCCGGAAGCCGAGCAAGGACCGAGCGCATGAGCGATCCCCGCTACCAGGTCAGCGTCAGCGTCACCACCCGCCACCTGCCCGAGCAATCGCAGCCGGAGCAGCAGCGCTACGTGTTCGCCTATACCGTGACCATCCACAACCACGGCGAGCTGGCCGCCAAGCTGCTGACCCGCCACTGGATCATCACCGACGGCGATGGCCACGTGCAGGAAGTGCGCGGCGCCGGCGTCGTTGGCGAAAAGCCGCTGATCGAGCCGGGTGCCAGCCACACCTACACCAGCGGCACCGTGATGGCGACCAAGGTCGGCAGCATGCACGGCAGCTACCAGATGGTCGCCACCGACGGCCACCACTTCGATGCCGAGATCCCGGCGTTCCGCCTCGCCGTCCCCGGGGCGCTGCACTGATGGCCACCTATGCCGTAGGCGACCTGCAGGGCTGTCTGGAACCGCTCAAGTGCCTGCTGGAGCAGGTGAAGTTCGACCCCGCCCAGGACAAGCTCTGGCTGGTCGGCGACCTGGTCAATCGCGGCCCCGCGTCGCTGGAAACCCTGCGCTTCCTCCATGGCATGCGCGAGTCGCTGGTCTGTGTGCTGGGCAACCATGATCTGCACCTGATCGCCGTGGCCTACAACGCCGAGCGCCTGAAGAAGAACGACACCCTGCGCGAGATCGTCGAGGCACCCGATTGCGCACAACTGATCGAATGGCTGCGACAGATGCCGCTGGTCCATCACGACGCCGCTCGCGACATCACCCTGGTACACGCCGGCATCCCGCCGCAATGGGACATCGACAAGGCCCTGCAGCGCGCTGCCGAAGTCGAAGCCGCGCTGCGCGACGACACCCAGTTGCCGATGTTCCTCGATGGCATGTACGGCAACGAGCCGGCCAAGTGGGACAAGAAGCTGAACGGCATCGCGCGATTGCGGGTGATCACCAACTATTTCACGCGCATGCGCTTCTGCACCCCGGACGGCAAACTCGACCTGAAGTCCAAGGAAGGCCTGGACACCGCGCCGCCCGGCTACGCGCCGTGGTTCAGCTATGCCGAGCGCAAGGCCGCCGGGCGCAAGATCATCTTCGGCCACTGGGCCGCGCTGGAAGGCCAGTGCGACGTCCCCGGCCTGTTCGCCCTGGACACCGGCTGTGTATGGGGCGGCAGCATGACGCTGATGAACGTCGATACCTTCGAGCGCATCCAGTGCAGCTGCGCCGATAAACCAGAATGATTGCAGCGGGGCCACAGGCTCCGCGCCTTGCGAGGTACTACCCATGAGCGACTTCAAGCGCATTGCCCCCGACCTGGCCCAGCAACTGCGCGAAAGCGGTGCCCAGGTCGTCGACATACGCGACCCACAGAGCTATGCGCTGGGCCATATCAGCGGCTCGCGGCACATCGACAACTACTCGGTGGCTGACTTCATCCGCGAGGCCGACATGGACGCGCCGCTGGTCGTGGTCTGCTACCACGGCAATTCCAGCCAGAGTGCGGCGGCCTATTTCGTCCAGCAGGGCTTCTCCGAGGTCTACAGCCTCGACGGCGGCTTCGAGCTGTGGCGCAGCGTCTATCCCGCGGATACCAGCGCAGGCGGCTCCGACTGAAAGCCCCTACGAAAGGGGCGGATTAGCCCCTTCAAAAAATCTGTAACTTCTCGCTCTTTCGTCCTTTACACATCAAAGAACGAACTATCCTTTCCCTCAGGCCATCCAAAAAAGGGAGAGCCGGCACACCGGCTTCCGGTTAATCGGCAGTGACCATTGGGGCGGATCAGGGCAGTCGCCAGGTTCCGTTGGAGTTCTGGGGGATTCTCGCCGGTAACACTGGCAGCCCGACCGCACCCGCACAGACCGATCCGGCGCCGGCTCCATGCATCGAGCGAGGAGACGTCATGAGCATTTTCAGTCACTTCCAGGAACGCTTCGAAGCGACCCGTCAAGAGGAGTACTCCCTCCAGGAGTACCTGGACATCTGCAAGCAAGACAAGATCGCCTATGCCACCGCCGCCGAGCGGATGCTGATGGCCATCGGCGAGCCTGAACTACTCGACACGTCCGTCGATTCCCGCCTGTCGCGAATCTTCTCCAACAAGGTAATCCGCCGTTATCCGGCCTTTGCCGACTTCCATGGCATGGAAGAGTGCATCGACCAGATCGTCTCCTTCTTCCGCCACGCCGCACAGGGCCTGGAAGAAAAGAAACAGATCCTTTACCTCCTGGGACCGGTCGGTGGCGGTAAATCCTCCCTCGCCGAAAAGCTCAAGCAACTGATGGAGCACGTGCCCTTCTATGCGATCAAGGGCTCGCCGGTGTTCGAATCGCCCCTGGGGCTGTTCAATCCGGATGAGGACGGCGCCATCCTCGAGGAGGACTACGGCATCCCGCGCCGTTACCTGCGCTCGCTGATGTCACCCTGGGCGACCAAACGCCTCAACGAATTCGGCGGCGACATCAGTCAGTTCCGTGTGGTCAAGCTGCACCCCTCGATCCTCAACCAGATCGCCATCGCCAAGACCGAACCCGGGGATGAAAACAACCAGGACATCTCCGCGCTGGTCGGCAAGGTGGATATCCGCAAGCTGGAAGAATTCCCGCAGAACGACGCCGACGCCTACAGCTACTCGGGCGCGCTGTGCCGGGCCAACCAGGGCCTGATGGAGTTCGTCGAGATGTTCAAGGCGCCGATCAAGGTCCTGCACCCCTTGCTCACCGCGACCCAGGAAGGTAACTACAACAGCACCGAAGGCCTCGGTTCCCTGCCCTACAGCGGCATCATCCTCGCCCACTCCAACGAATCGGAATGGCACAGCTTCCGCAACAACAAGAACAACGAGGCGTTCATCGACCGGATCTACATCGTCAAGGTGCCGTACTGCCTGCGCGTCTCCGACGAGATCAAGATCTACGACAAGCTGCTGATCAACAGCTCCCTGGCGCACGCCCACTGCGCGCCGGACACCCTGAAGATGCTTTCGCAGTTCTCCGTGCTGTCGCGCCTGAAGGAGCCGGAAAACTCCAACATCTACTCGAAGATGCGCGTCTACGACGGCGAGAACCTCAAGGACACCGACCCCAAGGCCAAGTCGATCCAGGAATACCGCGACACGGCGGGCGTCGACGAAGGCATGGCCGGGCTTTCCACCCGTTTCGCCTTCAAGATACTTTCCAAGGTGTTCAACTTCGACCCGCATGAAGTGGCCGCCAACCCGGTGCACCTGCTCTACGTGCTGGAACAGCAGATCGAGCAGGAACAATTCCCACCGGAAACCCGCGAACGCTACCTGCGCTTCCTGAAGGAATACCTGGCGCCGCGCTATGTCGAGTTCATCGGCAAGGAAATCCAGACTGCGTACCTGGAGTCCTACAGCGAGTACGGTCAGAACATCTTCGACCGCTACGTGCTGTACGCCGACTTCTGGATCCAGGACCAGGAATACCGCGACCCGGAAACCGGCGAGATCCTCAACCGCGCCGCCCTCAACGAGGAGCTCGAGAAGATCGAGAAGCCGGCTGGCATCAGCAATCCGAAGGACTTCCGCAACGAGATCGTCAACTTCGTCCTGCGCGCCCGCGCCGGCAACAACGGCAAGAACCCCAGCTGGCTGTCGTACGAGAAGCTGCGCGTAGTGATCGAGAAGAAAATGTTCTCCAACACCGAGGACCTGCTGCCGGTCATCAGCTTCAACGCCAAGGCGAGCAAGGAGGATCAGCAGAAGCACAACGACTTCGTCAAACGCATGGTCGAGCGCGGCTACACCGAGAAGCAGGTGCGCCTGCTGTCGGAATGGTATCTGCGGGTTCGCAAGTCGCAGTAGTCTGCCATCGGCGCGGCGGGATTCCCCGCCGCGCCGGTCGCCGTCGCATTCGGACCTGTCCGAGGCGGTCGTTCCGCTTCGCAGCAGGCCCTGAGGAGCATTCATGAGCTACGTCATCGACCGGCGTCTGAACGGCAAGAACAAGAGCACGGTGAACCGCCAGCGCTTCCTGCGGCGTTACCGCGAACACATCAAGAAGGCCGTCGAGGAGGCTGTCAGCCGCCGCTCCATCACCGATATGGAACATGGCGAGCAGATCAGCATTCCCGGCCGCGATATCGACGAACCGGTCCTCCACCACGGCCGCGGCGGCAAGCAGACCGTCGTTCACCCCGGCAACAAGGAATTCACCACCGGCGAACACATTCCCCGTCCTCAGGGCGGCGGCGGTGGGCGCGGCGCCGGCAAGGCCAGCAACCAGGGTGAGGGGATGGACGAATTCGTCTTCCAGATCACCCAGGAAGAGTTCCTCGACTTCATGTTCGAGGACCTGGAACTGCCCAACCTGATCAAGCGGCATCTCACCGGCAGCGATACCTTCAAGACCGTGCGCGCCGGCATCAGCAACGAGGGCAACCCCTCGCGCATCAATATCGTCCGCACGCTGCGCTCGGCCCACGCCCGGCGCATCGCCCTCTCCGGTTCCACCCGCGGCAAGCTGCGGGCCGCGGTGGCGGAACTGGATCGCCTCAAGCGCGAAGAGCCGGACAACCTAGGCGATATCCAGGAGCTGGAGCAGAAGATCGCCGGCATGCGCGCACGCATCGACAAGGTGCCGTTCCTGGATACCTTCGACCTCAAGTACAACCTGTTGGTGAAGCAGCCCAACCCGACCTCCAAGGCCGTGATGTTCTGCCTGATGGACGTCTCGGGCTCCATGACCCAGGCCACCAAGGACATCGCCAAGCGCTTCTTCATCCTGCTCTACCTGTTCCTCAAGCGGAACTACGAGAAGATCGAAGTGGTGTTCATCCGCCACCACACCAGCGCCCGCGAAGTGGACGAGGAAGAGTTCTTCTATTCCCGCGAGACTGGCGGCACCATCGTTTCCAGCGCGCTGAAGCTGATGCAGGAAGTCATGGCCGAGCGCTATCCCACCAACGAATGGAACATCTACGCCGCCCAGGCCTCGGACGGCGATAACTGGAACGACGACTCGCCGGTCTGCCGCGACATCCTGATGAAGCAGATCATGCCGTTCGTCCAGTACTACACCTACGTCGAGATCACCCCGCGCGAACACCAGGCGCTGTGGTTCGAGTACGAGAAGATCCGCGACACCTTCGAGGACAGCTTCGCCCAGCAGCAGATCGTCTCCGCCTCGGACATCTACCCGGTGTTCCGCGAGCTGTTCCAGAGGAGGCTCGTCGCATGAGCAAGCGCCAGCCGATCGCCACCGGCTCGGAGTGGACCTTCGAGCTGATCCAGCAGTACGACCGCGAGATCAGTCGTCTCGCCGAACGTTATGCGCTGGACACCTACCCCAACCAGATTGAGGTCATCACCGCCGAGCAGATGATGGATGCCTACGCCTCCGTCGGCATGCCCATCGGTTACAACCACTGGTCCTACGGCAAGCACTTCCTCAGCACGGAAAAGAACTACAAGCGCGGTCAGATGGGCCTGGCCTACGAGATCGTGATCAACTCCGACCCGTGCATCGCCTACCTGATGGAGGAGAACACCCAGTGCATGCAGGCGCTGGTGATCGCCCACGCCTGCTACGGGCACAACAGCTTCTTCAAGGGCAACTACCTGTTCCGCACCTGGACCGACGCCACCTCGATCATCGACTACCTGGTGTTCGCCAAGTCCTACATCAACAAGTGCGAGGAGCGTTACGGCATCGACGCCGTGGAAGACCTGCTGGACTCCTGCCACACCCTGATGAACTACGGCGTGGACCGCTACAAGCGGCCCTACCCGATCTCCGCCGAGGAAGAGAAGCAGCGCCAGAAGGAGCGCGAGGAGCAGATCCAGCGCCAGGTCAACGACCTCTGGCGGACCATTCCCAAGGCCACCGGCAAGGACAAGGAACAGGGTCTGGCCCGCTATCCCAGCGAGCCGCAGGAAAACATCCTCTACTTCATCGAGAAGAACGCCCCGCTGCTGGAACCCTGGCAGCGCGAAATCGTGCGCATCGTGCGCAAGGTGGCGCAGTACTTCTACCCGCAGCGCCAGACCCAGGTGATGAACGAGGGCTGGGCGACCTTCTGGCACTACACCCTGATCAACGACCTCTACGACGAAGGGCTGGTCAGCGACGGCTTCATGATGGAGTTCCTCCAGTACCACACCAGCGTGGTCTACCAGCCCGGCTTCGACAGCCCCTACTACAGCGGCATCAACCCCTACGCGCTGGGCTTCGCCATGTACCGCGACATCCGCCGCATCTGCGAACACCCCACCGAGGAAGACAAGCGCTGGTTCCCGGACATCGCCGGCAGCGACTGGCTGGCCACCATCAAGTTCGCCATGAAGAGCTTCAAGGACGAGAGTTTCATCCTGCAGTTCCTCTCGCCCAAGGTGATTCGCGAGTTCAAGCTGTTCAGCATTCTTGACGACGACCAGAAGGACGACATGCTGGTCGACGCCATTCACGACGACGACGGCTATCGCAAGATCCGCGAAACCCTGGCTGCGCAGTACAACCTCGGCAATCGTGAACCGAACATCCAGATCTGGGATGTCGACCGCCGCGGTGACCGCTCGCTGACCCTGCGCCACCAGCAGCACGACCGCAAACCGCTGGGCGAATCCACCGACGACGTGCTCAAGCACCTGCACCGCCTGTGGGGCTTCGATATCCACCTGGAAACCCTGCAGGGCGAGAACATCGTCAACACCTTCCACATGCCCCCAAAGGGTGAACGCGACAGCGAGGAGGGTTACCCCCGGCTCGACCTGATCATCCCACCCATTTGATCGGTTGACCGGGGCAGCAGGCGTGACAAGCATGGCGGCAACCCCGCTGGAGACCGCCATGCGTCTGTTCGCCATTCTCCTGCTCTGCCTCGCTGTCGCGACCTGCAGCAACCCCGTCCCCCACGCCCAGGTCGCGTATGCCGCCGATGCGCGCCTGGCCGGGCTGCGCGACTTCCAGCTGATGCCGCCGGAAAACGCCGTCGACGCCCTGCCCTACCGCAGCCGTTATCCCCTGATCAACGCCCAGGTGCGCCAGGGCCTGATCGAGCGCGGCTACCGCGAAAGCGCTACCCCACAGCTCCGCGTCTACTACTGGCTGGCGCTGCAGGACGCACCGCTGGAATTCAAGGTCGATACACCTCCGCCCAATCCGCTGGGCCCCTATCTCGCCATTCATCGTCTGCGCGACGAGACCGGCACCCTGCGCCTGCGCCTGACCGATGCGCAGGAACGGACCCTGTGGGAAGGCACCGTCAGCACCGGCCTCAGCCCCGCCCACGCCAGCGCGACACTCCTGCAGGATGCCATCGGCGCCCTCGTCCAACAGATTCCCGCCGCCACGCCGTAACGCCGCACCGCGTAGGAACGGACTTCGTCCGCGATGATATCCGGCGCGATGCGGACCTATCGCGGACAGAGTCCGCTCCTACGAGCACGGCCAACACCCCGCCACGCTTGCCCCACCCGCCACAAACCCCGAAGCTATCCCCCAGAACAGGAGACAGCTTCATGCAGATCTACAAGGTGGGCGGCGCCGTGCGCGACCGCCTGCTCGGCATCCCCTTCAGCGACACCGACTGGGTGGTGGTCGGCGCCAGCGCCGACGAGATGCTCGCCCAGGGCTACCGCCCGGTGGGCGCCGACTTCCCGGTGTTCCTCCACCCGAAATCCGGCGAGGAATACGCCCTCGCCCGCACCGAACGCAAAAGCGGGCGCGGCTACGGTGGTTTCACCTTCTACGCCAGCCCCGAGGTCACCCTCGAAGACGATCTGATTCGCCGCGACCTGACCATCAACGCCATGGCCGAAGATGACCACGGCAACGTCGTCGACCCGTACCACGGCCAGGAAGACCTTGCAGCCCGCCTGCTTCGCCACGTCTCCCCGGCCTTCGCCGAAGACCCGCTGCGCGTGCTGCGCGTCGCCCGCTTTGCTGCGCGCTACGCCCCCCTGGGTTTCAGCGTGGCGCCGGAAACCCTGGCACTGATGCGGGAACTGTCGGAATCCGGAGAGCTGGAAGCACTGACTGCCGAACGCAGCTGGAAGGAAATCTCCCGTGCCCTGATGGAATCGCGCCCGGACGTGTTCATCCAGGTCCTGCGCGACTGCGGCGCCCTCGCCGTGCTGATGCCGGAAGTGGACGGCCTGTTCGGCGTGCCGCAACCGCCGCAGCATCATCCGGAAGTGGACACCGGCGAACACGTGCTGGCCGTGCTGCGTGAGTGCGCTAAACATGACCAGCCGCTCAGCGTGCGCTGGGCCTGCCTGGTGCACGACGTCGGCAAGGGCGAAACCCGCGAGGAAGACTGGCCCAAACACCACGCCCACGAACATCTGGGCCTGCCGCTGATCGACGCGATCAATACGCGCTTCAAGGTCCCACGGGACTGCCAGGAGCTGGCGCGACTGGTCGGCGAGTACCACACCCACTGCCACCGTGCGCTGGAGCTGCGGCCGAATACCATCCTCGAGCTGCTGCAGTCCTTCGACGTGTATCGCCGGCCGCAACGCTTCGAGGAGTTTCTCGCCGCCAGCGAGATGGACGCCCGCGGCCGCCATGGGCTGGAAGATCGCGACTACCCGCAGGCGGAATACTTGCGCGGCGCAGCGCAAGCCGCACGCGCGGTCGCAGTGCAGCCGCTGCTGGAGAAGGGATACAAGGGGGCGGAGCTGGGCGAAGCGCTCAAGCGCGAGCGTCTGAACGCCCTGAAGGCCTACAAGGAAAACCACGTCACCTGAAACGGCGGAATGCTCTTTCTTGTAGGAGCGAGCTTGCTCGCGAACCCGCCCAGCGCTGGCGTCACCGGATACATCGTTCGCGAGCAAGCTCGCTCCTACAGAAAAGCCATTACGGCGCCGGGTGCGCCCCGATCAGCGCCGCCGGCGTCAGCTCAGCGCCCCGCCACTGGAAGGGAACCGGCCAAAGCTTCTGGGCGATCTGCGCGTCCGACCAGAGCTCAGCGAACGAACGCTGAGCCCCCGGATGCTTCACCTCGGGAGCCAGCAACGCCAACGGCCAGAGCACGAAGGCGTTCTTCAGCACTTCCGCACGCGGCAGCGTCAGGCCATCGAACTCGCCATGCAGATCGCCGTACAGCAATACGTCGATATCCAGCGGCAGGCCCTTGCGCTCCGGCGCATAGCGGCCGTTGTCCGCCTCGATGTGCTTGAGCCGCAGGCTCAACTCCGCCAGCGGCAGGTCGGTGCGCGCCACAATCACGAAGTTGTAGAAGGGACCGCTGCGGATACCCACCGGCTCACTCTCGAACACCGGCGAACAGCGGATATCCTCGAGGAACTCGTCCAGCGCCTCCAGCCCCGCGAGCAGGTGCTGCTCCCGGTCGAAGTTGCTGCCCAGCCCGAGGTAGACCGTCGTCAGCGGCATCCGCGTTCGATCTCCACACCCACGCCGATAGCGGCGGCAACGGCGCCAGGCTTGGTGACCTTCAGGCGCAGCCACTGGATACCGAATTCGGTCATCAACAACTCGGCGAGGCGCTCGGCGAAGGTCTCCACCAGTTGGAAGTGCGCGTCACGGGCGAAGGCCATGACCCGCTCGGAGAGCACGGCGTAGTCCAGGGCCTTGGCGATATCGTCGTCGGCCGCCGCCGGGCGGTTGTCCCAGCCCAGCGTCAGGTCCAGGCGCAGGCACTGCCGGATGCCCCGTTCCCAGTCGTAGACGCCGATCACGGTGTCCACTTCCAGCCCCTCGATGAAAACTCTGTCCACTGACTGCATGCTCCAAGGCGACACGACAAGCGGCCGGCGCCCCGTTAGAATCGGAAACGACCTCGTCTCCGGTGGAAACCATGTTCTGGTTCTTGGCGATCCTCGCCTACCTGCTCGGATCACTGTCCTTCGCGGTACTCCTCAGTCGCCTGTTCGGCACTGCCGACCCGCGCGCCAGCGGCTCGGGCAACCCCGGCGCCACCAACATGCTGCGCCTGGCCGGCAAGAAGATCGCCATCCTCACCCTGCTCGGCGATCTCGCCAAGGGGCTGCTGCCCGTCCTCATCGCCCGCCTGCTCGGCCTGTCCGACATGCAGCAGGCCTGGGTCGGGCTGGCGGCGGTGATCGGTCACCTCTACCCGCTGTACTTCAACTTCCGCGGCGGCAAGGGCGTCGCCACCGCCGCCGGCATGCTGCTGGCGCTTTACCCGCCAGCTGCCCTGCTCGCGGCAGTCGCCTGGCTGGTGACTTTCAAGCTGTCGCGTACCAGCTCGCTCGCTTCCCTGGTCGCCACGCCGCTGACGCTGCCGCTGCTGGCCTGGCAGGAGCCGTCGGCGCTGCTGCCGATGACCGCGCTCACCGGCCTGATTGTCTGGCGTCACCGTAGCAACCTGCGCGATCTCATCGCCGGACGCGAGCGTCACTTCTAGAGCCGCGAGCTTCCCGGCCCGCGTACCGCGCTGCAAGCGAAAAAACGGCCCATGCCGCTCAGAGCATGCGCCGCGTCGTTTGCAGCTTCATTATTCAGATCGCTGGCAGCGACTCCATTGGCCAACGCGCGTGGACGCCGATCGATGGGCCATCCTGCTGCCCCGCCACCAGCCGCTGGCAGCCAGCATAGGCGATCATCGCGCCGTTATCGGTGCAGAAGCGCGGGCGAGCGTAGAACACCTGGCCCTTCATTTCGCCGAGCATCTTTTCCAGATGCTGACGCAGCGCCTGGTTGGCGCTGACACCGCCGGCGATGACCAGGCTTTTCAGGTGAGTCTGCTTGAGCGCGCGCTTGCACTTGATGGTCAGGGTCTCGACCACCGCAGTCTGGAACGCCAGGGCGATATCGCAGCGGGTCTGTTCGCTGTCATCACCTTCAGCGACGCAGCGCTGCCAGGTGTTCAGCGCAAAGGTCTTGAGGCCGCTGAAGCTGAAATCCAGTCCCGGACGATCGGTCATCGGCCTTGGGAAAACAAAGCGACCCGCGGTGCCGCGCTCGGCCAGACGGGCGATCTCCGGACCACCGGGATAGGCCAGGCCGAGCAGCTTGGCAGTCTTGTCGAAGGCCTCGCCGGCAGCGTCGTCCACCGACTCGCCGAGTACCTGGTAACGGCCAATGCCATCCACCCGAACCAATTGGGTGTGGCCGCCAGATACCAGCAACGCGACGAACGGAAACTTCGGCGGCTGTTCTTCCAGCATGGGAGCCAGAAGGTGGCCTTCCATATGGTGCACGCCGACGGCCGGTATGCCCCAGGCGAACGCCATGGCCTGGGCGCAGGAAGCGCCTACCAGCAGCGCGCCCACCAGGCCCGGGCCGGCGGTGTAGGCAATGGCGTTGATGTCTTCGGCGGTGCGGCCGGACTCGTCCAGTACCTGGCGAATCAGCGGCAGCATGCGCTTGACGTGATCACGGGACGCCAGCTCGGGAACCACGCCGCCGTATACGCGATGCAGGTCGATCTGGCTGAACAGCGCGTCGGCCAGCAGGCCCTTTTCGCTGTCGTACAGGGCGACGCCGGTCTCGTCGCAGGAGGTTTCCAACCCCAGCACTAGCATGGGTTTGAGCCTTTTCTCTGGGCAAAATTGAAGCCGCGCATCATAATCGCCGGCTGGGCTTCGGACCAGTGCTTTTCGATCGGAGGCTTTGCATTCCTCCTTCCGAACGTTTAATATCCGCAACCCTTGAAAACCGCCGACTCCGAACAACCGTCAGGAGCGCGATAAATCCTCCGGTAATCATTGAAGGTACGACCTGGATGCCCGCCGTCAAAGTTAAAGAGAACGAACCCTTCGACGTAGCTCTGCGTCGTTTCAAGCGCTCCTGCGAAAAAGCAGGCGTACTGGCCGAAGTCCGTAGCCGTGAGTTCTACGAAAAGCCGACCGCCGAGCGTAAGCGCAAGGCCGCTGCCGCTGTTAAGCGTCACGCCAAGAAAGTGCAGCGCGAACAGCGCCGCCGCGAGCGCCTGTACTGAGTTACA